>JAISIZ010000108.1 GCA_031261785.1 Mediterranea sp. (in: CFB group bacteria)
GCTTTTTTCTCCATTCCCGAAATCTGATTACAAAAGCTCGGGCTTTTTTTCCCATTCCCGAAATCTGATTACAAAAGCTCGGGCTTTTTTTCCCATTCCCGAAATCTGATTACAAAAGCCCGGGCTTTTTTCTCCATTCCCGAAATCTGATTACAAAAGCTCGGGCTTTTTTTTCCATTCCCGAAATCTGATTACAAAAGCTCGGGCTTCCTTTCGGCTTCGCAAAAACTTCACGCGGCTTGCGTGTGGCTTTCCCTAAAACGGGTAACCTACGGCGAAGTGGAAAGCGAAGTCGCGCTTAAAGCGGGGATGCACGATGGGGTAATGCTCCTTATTGTTGGTGTACACGGGATTGATGGCCTTCATGCCCGCGTC
This sequence comes from Mediterranea sp. (in: CFB group bacteria), assembly GCA_031261785.1. Taxonomy (GTDB): domain Bacteria; phylum Bacteroidota; class Bacteroidia; order Bacteroidales; family Bacteroidaceae; genus Bacteroides. Next base: position 376 of record JAISIZ010000108.1, read on the forward strand.
GAAGCGGAGGATGAAGAAGTCGAAGTCCATCCGCAGCCCCAGCCCGTAGGCCACGGCGATCTGCTTGTAGAAGCGGTTGAATTTGAATACGCCATCTGGCAGGTTGTCGTAGCTGCGTATGGTCCAGATGTTGCCCGCGTCGACGAACGCCGCTCCCTGGAACTTCCAGAAGAGTTTGCTGCGATACTCTATACTGGCGTCGAGCTTGATGTCGCCCGAGCGATCGAACAGGTTGCTTGGTCCCGAATACGCCCCCGGCCCCAAGCCTCGCACGGTCCATCCGCGCACGCTGTTGGCTCCACCGGCAAAGTACTGCTTCTCGAAGGGTATATTGCGTGCGTTGCCGTAGGGCACGGCTACCCCCACCCCGACGTGAAACGCCACCGAGTTGCGATGGTCGATGCTCACGTTCTGCGCGTAGTCGAACTCGGCCTTGAGGTATTGGTAGAAGGGCAATCCGAGGATGGCGTACTCGCCGTTGGCGTTCTTGCGGATGTTCGCGGCTTTGGAGAGGGCGTACATCAGGTTGCCGGCCGACTCGAAGTTGAAGCGCAACGAGTAGGAGTTGGAGGCAATGGTGTTGTTCACGATGCCACTTCCCACGCTGTTGTAGTAGTAGTTGTAGCCCATGTTGATGATGAGCCGGTCCTGGTAGTTGTACAGGAAGATCTGGTTTTGTCCCTTGTTGAGATAGTCCTGCTTGAAGCGTTCGGAGATGGTGGGATAGTACAGGAAGCTGATGTTCATCAGGTCCACGCGGTGCTGTATCTTGGGTTGCTTGCTCCAGCGATAGCTCCACGAGGCGGTGGCCAGCGTGCGTTGGAACTCGGGGCGCACCTGATAGTTGTAGAGCAGGGCGAACTCCGTGGTGGCTCTCACCCGGCGCTTGAAATCGGACGACAGGAAGGGGAAGAGGAAGTTAGGGAAGTTGACGCTCGTCTCCACGCCCCACTCGGTGTAGTTGCTGTTGGAGTATCCGGCCTGTAGGCCCGAGATCACCTCGTAGGCTCCGCGCAGCTTCACCATGAATATCTCCGAGCCGCGGAAGAAGTTGCGGTTCTGGAACGACACGGAGGCCGCCGCCCCCAGGTCGCCGGCGGAGTTGGTGCCCTCCACCTCGAAGGTGACGGAGCGTGGCTTGCCTTTGGTGAAGAGCACGTAGCTGTCGAGCAAGGTGGAGTCGCCCACCTGCTTCTCCACGAACCGGATGTTGGTGTACTTCAGCGCCGATAGCCGGCCGAAGCGCGAATAGGTCTGCTGCACGGCATCGGCGTTATACAGTTCCCCGCCGCGGAAGCGGAGGTTGTCCGTCAGCAGCTTGGGACGCAGGTAGAGCTTGTCGCGGTAATAGATGGGATAACCGCGATAATGCACGGAGTCGTTGATGTAGATGCTGCTCAGCGCCGACGACTGCATCACGTCGTAGTCCATGATGAAGTATATGTTACCTATCCGGTAGGTGCTGTGCGCCCTGGCCGAATCGGCCGACGTGGGTCGGTAGGGATAGAGCCGTCGGGTGAGGTCCACCCGGTAGGTCCCCCGTACGGTGTCGGCCGTATAGCCTATATAGTCCTTGTTGAAGCGGTAGTAGCCCACGTTCTGTAGCTCGTTGGTCACCCGTTGGCGATCGGCGTCGAGCACGTTCACGTCGAACCGCATCCCGGTTCGCAGCAGGCTTTTGGCCGAATCGGCCTGCAAGATGTCGGCGATGCGCGCGTCGCCAATCTCGTCGGAGAACGAGCGTACTATGTAGGGCGGTCCCGTCTTCACGTCGTAGCGCAGGCTGAGCTTCTTCCGACGGACGCGGGTGGTATAGCTCACCGACGATCCCATGAATCCCATGTTTTGCACCGCCTTGTTCATCTCCACCCTCGTTCGCTCGGCCTCTTCGGCGTTGTAGATCACGGGGGCGTCGCCAATCCGTCGCAGGAAACGGTTCATCCACTTCGTGGAATCGCGTCCCGACAGGTCGTAGATGTAAAGCTGAGTCTTGAACAGGCTGAACCAGCGCGCGTTGGGATTCTGCCGCACGTAGAGGCGCAGGTTCGACGGCGCCACCTCTTTATTGTCCGTACGTATCCGAACCTCATCGAGCAGATAAGATCCATCGGGCACGAACTTGGTGGCCGAGCAAGCCCCCAACACTCCCGCTACGGCAATGCCTGTCAATAGTTTAAGTATCTTCTTACTCATCACCCCGTAAACGTGCCGACAAAGATAGACTATATTTTCCAATAAAACTTTTGTTATGCAGGGATTTCTCCCTACTTTTGTCGCAAGTTAAACTATACAACCCTTTGGCATGAGTGACACCACGGTATTGGACAAAGACACTCGCGACGCGATCAGTTACGTCACGTTCATCATCCCCGAGTTCGCGGCCGCCTACAAGATGGACGCGATAGACGCTTACCGCTACCTGAAAAAATACGGCGGTCTGGATTTCCTATACGAGAACTGGTGGGCATTGCACACCGACAATACTTTCTGGGCCGTGCGGGACATGTACGAGATATGCTATCGGAATGGAGGGATGAGGTAATATGAAAAGAACGCCATTCCATTGTGATGAATGAATGGATTAATTAATAAGGCTATGGAAAACGAAATCAAAATGTTGCTTGATGATGCAGCAGAACTTATAAATCAAATGAATTATGAAGAAATCATCAAACGCTGTGACAAAATCATCAAATTGGATGATAAAAATAGTACAGTATGGAACAACAAAGGCTATGCACTGATCGACTTGGGACGTTACGAGGAAGCCATCGGATGCCTCGACGAGAGCATCAGGTTGAATCCGGAGAGCGGTGCGGCATGGAGCAACAAAGGCTTTGCGCTGGACTCCTTGGGACGTCACGAGGAAGCCATCGAGTGCTTGGACGAGAGCATCAGGCTGAATCCGGAGAATGATGTGGTATGGAGCAGCAAAGGTTTTACGCTGATCGACTTAGAACGTTACGAAGAAGCCATCGGGTGCTTGGACGAGAGCATCAGACTGAATCCGGAGAACGGTACGGCATGGAACAACAAAGGCTTTGCGCTGAACTCCTTGGGACGTCACGAGGAAGCCATTATGTACTTCGATAAGGCGCTTGAAATAAATGACGAACATTTTTTTGCGAAGAAAAATAAAGCAGTGTCTATCATGAAGCTCCATAAAAGCCATCCCGATAAATACACTATCGAAGATGCCGCAAAGTGTTTCATGGAAGCCAAACGTGATATTTACGCCGTATTGACCATTCCCCAATTGGATGATGTGGAAAAGGAAGAAGTAATCATAAGCATGATACGAGATAAGGATTCTTTCTTTTCAAGCGTCGTAGAGAAGCACAAGATTGAAGATCCAGAGAGTAAAAGTAAATACGAGGAACTGTTTGTGAAATCCTGTCTTATCATTAGCAAGCTCCAAGTCAAGGAGGATGCCAAACAAGGTATAGCGCACTATACGACTAAAGCTACGCTAAAGATCTTACTGCTGCCGAAAGAAGAAAAGAAAGGAGAACCCATGTTCCGGCTACATTCTACAATCCTATCCAACGACCGCAGTGAAGGACTTACGCTAATGGATTATTTGTTTGGAATGGGTAAATACGTCATAGATGATGGTGATAACGTGACGCTGGCCGGTAGCTTTACATTCAATAAAGACCGCCTCAATCAATTCAGGCTATATGGAAAAGAAGATAAGCAAGAAGCGACTGGAGCGAGCATCATATTCAAGAGCAGTTTCTTCGAGGAAAACATGAAGGCACCATCCAGCGGTTTGTCACAAATGGCTTCTTCTACCAGCCAGCGAGATCAATCCCAATTAGATTTGTCCTCCAAGATGAAGGATAATGAGGAAAAGAGCGACAAGGCGGCCCTGTTTCGCTGCATCTACGTCGACCCCGAGACAAGGCAAGTGATCGGCTTGGGGCAGAAAGAAGATTATACGTTCTACAGGGATAAGTTTGATGGAAAGGAAAGTGACGAAGAGAGGAAGAGAAAAGAGGACGAAGTAATAGAGGAAATCAAGAACTATCATAGGAGCATGGAGGATTGCTTGGATGCAGTGAGAAAATCCATGCGCGAGCTACGCGACATGGCGAAAGAGCTGGATTGCGCCGTGGTAGGCGAATTACTCATTGACTTGCGTTGCTTGACCAAGCACGTGGCTTTCGAGGAAGAGCAAGAATGTAGGATAGTAAAGGTGAAGAATCTAATGAAAGATAAAGAAGTGAAGCCGAATGAAGAATATCGGCAACTGTATATCGACTACGCACCCATAGGCAACCACGTGCAAGAAGTTTGCTTCGCCCCACACTTCGAGAACATGGAGGTCTATGCGGCAGAGTTGAGAAGAAAAGGAATAAAGTTCAGCCGCTCCAAGCATCCATTGGCGTAAGCCCACAAGGATAAGGTATGAAAACGAGCAATTCCTTCTCCAAAACTTTTGTTATGCAGGGATTTCTCCCTACTTTTGTGGCAGGTTAAACCATAAACCCTTTTGCAATGGAGAAGAATTATCCCATAGCCGACAAGGTGGAGTACATCATAGCCTTGGTGAACGAATTCGCCAAGGCCCATGGGCTGAGCGATAAGCAAGCCTTCCGCTACATGGAGCGTTACAAAGCCATCAAGTTTATCGACCGCCATTACGGCATCGCCCATACGCAAAGTTTCGAAGATATGGTGAGCGACATGACGGCGTATTGCCAACGCCATGGAGGGCAATTACAATGAAGCTATATCATGGATCTACCGTAAAGATCGCACAAATAGATTTGAAGAAATCAAAACCAAACAAAGATTTTGGTAAAGGTTTCTATTTGTCTGTCGATGAAAGGCAGGCTTATGATATGGCTACATTCAAAGCAGCCCAGTTGAATGGGGAGCCTATTGTGACAACTTACGAATTTGACGAAAGGCTTTTGTTGCCAGGGAATTCCGAACTCCGCATTAAAGTCTTTGAAGACTATGATATGGAATGGGCGAATTTTATTTTTGCCAATCGTAGCAACAAATCGAATAAGCCAGTTCATGATTACGATATCGTCATCGGTCCAATAGCTAATGATCGTGTAGGATTACAGATACGCCGATTTATGGAAAATGAAATCGATCTTCAAACATTTATCCAGCGTCTCAAATTTATGCGCGGATTAACGATCCAATACTTTTTCGGGACAGAACGTGCCATTCAATTACTCAAATACAATGGATGATCTAAATTACATGATTGAATATATGTCAAGAGACCTTGTGCTTCTCTTGATGGAACGCCAGGACTTGGATATGGAAGAAGCCCTAAATACGCTCTATAATTCCGAGACTTACACCAAGCTCACGGATCCTCGTACCGGATTTTACTTCCAAAGTCCTCTATATGTCTACGATTTCTTGGAGAAGGAATTGTTAATAGGAAAAATGGAATAGCCCTTTCATTCACTCTCCCTAATCAATGAGCAAATCCAAAAAACATAAAAGCGCCCGAAACTTCGACAAGGCATACGGCAAGATCCGCAGGGAAGAGCGGCTCAAGCAACTTGGAGGGAGCGTAAAGGCTTCCTCGCAAGTGCATCGTAGCCCGGAGGAGAAACGTGGAAAGGATAAATGGAAAAAGAAAACTTGGGAACTGGAAAATGGATATGAATGAACTTTTTAATGCCACCAAGGCATGGGCCAATGAGGTGAATACCTTATTAGCCGCGGAACAATGGGAGGAAGGTCTCGAACTACTCGACAAGATTCTCGAGCTATCCCCCAAAGACGAAGAGGCCTGGAATAGTAAAGCCTACGCGCTGAACTGCCTGGGACAGTATGAAGCCGCCATCGAATGTTGCGACAGGGCACTCGCCCATAAACCCGAATACGAAGTGGCATGGATCAACAGGGCCTTTGCGTTAACTGGCTTGGAATGCTACGAAGAGGTTCTCATCAATTGCGATAGAGCCATTGCGGTAAATCCGGAGGGAGACATCGCATGGGACCTCAAATATGCGACGCTGAATGTTCTGGAACGCTACGGAGAGGCACTGGAATCCTGTGATGAAGCCATCGAAGCGAATCCGGCAAACGAATTAGCGTGGCGAAACAAATCCCTCGCGCTGCTTCGGATGAAACGCTGTGAGGAGGCGGTCGAAGCTTTGGATCGCGTTATATTACTGAATCCCGAGGATATAAATCTGCCTCTCCTAAAAGGTTACGCACTGAGATTGTTGGAACGCTATGAGGACTCCATCGAATGTTACGACGAGGTCATGGGCTGGAGTCACGAAAACCCGTTCGCATTAATTGGCAAAGGCCTCGCTTTGCTTTCCTTGGGGCGCTTCGAGGAAGCGATAACATGCTACGACAAAGTTCTCGCGGAGAATCCCAAGAACGCGATGGCGTGGCATGGCAGGGGCTTTGGACTACTTTCCTTGGGCAAAATAGAGGAATCCATAGCATGTTTCGACAAATCTATCGCGGAGGATCCTGGGTTCGACGAGACTTGGGAAAACAAAGCTACCGCATTGGGCTTGCTGGAACGTTACGAAGAAGCCATTGAGTGTTGCGACAAGGCCTTGGAAATCAAGCCAAACAACATCATGGCTAAAAGAAAGCGGACCGAATTCCGCATGTTCCTAAAATTCCCCCGACTACATGAACTGAAAAACTGAAAAAAACAATATTCAACAAAAATGATACTGAACGAAAGAGACGCTCGACACGAGCATGTACTACGCGTGGCGCGCCAGATGATGACCGCCGCGCGCACCGCCCCGAAAGGGAAAGGGATGGACATCGTAGAGGTGGCGATGGTGACGGAAGAGGACATTCGCCTGCTGTCGGACATCATGGTGACGATGGCCGAAGAAAAACAACTGAAATTCTTTCTACGCGACGCCGAGAACATTCTCAACGCCGAGTGCGTGATACTGATAGGTACACGCGAGCGGGCGCACGCCCTCAACTGCAAGCATTGCGGATACGATACCTGCGAGGAGCGCCCGGAGGGCGTACCCTGCGCCATCAATAGCGTCGACGTGGGCATCGCCATCGGCTCGGCATGTGCCACGGCGGCCGACCTGCGGGTGGACACCCGGGTGATGTTCTCCGCCGGACTGGCCGCCCAACGCCTCGACTGGCTGAACGGCTGCACGCAAGTGATGGCCATACCCGTGAGCGCCTCGTCGAAAAATCCCTTCTTCGACCGCAAGCCCCACGACCAACAGCCCGCGAAATCCTAAAATATACCCCACCCCCATTACATTTATTTTTTAATTCTCAATTCTCAATTTTTAATTCATATATGGGAATCATTGTCGGACTGCCCCGCTCAGGCGGGAAGGAAGTAGACTTCGCCAAGATGATAGCCGAGCAAATAGAACTCAAGGCACCACACTTACCCGCCGAATGGCACTACCAAAGCGGCGTGCAGATGACATGGCCGCACGCCGGCACGGACTGGGCACCAATGCTCGACGAGGCCCGAGAGTGCTTCAAGAATATCGCGCGCGAAATCGCCCAACGAGAGCTGTTGCTCATCGTCACCCCCGAGCCAAAAGCCGTGGAACGGCAAATAGCCGACGAGGTGAACATGGCGAACGTGCGCTTCGAGGACTGCGACACCAACGACACCTGGGCACGCGACCATGGCGCCATCACGCTAATCGAAGAGGGAACCCCCACCCTGCTCGACTTCGCCTTCAACGGTTGGGGACTCAAGTACCCCGCCAATTACGACAACCTCATCACCCGCTACGCCGTGGAAGACGAGGCGCTGCACGGACGCTACGCCAACCGCCTCGGCTTCGTGCTCGAGGGTGGCGCCATAGAGTGCGACGGACGGGGCACGCTGCTCACCACCAGCCGATGCCTCCTCTCGCCCAACCGCAACGCGCACCTCAACCAACGGGAGATCGAAGATTACCTCCGCACCACTTTTCACCTCGAGCGAGTGCTCTGGTTAGACTACGGCTACCTGGCGGGCGACGACACCGACAGCCACGTCGACACCCTCGCCCGCTTCTGTTCCACCGACGCCATCGCCTACGTGAAGTGCGACGACACCGCCGACGAACACTACGAAGAGCTGCACGCCATGGAAGAGCAACTGCTGACGTTCCGCACCCGCGCCGGCGACCCCTACCGTCTCTTCCCCCTACCCCTGCCCGACCCCATCGTGACGGACGACGGCCAACGCCTGCCCGCCACCTACGCCAACTTCCTCATCCTCAACGAAGCCGTGCTCTATCCCACCTACGGACAGCCCGCCTGCGACGCCCGAGCCGCCGACACGCTGCGCCAGGCTTTTCCCAACTACGAAATCGTCGGCATCGACTGCCAAGCCCTCATCAAGCAACACGGCTCCCTGCACTGCGTCACCATGCAATATCCGCTGGGGGTGATCGAGTGAGGGGCGAGAATGATGCTCCTTCAATTCGTAGAACAAGCGATAAGATAGATAACTTTCGCAAGTATTATGATATGGATTTAGCAAGTTTGACCTATCGCTGGGCAGGATGCCCTGAAAGGGCTGAAATGTGGCTGAAAGCCTTTGCCTGTAAGGCTCTTAACCCAGCCCAACGCAGAGCGAAGCGACGCGTTGGGTTTCCGCGGGTGTATGACGTTGCGGGCTGTAAGCCCAGGTTATCCCTCATGATTTACGATGTAGAGATAAGCTGCCCTTACAGGGCGCAACGTGATATGCCCACAGGAAACCCAACGTGCCGCTCGTTCCTCGCTCTGCGTTGGGCTGGGTTAAGAGCCTTTCAGGCAAAGGCTTACAGCCACTTCTCAGCCCTTTCAGGGCACTCGGCTAACGATTCGCTCATCACTAATCTTTCAGGTCTTTCAGGCCTTCTATTCATCAGCTTGTCAACCCTGAACTCGAATACTTGCGAAAGTTGAGTATTAGAAATAAATAAGAGTATATTTGTATATGATTACAGAAGAGCACCTCAAGCAACTCATTTCGCAAGGCGAAACGACGACCGTCCAATTTAAAGTACGTGTCAACGATGCCTATAAGATAGGCGGTGAGATGGTCGCATTCAGCAATACACATGGCGGATTGCTGATTGTGGGAATAGATGACAAAACGGGGAAGGTCAAAGGACTCTCTTTCGAGGAAATCCAACGGACCAATGCCTTGCTTGTGAATGTTGCTTCAGAAAATGTAAAACCTGCGATAGTCATTACTACGGAAACACTAAATATAGATGGGCAGAACATTGTAGTTGCCGACATTTCTAAAGGGAAAGATAAACCATATAAAGACAACAAAGGTATCATTTGGGTAAAGAACGGTTCGGATAAGCGAAAGGTGTTTTCCGGTAGCGGCGTTGTTCGGGCAATGAAGAGCTACAACCACATCACCTTCGACAACAACTATACAAGAGAGGAGTTTGTTGTCTCTATTTTGCGTCCGAAGAATACAGGTTATGAAGTGATAAACGAGGTTGATAGTAAAAGGGAATATACTGTAAATCAGGAATACGATGATTTATCACCTCACGAAAAGAGAAGAAATGAGGTGATAAATGAGGCGATAAGCAAAGATGCAGAGCGGATACTGTCTTATATCACCTCTAACCCTATGTCCAAGCAATCAGACATACTGCGTTTTATAGGCAAAAGCCTTACCACAACGGAACGCTGTATCAAGATCTTAAAGAAACAAGGTTTCATAGAATACGTCGGATCCAAACGTTCCGGGGGATATAGAGCCATCAAGAAAAAGTAATTTTATACGATATACATCAAAGACATTATAAATAAGTTATGAAGATCATAAACGTAGGACTTGTCCAACAGGCCAATACGGCGGACATGAAGGAGAACATGGCGAACCTCGCCAGGAACATCGGAGAGTGCGCCGCCAAGGGAGCGCGGCTCATCGCCCTCCAGGAGCTGCACAATTCGCTCTACTTCTGCCAGACGGAGGAGACGGGGATGTTCGACCTGGCGGAAACCATCCCCGGACCATCCACCGACTTCTACTCCCGGCTGGCGGCGGAGCACGGCGTGGTGCTCGTCTGCTCCCTATTCGAGCGGCGGGCACCGGGGTTGTACCACAACACCGCCGTGGTGTTCGACCGCGACGGGAGCATGGCCGGCAAGTACCGCAAGATGCACATCCCCGACGACCCCGCCTACTACGAGAAGTTCTACTTCACGCCCGGAGACCTCGGGTTCCAGCCCATACAAACCTCGCTCGGGCGGATCGGCGTGCTGGTGTGCTGGGACCAATGGTATCCCGAAGCCGCCCGATTGATGGCTCTGCGGGGCGCCGAGCTACTCGTCTACCCCACCGCCATAGGCTGGGAAAGCAGCGACACCAATGAGGAGAAGCTCCGCCAGCTCGATGCCTGGCGTATCGCGCAACGTGCCCACGCCGTAGCCAACGGCCTGCCCGTTATCGCCGTCAATCGCGTGGGACACGAGCCTGACCCATCGGGACAGACCAACGGCATCCATTTCTGGGGCAACAGTTTCGTGGCCGGCCCGCAAGGCGAGCTGCTGGCGCAAGCCGGAGAGGAAGCACCGGAAAACATCGTCGTGGAATTGGACATGGAACGCTCGGAGAACGTGCGACGCTGGTGGCCCTTCCTGCGCGACCGCCGCATCGAGGAATACGAAGGGCTGACGAAACGGTTTATCGATTGAAAATAGATTATGGGCAAAGTAACAATAATCATTGAGAAAGATAGCGATTGATATGGCCTCCTCACCCCAGCGGGGTGACAGCTTAATAGGAGGCTATATCATAAATCGGAGCGGCTTTCTTTTAGGCACGGATTGCACGGATTACGCAGTCTCTCCCACAGAACACACTGCGGCGAAATCCGTGTAATCCGTGCCTAAATATTCTCTTTTTGCATCAAAACACAATAATATCATGCCAAATACATTCTCTACCGAAACGTGACCCGCCTGTTGAGCAGGAAGTTGGTGCCGCCGTACACAAACAGCCCCAGGAACTGCGCCAGGTACGCGTTCGTGCCGAGCAGCTCGACCAAGAGAACAAGGAACAGGAATTGCGCCAGGTATGCCAGACCGAAAGCAAAGCAAAAGAACAGCATCTGTTGCCAGAGGCTGTTCTTTTTGTTTTCGATAGCGAACACCCAGTACTTGCACCACAGGAAGTTGTGCGTCTGGGCGACGACGTACGCCGTGACGTTGGCCACGAGATAGTTGATGCCGAGCACCCGCATCATCAGCCAGACCACGAAGGCCATGATCAAGGCATTCATCGTGCCGATGATGAGGAAGCGTACGACGCGTGCCGACTCTTTCACCACCCCTTACGGCTTTACGTCCACGATCAGGTTCAGCTCGTCGAGCTGTTTCTGGTCGATGGACGAGGGAGCGTCGAGCATCACGTCGCGTCCGGAATTGTTCTTGGGGAAGGCGATGCAGTCGCGGATGGAATCCAGCCCGGCGAAGAGCGATACCCAGCGATCCAGTCCGTAAGCCAATCCGCCATGCGGAGGAGCGCCGTACTTGAAAGCGTTCATCAGGAAGCCGAACTGTGCCTCGGCCTTCTCGGGCGTGAAGCCCAATATCTCGAACATCTTGGCTTGCAGCGCCGCGTCGTGGATACGGATGGAACCGCCGCCCACCTCGACGCCGTTCACCACCATGTCGTACGCGTCGGCGCGGACAGCGGCGGGGTTGGTGTCGAGCAACGGTATGTCCTCATCCTTGGGATGCGTGAAGGGATGGTGCATGGCCATCAGCCGCCCCTCCTCCTCGCTCCACTCGAACATGGGGAAATCGACCACCCACAGGCAAATGAAGCGGTTCTTGTCCCGCAGGCCCAGCCGCGTGCCCATCTCGAGACGAAGCTCGGAGAGTTGCTTGCGGGTCCTCATGGTGTCGTCGCCGGAGAGGATGAGGATGAGGTCGCCCGGCTGTGCGCCGAACGCTTCCTTCAGCTGTCGCAACACCTCGGGCGAGTAGAACTTGTCCACGCTGGACTTCACCCCGCCGTCGGCTTCCACACGGGCGTAGACCAGTCCCTTGGCGCCTATCTGCGGCCGCTTAACGAACTCCGTCAGCTCGTCCAATTGCTTGCGGGTGTACGAGGCGGCGCCCTCGGCGCGGATACCGCCGATGTAGGCGGCGTTGTCGAACACAGAGAAGCCGTGGCCTTTCAGGATATCCATCAGCTCCACGAACTCCATGCCGAAGCGCAGGTCGGGCTTGTCGCTGCCGTACAGTTTCATGGCGTCGGCCCATGCCATGCGGGCGAACGGTCCGTCGAATTCCACGCCTCGAAGCGTCTTGAAGAGGTGCTTGGCCATTCCCTCGAAAGTGGTGATGACATCCTCCTGCTCCACGAAGCTCATCTCGCAGTCGATCTGCGTGAATTCGGGTTGGCGGTCGGCCCGCAGGTCTTCGTCGCGGAAGCATTTCGCGATCTGGAAGTAACGGTCGAAGCCCGACACCATGAGCAGCTGCTTCAGCGTCTGCGGCGATTGCGGCAGGGCGTAGAACTGTCCCGGGTTCATGCGCGAGGGCACCACGAAGTCGCGTGCCCCCTCGGGCGTGGAACCGATCAGCACCGGTGTCTCCACCTCGATGAACCCGAGCTTGTCGAGATACGTGCGCACCTCGATGGTCATCTTGTGGCGCAGCTCGAGGTTGGCGCGCACCACGTTCCGGCGCAGGTCTAAGTAGCGGTACTTCATGCGTATGTCGTCGCCGCCGTCGGTGTTGTCCTCTATGGTGAAGGGAGGTGTCAGGGCGGTGTTCAGCACGTTCAGCCCGTCGACGATGATTTCTATGTCGCCCGTAGGCATGTTGGCGTTCTTGCTGAAACGCTCGTTTACCGTGCCCGTAGCTTGGACGACGAATTCGCGTCCCAGCTTGTTGGCGCGTTCGCAGAGGTCGGCGTTCACCTCTTCGTTGAATACCAATTGGGTAATGCCATAACGGTCGCGGAGGTCGACGAAAGTCATTCCTCCCATCTTACGGCTGCGCTGCACCCATCCCGACAGCGTCACTCGCTTTTTCGCGTCAGAGAGCCTCAGTTCTCCACATGTATGCGTTCTGAACATATTCTATTGTAATTATGATATTTCGGCTTGTAAACAGCCCGCGAAAATACATAATAATCCGCTTTCGCGGAGCCGTTTTCACGATTTCTTTGTGAACCGGCGTATTATTTTCCGGTTGGTGTCGGTGATGTTGTCCACGATGGCCTCCTGGATTGTCCTGAATCCGTCGTTGACGTATCCTTGCGCTTTCTGCAACATGTTTGCCGCAGGCTCTTGCCTGGCGGGTGGTATCAGCACGTGCAGTCCCCGCTCTATCAGCTCTATGCGCACGTCGGCGTCGGTCATCATGGGGTCGCCGTCGAAATGTATCACGCCGGGATTCTCGCGGTGTATGCGCAGCGTCTTGCAGCGGAAGGACCTGATTCGGCTGTTCTGGTCAAGGTTCTTGGTGAAGAGCTTGTACGAGAGCGACGGCACGTCGAGCAGGCCGAACGGTTCGAGTATGGTGACGTCAAGCAGGCCGTCGGTCAGGGTGGCGTGCGGGGCGATGTAGGCGTTGTTGCCATATTGCGAGGCGTTTCCGCAAGCGATGAGGAACGCCTTGTAGCGCAGCGAGTCGCTCTCGGTATCCAGCTCGTATGTCTCGGGATGGTAGCGGAGCACCTCTTTCAGCGTGGTCTCTAAGTAAGTGAGCAGCCCCCGTTTGCCGGCGTGGGCGAACTTGAAGGCGACGAACGCGTCGAATCCTACCCCGCAGGTGCAGAAGAAGTCGTGTCCGTTGATGCGCCCGTAGTCGATGGTGTCCATACCGGCCATATTGAGCGCCTCGATGGCCTTCCGCGGTTCCATGGGGATGCGCAGGTGGCGGGCCAGCCCGTTGCCCGAGCCGCATGGCAGTATGCCGAGCGCCGTGTCGGTATGCACCAGCGAGCGGGCTATCTCGTTGATGGTCCCGTCGCCGCCTACGGCCACCACGGCGTCGTACTTCTCGGCCACGGCCCGCGCCGCGATGTCCACGGCATGTCCTGCCCGTTCGGTGTACGTCACGGTCCACGAATATTTCTCCCGGTCCAGCTTGTTGTCGAGCAGTTCCAGGATCTCTTTCTTGTCGCGTGTGCCCGAAAGCGGGTTGACAACGAATATCAGCTTTCTCACATTATCGCTCATGCTTGTCTTTTATGGGTTGGGGACGGCAAATGTAATACAAATAAAAGAAGCGGCACAACAAAAAGGGAGGATAATTGCCCTACCAGAACTTTTTTCGCTCAAAGTGAGCAGATAATGCCAATTTTAGTTATCTTTGCCCGCTGTTTCAGAACTATATAAAGAAATATAAAAGATAAAGGACGGTGGCCCCATGGCCGCCCGAAACAATAAAATCATACTATAATTCAAATGGGATTATTACAAGAGAAGTTAGCTAAGTACGACTTGCCACAGCAATTCATGGCAAAGGGAGTTTACCCCTATTTCCGCGCGATTGAGGGTAGGCAGGGTACAGAAGTAGAAATGGGAGGACACAAGGTCTTGATGTTTGGATCCAACGCCTACACCGGCTTGACAGGTGACGACAGGGTGGTAGAAGCAGGTATCGAGGCCATGCGCAAATACGGCTCAGGATGTGCCGGCTCGCGTTTCCTCAACGGCACACTCGACCTCCACGTACAGCTCGAGAAAGAACTCGCCGCTTTTGTGGGCAAGGACGAGGCGCTCTGCTTCTCGACCGGCTTCACGGTCAACTCGGGCGTCATCCCCGTACTGACCGACCGCAACGACTACATCATCTGCGACGACCGCGACCACGCCTCTATCGTGGATGGACGCCGCCTCTCCTTCTCCCAGCAGATCAAGTATAAGCACAACGACATGGCCGACCTCGAGAAACAGCTCCAACGGTGCAAGCCCGAGGCCATCAAGCTCATCATCGTCGACGGCGTCTTCTCCATGGAAGGCGACCTGGCCAACCTCCCCGAGATTATCCGCCTGAAGCATAAATACAACGCCACCGTCATGGTGGACGAGGCCCACGGCATCGGCGTATTCGGCCGCCAAGGGCGAGGCGTGTGCGACCATTTCGGGCTGACCGACGAGGTCGACCTCATCATGGGCACCTTCAGCAAGTCGCTCGCCTCCATCGGAGGCTTCATCGCCGCCGATTCCTCCATCATCAACTGGCTGCGCCACAACGCGCGTACTTATATCTTCAGCGCCTCCAACACGCCGGCCGCCACCGCTTGCGCCCTGAAGGCGCTCCACCTCGTCCAGGAGGAGCCGCAGATCATGGCCTCTCTCTGGGAAGTCACCAACTACGCCCTCAAGCGTTTCCGCGATGCGGGATTCGAGATTGGCGCCACCGAATCGCCCATCATCCCCCTCTACGTACGCGACACCGAGAAGACGTTCATGGTCACCAAGCTCGCCTTCGACGAGGGCGTGTTCATCAACTCCGTCATTCCGCCCGCCTGCGCCCCGCAGGACACGCTGGTGCGCGTGGCGCTGATGGCCACCCACACCAAGGAGCAGATCGACACCGCCGTAGCCAAGCTGGTGAAGGTGTTCCAGTCGCTCGGCTTGCCGCTCAATCCACAGTAATGGCGAGGGTACCGGAAAGATTAACCGCCCCTCAGGAGGGGCGTTGGAGATAAGAGCGAAAAGTATTTATAAAATATTTCTGAGACACTGATGGCACGGATAACACGGACTCCTCATTGGAGGATCCGTGTCATTCGTGCCATCAGTGTCTAAAAGCGGACCACCATGTTTTGGGGTTTCCCTTCCACGAACGCCTTTAGGTTGCTTACGGCTATGCCCATCAGGCGGGTACGCGCCTCGGCGGTGGCCCAGGCGATGTGCGGGGTGATGTAGCAGTTGCGGGCGGTGAGCAAGGGGTTGTCGGCATGGGGCGGCTCGGACGAGAGCACGTCGAGACCGGCGGCGAATAGGCGTCCGTCATTCAGCGCGTCGGCGAGGTCGCGCTCGTTGATCAAGGGACCCCGGCTGGTGTTGATGAGTATGGCCGAAGGCTTCATGAGCGCGAGCCGGCGCGCGTCGACCAAGCCACGCGTCTCGGGCGTGAGGGGACAGTGCAGGCTGACGACGTCGCACTCGGCGAAGAGTTCGTCAAGCTCCATCCGCTTCAGCTCGTGCGGCAGTTGGAAGGGCGACTTGGAGGTATAGGCGCATATCCGCATCCCGAAGCCCATGGCCGCGCGTGCCACGGCATAGCCGATGTGTCCCAGTCCCACGATGCCCATCTTCTTGTCCGACAGCTCTATCAGCGGCGTATCCCAGAAGCAGAACTCCTTGTTGGCCGCCCAACGTCCCTTATGCACCTCGTCGGAATGTCGTTGCACTTGCTGGGTGATGTTGAGCAGATGGGCGAACACCATCTGCGTGACCGAGGGCGTGCTGTACGAAGGGATGTTGGTCACCACGATGCCTCGCTCCCGTGCGGCGTCGGTGTCGATGATGTTGTATCCGGTAGCCATCACTCCGATGTATTTCAGTTGAGGAAGCCGGGCCATGAGGTCGCCCTTGATTCGTACTTTGTTGGTGAAGAGCGCGTCGGCTCCGTCGGCGCGTTCCAGCACTTCCTCCGGGGAAGTGCGTTCGTAGACGACACATTCGCCAAGCTTCTTCAGCTCTTCCCACGACAGGTCGCCGGGGTTGGCGGCATAGCCATCCAATACTACAATTTTCATTTCGTTATCCTTTTTATATTTGTGTAATATAGAAGAAGGGGACAAGCCCTTGTCAGCTTGTCCCCTACCCTTTTTCTTAATAGGCGTCGGAACCTTCGCGTCCGATCTCCTCTTTCGTGATCTTGTCCTTGTCGATGCAGCGCCACGCGTAGAAGATGTAGGCGAGCACGAACGGCACGAATATGGAGACGATGGCCATGGTCTTCAGCGTGAAGGCGCTGGAGCAGCTGTTGGCCAGCGTGAGCGAGCTTTGCAGGTCGGCGTTGGAGGGGTAATAGGCGGTGTTGTTGTAGCCGGCGATGAGCAGCAGCGCCCATACGGTAAGCACGGTGCCTATTCCGCTAAACCAGATACCTTTCTCGAACGCGGGCTTCAGCACCGTCTTGCCGATGCCGAACAGCACCAACACCACTCCGGCGAGGAAGAGGATAAGCACCACGGGCATCTGGACGAGGTTGAAGAAGTACTTGTACGCCTCCTTGTACACCTCTTGCGTGTCGGGGTTGACGGCGAATCCTTCGGAGAGCAGCGTGCGGATGAGGAAGGCGAGGAAGAAGACGAGAAAGAGCGCGGCGTTGTTGCGCACGGCCCTCCGGCTGCGTGCCACGAGATCCTCGTCGTCGATGCTGCTGATGAAATAGAGCGCTCCCAGCACGCGGGCCAGGAAGAAGACAGCCAGGCCGAGGATGACGTTCCAGATGTCGAACAGCGCGTCGATGCCGTGCCATCCGTTGGCCCAATGGCTGATGACGGGCATGGCGCCATCGGTGATGTTCCCCTTGTCCACGATGAAGTTGGAGCCGGTGAAGAACGTGGCCACCGCTCCGCCCAGGAGCACGGGGCCGAGCACGCCGTTGATGACGAGGAAGGTCTGGTACGTCTTGGCGCCAAGCAGGTTGCCCGCCTGGTTTTGGAACTCGTAGCTCACGGCTTGCAGCACGAAGCTGAAGAGGATGATCATCCATAGCCAGTAGGCACCGCCGAAGCTGGTGCTATAGAACAAGGGGAAAGAGGCGAAGAAGCCGCCGCCGAACGTCACCAGCGTGGTGAACGTGAATTCCCACTTGCGCCCGGTGGAGTTCACCATCATCCGTCGGTGCTCTTCCGTCTTGCCCAGACAGAACAGCAGCGAGTTACCGCCTTGCACGAACAGCAGAAACACGAGGATGGCTCCCAGCAAGGAAACGACGAGCCACCAATATTGTTGTAGAAATGTATAATCCATATCGGTTCTTTAATTATAAAGGTTATATTGCGTGTGACTATGCCTCTTCCGCGGCGGCGGGTTCCTCAACCAGTTCGGGACCTTTCTTGATGGCTTTCAGCATGATGCCTATCTCGGCGATGAGCATGATGGTGAAGAGTACCAGGAAGATGAAGAAGGTGACCTGCACCGATCCGGTGCTCAGCTTGGAGATGGCGGCGTTGACCGGCATCAGGTCGCGGATGGCCCACGGCTGCCGTCCACATTCGGCCACTACCCATCCGGCTTGTCCGGCGATGTAGCCCAGCGGGATGGTCCACAAAGCCAGCCAGTGCATCCAGCGCGTCTTGCCGAGGTCCTTCTTGTAGACGAGGAAGAGTACCAGGGCGAAGAAGAGGATAAAATAACCTCCGAGGATGACCATGATACGGAAAGCGTAGAAATTCAGGGGGACGTTGGGCACCAAGTCGTTGACGTCCTTGATGTATCCGTAGCCGAAGTAGGGCATGTTCTCCTCGATCACCTTCCGCGAGGCTTCCATCTTGGCTTCGTCCTTGGCCTCCTTGGCCGCGGCGAAAGCGTCGAGCGCGTCTTTCGCTTTCTTGCCCCGTTCTATCTTCTCCAGGGCCGAGAGGGCCACGGTGCCGTCTGCTTGGGTATATCCTCCCTCGATGATGTTCTTGATGCCCGGCACATAAGCGTCGAAGTCACGCTCGGCCAGGAAGGAGAGCCATCCGGGGAACTGGATCTTGAAGAGGAAGGGATCCTTGCCGTCGTCGTAGGTCTGCTTGTCGGGGTTGAGCACGCCCACGCCTATCAGCCCTACGTGGTTGCCTCCTTCGTACAGCGCCTCGGCGGCAGCCAGTTTCATGGGTTGCGTCTGCGCTACCTGGTAAGCCGAGCCGTCGCCCGTCCATGCCGAGAGCAGGGAGGCCACCAAGCCAACGATGGCGCCGATCTTGATGCTGGCCAGGGCAAACTTGCGGTTACGCTTCTTGAGCAGGAACCAGCAGCTCACGCCCACCACGAAGATGGCGCCCAACACCCATCCGGAGAGGACGGTGTGGAAGAATTTGTTGACCGCCACGGGCGAGAGGGCCACCTCGAGGAAGCTGTCCATCTCGTTGCGCACCACCTCGGGATTGAACTTCATGCCCACCGGATGTTGCATCCAGGCGTTGGCCACCAAGATCCACCAGGCGGAAATCGTGGCACCCAGTCCCGTGAGCCAGGTGGAGGCCAGGTGGAACCGTTTGCTCACCTTGTCCCATCCGAAGAACATCACGGCGATGAACGTCGCTTCCATGAAGAAGGCGATGATGCCCTCGATGGCCAGGGGCGCGCCAAAGATGTCGCCCACGAACCAAGAGTAGTTGCTCCAATTGGTGCCAAACTCAAATTCCAGGATCAAGCCCGTGGCCACTCCCACGGCGAAATTGATACCGAATAGCTTCATCCAGAACTTGGCCGTGCGTTTCCAGAACTCGTTGCCTGTCTTGAAATACAGCGTCTCCATAATCCCCATCACCACGGCCAGGCCGAGGGTGAGCGGGACGAAAATCCAGTGATACATGGCGGTCATGGCGAATTGCGCTCTCGACCAGTCGATCAATGAGGTGTCGATACTTTCAATCATACTCTATATGGTTTTTGAATTAATTAGTCGATCAATCTCCCTCTTCGCCGAACGAACCCCTCTCTATCAGCTGCTCGCGTACGTACGATGCCTTATCCCCGTCCTTGGCGTGGGTATTGAGATAGTTGGGGAAGAAAAACAGGCGGAGAACGAAAAACATGATGAATAACTTCAATAGGATAATGAGCCATAGCGTACGACCGAGGGTCATACCGCGGAAGCCTTCTACATAGAAGCGCCAAATGGACAATAGTGTACTCTTCATTTTGTAACAAGGGTCTTTTTCCTGTGTAATGACTACAAAAATACAATATTTATAAGTAATACAAACACAAGAGAGGAAAATATCACCAAAAAATGTTCCTTTGTCCATCACTTCGCCCCCGTACGTTACAAAACGGGACACGGCAGAAGGACGAATCGTAGACGAGATAGGGGATTCTGCCGATTAGAATCCCCCACTCGTCTATTTCTCTTTGTATATATAATAAGGTATAGTACTTTTGTGCCGGATATAACTTTAACCTGTGATAAGCGATCCTATCCAAATTTAAAACGTTAACTTTGCCCCCATGAAAAGAACGACTTCCAAAATGGCTAATCGTCCGTTGGAGATTGCGATGCACATCGTCGCCTGGGGAATAATCTACGCGTTTCCGTTCTATTTTATGGAACGGGAAAGCGATATTGCCCATCGAGTATCGTTCATGCTCCACTTCGCGGTCCCCGTAGCGATGACAGTCGCTTTCTATCTCAACTACTTCGTCCTGGCGCCCCTTTACCTCCTCCGGCACCGGACACACGCCTACTTCCTCACCAACGTGCTGTTGCTCGTCATTCTCGGCGTGTGCATGTATCTTTGGCAAGAGGCCATATCGACGGAGTATCCCCTGACCGATCTGTCGTCCATCCCCATCGAGCAACGCCGCATCCCGCCTCCCAAGTGGATGCTGTTCGTGCGCGACATGTCGAGCCTCGTGCTTGCCATCTCCCTGAGCGCCGTGGTACGCATGAGCAGGCGCTGGTCGGAGAACGAGATAGCCCTGCGCGAGGCCGGCCGGCGACAAGTCGAGGCGGAACTCATCAACCTGCGCAACCAGGTGAACCCGCACTTCATGATCAATACGCTCAACAACATCTACGCGTTGACGCAATTCGACACCATCAAGGCCCAACAAGCCATCCAGGAGCTAAGCAAGTTGCTGCGCTACGTGCTGGCCGACAGCCAGAGCACGTACGTGCCTTTGGGGAAGCAGCTCGAATTTATCCGCAACTACATCGCCCTGATGCGCATACGCTTCAGCGACAACATACACGTCGACGTGCAGGTCGACATACGTCCCAACAGCTCCACGCTCGTCCCGCCGCTGGTTTTCATCACGCTGATCGAAAATGCCTTCAAGCACGGCATATCGCCCGTCAAGCCCAGCTTCGTGTTCATCAAGCTGACGGAAGACGAGGAGTTGGTGAGTTGCGAGGTAGTCAACAGCAATTTCCCCAAGACACGGGCCGACAAGACGGCCTCGGGCGTGGGCCTCGAACAGCTGAAACGACGGTTAGACCTGCTCTATCCCCGCGCCTATACGTGGGTGAAAGGGGTGAATGCCGACGGTACGGAGTATCGTTCGCTGCTGAAAATAGAACATAAACGTTATCATATCAAGAAAGAAGAGAAATCATGAACATACGTTGCGCCTTAGTCGACGACGAACCGTTGGCTCTCAGCCTGCTCGAGAGCTACGTGAACAAGACCTCCTTCCTGCAATTGGCCGGCAAGTACACCAGTGCCGTGCAGGCCATGGAAGAGCTGCCCAAGCACCCGGTGGACTTGCTCTTTCTCGACATACAGATGCCCGAGCTGAACGGCCTGGAATTTTCCAAGATGGTGGACACGCACACCCGCATCGTCTTCACCACCGCCTTCGGGCAATACGCGCTCGACGGCTACCGGGTCAACGCCCTCGACTATCTGCTGAAGCCCATCTCGTACGTGGAGTTCCTCGAGGCGGCCAACAAGGCCGTGCAATGGTTCGAGCTGGTGCAGAAGAAGCCCGAGGAGCGCGAGAGCATCTTCGTGAAGAGCGACTACAAGCTGGTGCAGGTCGAGCTTCGGAAGATCACCTACATCCAGGGACTGAAGGATTACATCAAGATCTACACCGAGGACAACTCCAAGCCCATCCTCTCGCTGATGGGCCTGAAATCCATCGAGAACCTCCTTCCGCCCAGCCACTTCATCAGGGTTCACCGCTCGTACATCGTGCAGAAGGACAAGATACGGGTCATCGACCACGGGCGCATCGTCTTCGGCAAGTCGCACGTGCCCATCAGCGACAGCTACAAACGCATTGTGCAGAATTTTGTGGACGAAATGAGCTAAAAGACAGAAAAAGCGTGGATGAGGCGCGTTTTTTCCGGCCAATCCCTTGCCAATATCATAATTCTATGTATCTTTGCGTCCAGAAAAGGGCTGTGAAGCCCGGATATTAGAATAGTTTAGTTAAGTCTAGTTTAGTTTTTGTGTTGAAGGGCTTCTTCGTCAGTGGACGGTAAAAGAAGCCCTTTTTGTGTACCCCTACCCCAAGGGGGATGAAGCGTCCCGCGCTGGGCGCTCACAGGTCGTACATCTCGGCCAGCTCGAGCCAGCGCGTGCCCTTCTCGTCGAGCAGCTCGTTCACCCGCGGCAGCCGCCGCGACAGTTCCGTGAGGCGCTCCACCTCCAGGGTTCCGCCCGAGAGGCTCTCCTCGAGGCTCGCCTTCTCGGCTTCCAGCTCGCCGATCTCCCGTTCCAGTTCCTCGTATTCGCGCCGTTCCTTGAAGCTCATCTTCCGTCGCTCGTCGGCACGTTGGCGCTGCTGGGGCTTCTCCTCCTTGTTTTTCCCGGCGGCCTTTTCCCGCCTGGCGCGCTCCTCTTTCCAGGCGCGGTAGTCGCTGTAGTTGCCGGGAAAGTCGCGTATGTCGGCGTCGCCGTTGAACACCAGGAGGTGGTCCACCACCTTGTCCATGAAGTATCGGTCGTGCGAGACGACGATGAGGCATCCCTTGAACCCGAGCAGATATTCTTCCAGCACGTTGAGGGTGACGATGTCGAGGTCGTTGGTCGGCTCGTCGAGCACCAGGAAGTTGGGGGCGCGCATCAGCACCGTGCAGAGGTAGAGCCTCCGGCGTTCGCCTCCGCTCAGCTTGTACACGTAGTTGTGTTGCGTCTCGGGGCTGAAGAGGAAGTGTTGGAGGAACTGCGAGGCGGTGAGCTTCCGTCCTCCCCCGAGGTCGATCACCTCGGCGATATCGCGGGCCACGTCGATCACCTTCATCCGCTCGTCGAATTCCAGTCCCTCTTGCGAGTAGTAGCCGAATCGCACCGTCTGTCCCACGTCGATGGTTCCGCTGTCGGGGCGTTCGAGTCCCATCAGCAGCTTGATGAAGGTCGACTTTCCCGTGCCGTTGTTGCCCACGATGCCCATCTTCTCGTATCGGGCGAATATGTACGAGAAGTCGTCGAGGATCTTTGTCCGTCCGAAGCTCTTGCTGAGGTGTTCCACCTCGAATATCTTGTTGCCTATGTACGCGGCGTCCACCTCGAGCCTCATGTTGGCGTCGCCTTGCCGTTGCTTGGCCACTTTCTCCAGCTCGTAGAAGGCTTCCTCGCGGTAGCGTGCCTTGTGCCCCCGTGCTTGCGGCATGCGTCGCATCCAGTCCAGCTCGGTGCGGTATAGGTTGTTGGCCCGTTCTATCTCCGCCGTCTTGGCCTCCACGCGTTCTTGCCGTTTCTCGAGGTAGTAGCTGTAGTTGCCTTTGTACAGGTAGGTCTGGCGGTTGTCTATCTCGATGATGCCCGAGCATACGCGGTCGAGGAAATACCGGTCGTGCGTCACCATGAGCAGGCTGATGTTGGCCCGCCGCAGGTATTCCTCCAGCCATTCGGTCATGTCGAGGTCGAGGTGGTTGGTTGGTTCGTCGAGCATCAGGAAGTCGGGTTTTCCCATCAGCGCCCCGGCCAGCGCCACGCGTTTGAGCTGTCCGCCCGAAAGCTGGGCCACGGGCCGCGCGAGGTCGGGTATCTTCAGCCGCGAGAGCAGCTGCTTGGCCGCCAGCTCGTCGCCCCCGTGGCTTAGGCAAGCCTCCAGGGCGGTGAACCGCTCGGGGTATCGGGGATCCTGGGCGAGGTATCCCACACGGAGGTCGCGCCTGAAGACAATGTCGCCGCTGTCGTATCCATCGCGTCCGGCGATGATGTTGAGCAGCGTGCTCTTTCCGCTGCCGTTCTTGGCTATGAGGCCCACACGTTGTCCCTCGGCGATGCCGAAGGTGATGTTCTCGAAGAGCACCAGGTCGCCGAACGACTTGGTCAGCTGGTCTATTTGCAGATAAGGGACTGGCAAGAGTGATTAGTGATTAGTGGTTAGTGATTAGTGGGAAGCGGGGAGCGAAGCGGGGGGACTCACCACAGATTACACAGATTCGCACAGATTATTTTAGTCTCGCGCCAATTTCCGTTTATCTTCATAACAATAAAATAATCTGTGCGAATCTGTGTAATCTGTGGTGAACTCTCCCTCTCTTCCTCCATTAGCCGGTAATGAGGGTTTCCCGGTAGGCTTGGGCGAGGTCGGGGTGTTCGCCGGCTTTCACCTTGCTCCATACCAGCTTCATGGGGTCGATGGTCTCGCCTTTGTAGAGCAGTACGGGCGCTTCGCGGTTGCCGTCGATGAGTGTCCGCCACTCCATGCCTTCCACTTCGTTGGTCAGGATGACGCAGAGGGTCAATCCCATGGCCAGCCATTCCTCCCGCTTTTTAGGGCCTATCTTTCCGCTGTCCACCATGCGTTGCAGGCTCTCCAGGTCCTCTTCCTGGCCTTGGAAGTCGCGCTTCAGCTCGCGCTTCACCAGCTCCGAGGCCCATTCGTATCCCTCGTTGATCTGGTAGATCTCCGAGAGGCGGATGGGAATCAGCTCGGCCGGATACTTCTTGCCCTCCTCGCGTATGGCCAGCGAGGCGATAACCGCTTTCGCCTCCTCGACGGAGCCTCCCTTGGGCACGGTGAACGAGCACTCGAAGGCGATGTGCCCCATACCGGCCACCCAGAGGTGGGAGGTGTAATACTCCCCACCCTCCTCGAACATTTCCTTGCTGTACGCGCACTCCAGGTGGCCGACCTCGACCGGCGTGGCCGACGGATTCTCGCGCAGCTCCCGCCGCACGCTCTCGAGGCCGAAGTCCCGCCCGCCCTTGAAGGCCGATATACGGAAGTTGCCCGTCCACACGTCGGGGTCATAGAACAGGAAGGAATCCTCGCCTCCCTCGAACTCCGCCCATTCCGCCGGATAGCGCATCTCGAACCAGGCGCCGGGAGAGATAAACTTCTTGTTGAGTATCTCGTTCAGATATAAATCATGCGCCTCTTTATCGAACTTCTCTCGTTCTGGAGTTCCGGGCTTGCCGTACTTGCTTTCGAGCAAGGCACTGTAATCCCTGATTTTATGATCGTTTGTTTTCATCAATGGGCTATTTTATTCATAGGCGCAAAGGTAGGCATAGTTCTCAAATCATGCAACAAGATATCTACGCTAAATACATATCAGTTCCTATTTCGACATACACGTAATACTCCAGAATGATGCCACGCAACCGCATCGTAACACCTATTTCATTCCGGCGTAACAATCTATCCCCATCTTTGCGGCGAGAAAGAAAATAAAGAGCTAACTTTGCCACTGCTACCCCCATCAGGGCAGAACATCGTGAATCATATCCAAGTAGATCATAGCTACTCATATTTAAAGCATAGAAAGAACGTATGAACAATTATCGCATTTTAGTCGTCGACGACGAAGAAGATCTCTGCGAGATACTCAAGTTCAACCTGGAGAACGAAGGGTACGAGGTCGACACCGCCAACTCCGCCGAGGAGGCGATCAAGAAAGACATCGCCAGCTACCAGCTCCTGCTGCTGGACGTGATGATGGGCGAGATGTCGGGCTTCAAGATGGCCAGCCTGTTGAAGAAAGACAAGAAGACCGCCCAGGTGCCCATCATCTTCGTCACGGCGAAAGACACCGAGAACGACACCCTGACGGGCTTCAACCTGGGAGCCGACGACTACATCTCCAAACCCTTCTCGCTGCGCGAGGTGCTGGTGCGCATCAAGGCCGTGCTCCGCCGCACCGCTACCGAGGAGCGCGACAAAGTCCTCGAGCGCATCGTCTTCAAGACATTGGTCATCGACATCGCCAAGAAGAAAGCCAGCATCGACGGCTCCGAGGTGCCGCTCACCAAGAAGGAGTTCGAGATCCTCCTCTTGCTGCTGCAAAACAAGGGGCGGGTCTTCTCGCGCGAAGACATCCTCACCCGCGTATGGACCAACGAGGTGTACGTGCTCGACCGCACCATCGACGTCAACATCACCCGCCTGCGCAAGAAGATAGGCCACTACGGCAAGCACATCGTCACCCGCCTGGGATACGGCTACTGCTTCGAGAACGAGTAAACGCCCCGCCACCCTCACCCCATCCCATCCACGCACGCCATGCCCGCCAGCCCAGTCACCCTCCCCCCCGCGCCGAGGCACCTGCTGCCCTTCAGCATGCGGCTCTTCCTTTCCGTAGCCGCCATCTTCATCGCGTTCGTCATCTTCTTCATCGCCTACCAGTACAAGCGCGAGCGCGACTACAAGGTCAGCCTGCTCGACATGCAGCTTCAGGACTACAACAGCCGCCTCTACGAATTCCTCGAAGAGGAGCCGTTCGACACCGAAGTCATTGACGAGTACCTGCGCGACCACCCCGAGGAGAACCTCCGCATGACCATCATCGACCTGCGGGGCGACGTGCTGTACGACAGCTACACGCACGTCACGGGACACATCATAGGCAATCACCTCGACCGCCTCGAGGTGCGCCAGGCCCTCAGGCGAGGCGAGGGATACGACGTCCGCCGGACATCGGAAACCACCGGCCAGACCTATTTCTACTCCGCCACACGCTATGCCGACCGCATCTACCGCTCCGCCCTGCCCTACGACCTCAACCTCGTGAAGAGCCTCGAGGCCGACCCGCAATACCTCTGGTTCACCGTCGGCGTCACCCTGTTGCTGCTCGTCTTCTTCTACAGCCTCACGTGCAAGCTCGGCAAGGCCATCAACCACCTCCGCCGCTTCGCCATGAGGGCCGACCGCGACGAAGCCATCGAGACCGAGGAGATAGATGCCTTCCCGCAGAACGAGCTGGGAGAGATCTCCCAGCACATCGTACAGATCTACCAGCGCCTGCACGACACCAAGGACGCCCTCTACATCGAGCGCGAGAAACTCATCACCCACCTGCAGATCTCGCACGAAGGACTGGGCGTGTTCACCCGGAACAAGAAGGAGATCCTCGTCAACAACCTCTTCACCCAGTACTGCAACCTCATCTCCGACACCAACCTGAAGACCAGCGAGGAAGTGTTCGGCATACCCGAGCTGCAAAGCCTCACGGAGTTCATCAACCGCAACCGCGACCACTACTTCATCGGCAAGGAGGAGGCCAAGATGTCGGTCACCATACACAAGAACGGGCGCACCTTCATCGCCGAGTGCATCATCTTCCAGGACGACAGCTTCGAACTCTCCATCAACGACGTCACCCAGGAGGAGGAGCAGGCCCAACTCAAGCGGCAGCTCACCCAAAACATCGCCCACGAGTTGAAGACGCCCGTGAGCAGCATACAGGGATACCTCGAGACCATCACCAACAACCCCGACATGCCGAGCGACCAGCTGAGCACCTTCATCGAGCGATGCTACGCGCAAAGCAACCGCCTGAGCCGGCTGCTGCGCGACATCTCCGTGCTCACCCGCATGGACGAGGCGCCGGGACTCATCGAGATGGAGCGCACGGACATCACCGCCCTCGTGGCCGGTATCGTCGACGAGGTGAGCCTCGAGCTGGAGGAGAAGCGCCTCACCGTGGTCAACACCTTGCAAGAGCGCATCGTCGTGCACGGCAACCACTCCCTGCTCTACTCCATCTTCCGCAACCTCATGGACAACGCCATCGCCTACGCCGGCGTAGGCGTCCGCGTCAACATCAGTTGCTTCCGCGAGGACGAGCGCTTCTACTACTTCAGCTTCGCCGACACCGGCGTGGGCGTGTCGCCGCAACACCTCAACCGCCTCTTCGAACGATTTTACCGCGTGGACAAGGGACGCTCGCGCAAGCTCGGCGGAACGGGACTGGGGCTGGCCATCGTCAAGAACGCCGTCATCATGCACGGCGGGAGCATCTCGGCCAAGAACGCCCCGGGCGGAGGACTGGAGTTTGTCTTCACGCTGGCGAAAGGAAAGGCCGAAAGCGGCGGGACATGAACACGCGCGAAGTTCGGTACTAACCCTTGATCAATGGCGGGGCGGGTAACTCTGAGTCCTCCCTTCCAACGGAGGGGAGGTGGCCCGAAGGGCCGGAGGGGAGGGAAGAATAATCAATATACCTATTTATGTAAAAGCGGTACGTTCATTGTTTTTCCCTCCCCTCCGCCCTTCGGGCACCTCCCCTCCGTTGGAAGGGAGGACTCAGAGTTACCCCCTCGCGGATCTGCTGCTAGTTGCTTCTCGCGGATTTGCTGCGAGGTCTAAGCATTGCTGTCTTGGAGGGTGCTGTGGCCGGTGTCGGGGGAGTGAAAAATTTTGGGCGTTTCTCCGCGAGAAGAAGTCCTCAAAAAAAATTTTAGGCGTTTCTCCGCGAGGAGAAGTCCTCAAAAAAATTTTTGGCTGTTTCTCCGCGAGGAGAAGTCCTCAAAAAAAAATTTTGGCCGTTTCTCCGCGAGGAGAAGTCCTCAAAAAAAATTTTTGGCCGTTTCTCCGCGAGGAGATGTCCTCAAAAAAAAATTTTAGGCGTTTCTCCGCGAGGAGATGTCCTCAAAAAAAAAATTTTGGGCGTTTCTCCGCGAGGAGAAGTCCTCAAAAAAAAATTTTGGGCATTTCTCCTCGAGGAGATGACCCCAAAAAAAATTTTTGGGCGTTTCTCCCGCGATTTACGCGAAAGCCCGACTGGAAATTGCTCTCCAGCCGGGCTTTCTTTTTATAAATAGATTAAAGCGATGTCCGTCTATCCGGGGTAGGCGTCCCTTTATTGCTGGGGGATGGCCGCGTCCCAGTTTTCGTTCGGCTGCGTCATGAATCCGGCGTTCGTCTCACTGGCCGGTATGGGAAGCACGAATTTGGCGATGTCGAACAGGTCGTTGAAGCCCGACATTTTCACCTTGTCGCCCATGCGCCGGGCGTCGTAGAGGCGATGTCCCTCGCCGGCGAACTCACGGACGCGCTCCTCGGAGATGAACGTCAGCAGCTCGTCGGTCGTGCCGGGGAGGTCGTCGACGGAGGTGATGGCCGTATTGCGCTTGGCGGTGTACAGCAGGTAGTTCCTCGCTTCGGCGATGTTGTTGGCGCGCGCGGCCACCTCGGCGATGATCAGGCTCATCTCCGACTTGCGGAAGATGGGTATGTTGCTCGTGGCTTCCGACGTGGGCAATCCGGCGTACTTGAGTGTCGTCATGCCGGCCACGTCTATCACCCCTTTCCGGATGTCGGTCTCGGAATACGCGTTCACCGTCGAGTTCGTCAGCGTGCAGAGATACGAGCCGTAGAGCGTGTTCAGGGCGAAAGACGATAGGTTGTCGGCCTCGTTCTTGGCGATGGTGAAAATGTCTTCGTCGGTGATGGCCAGCGAACGCCACATGGTCTGGTAGTTGTCGTCGCTCGGCTTGTTGTCGCTCCCCGTCCCGTCGCCGGCGTTTTTCAGCTTGATGGCTTGCTTGGCTGCCGTGGCGGCATCGTCGTATTTCTCCATGTCCATGCAGACGCGGGCCTTCAGCGCTTGCAGTCCCATCTGTCCCATATAGAAAGCCGAAAGCTTCACGCCTTGTTGGGCGGCCTGCTCGAGATAGTCCTCGGCCAGCTTGATGTTCGAGTTGATCTGCGCGTAGGTTTCGCCTACCGTGGCGCGGTCGACCTTGGTGAAGGGAGGTATCGGCTCGTCCTTCACCAACGGCAGTCCCAGGTTCTCCGTCCCGCTCTTGTACGGATAGGCGAAGAGGTTGACCAGGTAGTAGTTGGCCAACGCCTTCAGGGCGTAGCATTGTCCCATGTACGAGGCCAGGTTGGCTTCGTCCTCGTCGGTGAGGTGTAGCGCCTCCTTGTTGGCCATCACTTTCTTGGCTCCGGCGATGGTGCGCGTGCAGCGGTCGATTACCTTGAAGCCATAGTACCAGCAGTCGGTCATCTCCGCGTTTGTATCCTCGATGGTCAGCGTACTCATGGAGTACATGTGTCCGGTGCTCGGGCTTCCGTCGGAAATGCCGGCGAAGAAATCGCCGAAAGCGACGGCGTAGTCGCCCAGAAACTCGTACGATCCGAGGGCGTTGTATGCGCCCGTCATGCCGTTCTGCACGTCCTGCACGGTTTTGTACTCCTCGCCGCCGGGCAGCTCTTGGTAGTTCTTCGTGTCGAAGTCGCACGCGAAGAGGCTGAACGACAAGGTGGCCGCCAAAGCCCATTGATATATATTTCTCATCTTAATCTAAACTGTTTGCTAAGTTGCACAAATCAAAATCCTAAATTCACGCCGAACATGAATGTCCGGGGTTGCGGGTAGTTGAACCATTGCTCTCCGCTGGCTCCCACGCTGCTGGGGTCGAATCCCCGGTAATTGCTGGCGGATACGGTGTAGAGGTTCTCCAGGTTGGCGAAGAATCGGCAGTTCTGGATGAAGACTTTCTCCAGCACCTCTTTGGGCAGGCTGTATCCTATGGAGATGGATCGTATCTTGAGGTAATCGGCGTCCATGAGGAAACGCGACGAGGCCTTGTCGGCGTTGGTGGCGGTGGTCGTCACGCGCGGCACGTCGGTGATGTCGCCCGGTTGGCGCCAATGGTTGTCGTACACGTACCGCGAATAGTTCTGGTAGAACGACGTTCCCGTCTGCTCCCTGTACCGCAGGCTGTTGCCATAAATCTTTCCGCCGAGCGAATAGTTGAGTTGCAGGCCGAAATCGATCCCTTTCCACTTCAGCGTGGTGTTGAACGAGCCGGCGAAATCGGGCAGCGGGCTGCCGAGGTAGCGTTTCGTGGCGGCGTTGTAATTGGTCGTCGTCTCGTCGCCGGTGGCGTTCTTGTACCACATGGCGGCGCCCGTCTGGGGATCCACGCCCGCATATTCCTTCATCTTGAACTGTCCGATGGGATAGCCCACTTCGGTAATCTGGTAAGTTCCCTCAATGGGGTTGTCGGTGCTCAGCTTCTCCACCTTGTTCTTGTTCACCGCCCCGCTGAGGGTGGCGTCCCATTTCCAGTCCTTGTTCCGTATCAGCACGGCGTTGATCGAGGCCTCGAATCCTTTGTTGGACAGCTTGCCGATGTTGCGGTAGTAGGACTTCAGGCCGGTGGTCATCGAGAGGGGGACGTTGAACACCATGTCGCGTGTTTGGTGATTGTAGTAGTCCAACGTGATGTTGACGCGATTGAACAAGCTGATGTCGAGGCCCACGTTGAACTTGCCCGTCTGCTCCCATTTCAGGTCGTCGTTGCCGAATTGGGAGTGTCCCATGCCCGGAAGATTGTTGTAGACATATCCGAAGTTGAACAGGTCGCGCGCCGCGTACCACGAGTCCGATCCCGTGGCGCCCACTTCCTGGTTGCCCGACGTACCGTAGCTCGCGCGTATGGTGAGGTTGGTCAGCCAGTTTTGCGTCGTCTCCATGAATTTCTCGGCCGTGAGGCGATACTTGGCTCCCACCGACCAGAAGGGTGCCCAGCGGTGGTTGCTTCCGAAGCGCGACGAGCCGTCGTAACGGAAGCTTCCCGAAACGTAGTACTTGTCGTCGTAGTCGTACTGCGCGTTGGCGAAGTAGGAGTTGAGCACCAGGTCGTACCGCTCTGTCGACGCGCTTCCGGGCACTGCCGTGAGGCCCACCTCATTGAGGTTTTCCACCGGATAGTTGGTGCCGGCGAGGTAGGCTACCTTCTTCATCGTCTTGATGCCCTCCTGCCCTATCAGGAAGTTGACGTGATGATGTTCGTTGAAGGTGTCGATGTAGTTCAGCGTGTTGGTGATGCTCAGCTGTAGGTTCGAGGTGTTGGTGTCCTCGCCCATGCCTCGCATCTCGTTGCCTTGCGGTTGTAGGAACGACCAGTATCCAAACTCGTCGACGAAGAGCAGGTCGACGCTGGCGCGGGTCATCCACGTCAGCTTCTTCGTGAAGTTGATCTGCAGATAGGGCGCTATGATGGCCCTGTACTGTTTGGACGTGTTCTTGTCTCCATCCTCGCTTCTCATGGCGACGGGGTTGTAGCCTCCCTGCGAGGTGTCGAAGTTCCATTCCCCTTCGGGCGTCTTCACGGGGGTGAGCGGATTCATCATTGAGGCGATGGTGATGGGGTCGGTGAAGTATCCTCCGCCCGCGCCCATCTCGGTCTTGGTGTACGAGAGGTTGGAGTTCACCCCGTATTTCACGTACCTGGAAGGCTCGTGCTCGAGGTTGGTACGGAAAGCGTAGCGCGTAAGTCCCTTGCCGATGACCATCGCGTCCTCGTTCATGTAATCCAGCGACACGTAGTACTTGGGCGCGTTGTTGGAGCTTCCTCCCCCGCTCACGTCGAATCCGTATTCCTGTACCAGTCCGCTGCGGGTCACCGCCTTGGTCCAGTCGGTGTCGTACCCGTACTTCTCGGCGGCCGATACCCATCCCTCGGTGTACCAGTCGTAGAAGTTTTTGGCTCCGGCCTTGTCGTAGGCGAAGCCCAAGCCATATCCTTCGTTATACATGCCGAATACGGAGGAAGCTCCCCTGTCGGCGTATCCGTTGAGCAACGCCTCGGTGACCATGTCGATGTTTTGCTCGGCGTTGGTCTGCTTGAAGCGGTCCGTATAGGAGGGCATCGTCTCCACGCCCAGCTTGGCGGTGAAGTTCACCCGGGGCTTTCCGGAGGCTCCCTTCTTGGTGGTGATCACGATCACGCCGTTGGCCGCGCGCGAACCATAGATGGAGGTCGCGGTGGCGTCCTTGAGCACGGTCACGCTCTCGATATCGTTGGCGTTGAGCGAGGCTAAGGGCGAAACCGTTACGCCCTCGCTGGCCCTCATTCCCACGGCGTCGGCGAAATAGCTCACTCCGTCCACCACGTAGAGGGGTTGCGTACCCGAGTTCAGCGAATTGCGGCCTCGGATATAGATGTCGGCAGGCGCGCCGGGTTGTCCGCTGGTCATGCTCATTTGCAAGCCCGGCACGGCGCCGTCGAGCGCCTTGATGGGGTTGGCGTCGTGTTTGCTCTCCATGACGGAGTTATCGAGCGTGGCGGCAGCCCCCGTGAAGGCGGCCTTGCGCGTCACGCCGTAGCCTGTTATTATGACCTCGTTCAACGCCTTGGCGTCGGAGGCCAGCGTAACCTTCAGGGTAGGTTTGATAGCCACTTCTTGCGCGGTCATGCCGATGTACGATATACGTAGCGTCTTGGCGGTGGCTGGCAGGTTCGTAAGGGAGAAGTTCCCGTCGATGTCGGTGATCGTGCCCAGCGTGGTGCCTGTTACCAGCACCGACGCGCCCACGATAGGTTGCCCGTCGTCGGCCGAGAACACCTGGCCGGTGACTTTCTGTGTTTGGGCGTAGAGTTGGCTCAAACCCGCTAACAGGCAAGCCAACAGCAACATTACTTTTCTCATCATAAACTAAAAAAACTCTCAAAAGTTAGACTTCACATTTGTTTATTGTACCTAATCATTGGATATAGAGCGGACAAGGCGTTTAGGGTAACCTCTGTCCACTATTTTATTCCTATCGGGGCGCGAAATTAGGCATCCGCGCCGAAAAAAACAATTTTTCAGTTAAGAAAGCTCGCTTATATGACAAATTGTAAGCGCTCCGGCCCGTTTTTTGGCGATATTGGAAGATTTCACTTCACCGGAGCTCCCCTGCCCGCCTCCGGGCTGACGATTACACTTCGCTGGGGCTTATGCCGAATTGTTTCTTGAAGACGGTGCTGAAATACTTGGAATCCACGAAGCCTACCTCGCGCGCCGCCTCGCCAACGAGATACTGGCGGGTGAGCAGCAATTCCCTGGCCTTGTTGAGCCTGACGATGCGGACAAACTCGTTGGGCGTCTGCCCCGTAAGATTCTTTATCTTGTTGAAGATGGCCGTGCGGCTCATCCCCATCCGCCGTCCCAGTTCGGCGATGGAGAGTTCGGGATTGCCGATGTTCTGGTGGATGGTATCGATGACCTGGTCCAGGAACTCGCGGTCGAGCGTGGTGGTATCCAATTCGGCGGCGTCGGCGGGTTCGTCGGCGGCGAGCAGGGTGTGCCGCAGGCGTTGCCGGTTGGCGAGGATGCTCCGCAGGCGCGCCTTGAGCACGGCGAGGTCGACGGGCTTCACGATGTAGTCGGTGGCTCCGGCCTCGAGGCCGTGTACGATGTCGACGCTCTCGCCCAGTCCGCTCAGCAACACGACGGGTATGTGGCTGGTCTCTATGTCGCCCTTCAGGGCACGGCACAGCTCGTCGTTGCGCGAGTCGCCCCGCGGTGTCATGCCGAGCACGGCGATGTCGGGATTGGCCTCGCGGGCCAGCTCCAGCACGTCGCGCGCGGTGCGGGCCACGCGCAGGCCGAACTCCCCGTCCAGCGCGTCGGCGAGCCGCCCGCGCAAGTCGTCGTCGCTCTCTATCAATAATAAGGTATTCACGGAGGGGCCGGGAAGCGCGTCGGGTTCATCGTCCTCCTCCTTCGCCATGGACGTGACGGTCCGCGGCCCGCGCAGGCGGCGCAATTCCCGCCTCGCGCG
Source organism: Mediterranea sp. (in: CFB group bacteria) (assembly GCA_031261785.1). GTDB lineage: Bacteria > Bacteroidota > Bacteroidia > Bacteroidales > Bacteroidaceae > Bacteroides. The sequence goes on from JAISIZ010000108.1 coordinate 34,702, forward strand.
CCAGAGGGCGAACGAAAGCCAGAGGATAACGAGCGAAGCGGCGGCGAGGGCCGCGAGCGTCAAGGTGTCTTTTTCATACAAAATCATCCGTCAGGAAGGGTTGTTTCCAAAAGGTTGGGTGGTTCTTTTCACAGCCCGAAAATAGAAGAAGAAAATGACCCGCGCAAGCGTTTGTACGATTTCAAACCATTTTTGTACGATTGTCCCCCATCGCTGTACGATTTCAAACCATATTGTACGATTTCAAACCTCCTTTCTCGCGAAAAGCGCGTATCATTGTACCCATGAAATCACTAAGAAACCACCATCGTAAAACCATCAACCAATATAAGCATGGAAACATACATCGGAATTGATTTGGGTGGCACGAAGCTACTCATTGGCGAGATCGACAGCCACGGGAATATCCTGCGGTACAAGAAGTACGAATCCGCCTTCTTCAACCAGCACGACGCCGTGAACATCATCAAGGCGTCGCTGGACGACTACATCGGCACCGTAGGCTGGTACGAGAAGAAACCGCTGGCCATGGGCGTGGGACTGATAGGGCGCGTGGACACCAAGAACGGCATCTGGCTACAGATCGACCCGGGGCGCACGCACCCCATCAACCTCGCCGAGGAACTCTCGGGCGCCTACGGCATGCCCTGCCACATCGACAACGACGTGAAGAGCGCCACCCGCGCCGAGAGGGTGTGGGGCTTCGGTCTCATCACCCGCAACTTCGTCTATATTAATATAGGTACAGGCATAGCCGCGGGCATGGTGGTCAACGGACGGCAGATCCGCGGCAGCCATTGCAACGCCGGCGAGGTGGGACACATACGCGTCGGCGTGGGCGTGGGCGTGCGCTGCTCGTGCGGCAAGATCGATTGCGTGGAAGCCATCGCCTCGGGCATCGGCTTCGACCAGTGCGCGAGGCTTCTGGCCGACCGCTACGAGACGCAGCTCGAGATACCCGACAGCGACGAGCGCGTACCCACCGCCGAAATATTCGCCCTGAGCAAGAAAGGCGACCCGCTATGCGTCAAGCTGGTGGAGAACGCCGCCGAGGCCATCTCGAACCTCATCATGAACATGGTGCGTATGTGCGACCCCGACGCCGTGGTGCTGGGCGGAGGCGTGGTGGCCGACGGCTACCTGCACTCCAAGGTGCTCGAGCGACTGCATCCCACCACCATGCGCTTCGTGCAGAACGAGGTCGTCATCACGAAGTTGAACCCCGACTTTATCGGATTGCTCGGCGCCGGCGCCGTGGCCATGGGAAAGTGACGCGATGATAACGATTGCCGATACCGAACAAGCGTTCGACCGCCAAGCCGCCAGCCGCGTCGTCGAGCAGATATGCCGCAAGCCCGATTCTGTTGTCGGACTGTCGACGGGACAGACCACGAAGGGCATGCACCGCCTGCTCACGGAAGCCTACCGGGCGGGCAGATTCGACCCGTCGCGCGTCACCTTTTTCGGCGTGGACGAGGTGGTGAACGTGCCGCGCTCCTACGCCGGGTCGTGCTACACCCTGCTGCGCACCGAGCTGATGGACGCGCTGGAGGTCCCCGACGAACGGTTCCTCATGTTGCCCGTCGAACCCGAGCGGTTCGAGGACGGCGCCATAGCCTTCCAGGCGGAGCTGAAGCGACGCGGGGGCATCGACCTCCTCGTGCTGGGGTTGGGACGCAACGGGCATCTCGGCTTCAACCAGCCCGGCACGCCTTTCAACTCGGTGACGCGCCTGGCGCGGATGGACGAGGAACTCGAGGCGCGCATACGCCGCGAGACAGGCATCGCCCCGCAAGTGAAGCTCTTCGGCGCCACGCTGGGGCTGAAAGACATCATGCATGCCCGCGCGCTGCTGCTCACCGCCAAGGGAGAGTGCAAGGCGGACATCGTGAAGCGGATGCTCGAGGGCGACATCAGTCCCGACGTGCCCGCCTCCATCCTCCAGCTACACCCCAATTGCGAATTCCTGCTGCAAGCCGACGCCACACCCTAAAACAGAAATACGCCCAACCCATGAAAACAAATCCAGAGACATCCACCAGCTACGTAGGGCCGTTCCTTACGATGGTTTTCCTATTCCTCGTGGTGGGATTCCTCACCACCGCCAACACCCAGTTCCAGGGACCCCTCAAGGCGACGTTCCTGGCCGAGGTGGGCGACCTGAAGAACACGTTCGCCACGCTCATCACCTTCTCCTGGTTCCTGGCCTATCCGCTCTGCGGCGGGTTGGGGGCACGGTGGGTCAACCGGGCGGGCTACAAAGTCACGCTCATGCGCGGCCTGCTGGTCATGGTGGCCGGCCTGCTGCTCTTCTTCGCCTCGTCGTGGTTCACGGTGCGTTTCCCCGAGGCGGGCCTCACCGCGGGCGAGAGCGTACGTGTGCCCTACGGCTTCCTCATCTTCCTGGCCGGCTCGTTCGTCGTGGGCGCGTCGGCTACCATCCTCCAGGTGGTGATCAACCCCTACCTCACCGCCTGCTACGTCAAAGGTACGCAACCCGTGCAACGGCTCGCCATCGGCGGCACGGCCAACTCCATAGGCACCACGCTGGCGCCCTACTTCGTCACGGGCGTCGTGTTCGGCGGCCTGTCGATGGAGCGCATCGCCATCAGCCAGCTCATGCTGCCGTTCCTGGCGCTGGCCCTCGTCATCGGCTGCGTCTGGCTGGGACTCATGGCCGTGAAGCTGCCCAACATCGAGGGCACGCGGGCCGACGGCGACGAGCGGCTGGAGCGCAGCGTATGGTCGTTCCGCCACCTCACGCTGGGCGTGGTGGCCATCTTCTGCTACGTGGGCGTGGAGGTGTGCATAGGCGCCAACATCAACCTGTACGCCATCGAGCTGGGTCGGGCCGGACAAGCGGCGCTGATGGCCACCCTCTACTGGGGCGGCATGCTCGTGGGGCGGCTGGTGGGCAGCTCCCTCGCGCGCGTCACGCCCCGCACGCAGCTCACCGTCACCACGGTGGTGGCCACCCTGCTGGTGGCCGTCGCCGTGACGCTCGACAACCCGTGGGTGCTCGTCGCCGTGGGGCTGTTCCACTCCATTATGTGGGGCGCCATCTTCACCCTCTCCACCACGGGGCTGGGCAAGTACACCTCGGCGGCTTCGGGCGTGTTCATGATCGGCGTGGTGGGCGGCGCCGCGCTGCCGTTGGCGCAAGGCGCCATCGCCGACGCCGCCGGAGGCTGGCGCTGGTCGTGGCTGCTGGTCATCGCCGGCGAACTCTTCATGCTGTGGTACGCCCGCCAGGGAAGCCGCGTCCATCCTTCGTCAAACCCCTAAAATCTTCTTCCCCATTATGAAACGATTCACTTACCTCACCCTCTTACTCATCGCCCTCGCCCTCGCGGCCTGCGGCGGTACCCGGAGCGGCGTGCGGAGCGCCGGGGCACTGCCGCCGGTAGCCACGCCCGAACCCCAACCGGTGGTGGTGGCCTACGTCACCTCGTGGAGCGGCGAAATGCCCGATCCGCAATACATGACGCACATCAACTACGCCTTCGGGCACGTCAGCGAGACGTTCGACGGCGTACGCGTAGACAACGGGGCGCGCCTCCACCAAATCGTCGCCCTCAAACAGCGGAAACCCGCGCTCGTCGTCATGCTATCCATCGGCGGATGGGGCAGCGGACGATTCAGCGAGATGGCGGCGAGCGACGCCAACCGGCAATCCTTCGCCGCCGATTGCCAACGCGTGGTGAACGAGTTCGGGCTGGATGGCATCGACATCGACTGGGAATACCCCACGAGCCGGGCCGCCGACATATCCGCCTCGCCCGACGATACGAAGAACTTCACGCTGCTGATGCGCGACATACGCGCCGCCATCGGTCCCGACAAATGGCTCACGCTGGCCACCGTGGCGGGAGCGCGCTACATCGACTTCAAGGGCATTGACCCCTACGTGGACCTCGTCAACGTGATGTCGTACGACATGGCCAGCGCACCCAAGCACCACTCGGCCCTCTATCCGTCGGACCATAGCGGCGGAATCACCACCGACGAGGCCGTGAAGGCGCACCTCGCCGCGGGCGTGCCGCGCGCGAAGCTGGTGGTGGGCATGCCCTTCTACGGACGGGGAGGCAAGCTCACGCCACGCGGGTTCGACATGTGGAAAGCCGCCGAATCGCCCCTGTTCATCCCCCGGTGGGATCGCGTGGGCAAGGTGCCTTTCTTCGAGAACAAGGACAACATCTTCGTGATGGGCTACGAGAACGCCCGCTCGCTCGCCATCAAGTGCGAGTACGTCAAGTCGCACGGACTGCGAGGCGCCATGTACTGGAGCTACGACGGCGACAACGACCGGAACGAGCTGCGAGCCACTCTGCGACAGGCCATCATCGAGGGGAAGAGCTTCGCCGACCAGGATCCGCGCCCCATGCGCGTGCTCGTCATCGCCGAGAACGGCGGACACCACGTGCCCTTCAGCAACGCCGGCCTGCGCTGGCTGGAACGCCTCGGCGAACGCTACAACCTCGACTTCACCCGCGTCACCAACGCGCGGCCTATCGTCAACGACGACTACCTGGCGCAGTTCGGACTCATCGTCCAGCTCGACTTCGTGCCCTACACCTGGCCCGAGGAGGCGCAACGGGCTTTCATCAAATACATCGACGAGGGACGGGGCGCCTGGATAGGGTTCCATCACGCCACGCTGCTGGGCAACTTCGACGGCTACCCGATGTGGCCCTGGTTTTCGGACTTCATGGGCGGCATCACGTATCGTAACTACATCGCCCCGCTGGCCACCGGAACGGTGCGCGTGGAGGACGCCACGCACCCGGTGATGAAAGGCGTGCCCGCGCGGTTCGATATCCCCGACGACGAGTGGTACACGTTCGACAAGTCGCCCCGCCCCAACGTGCGCGTGCTGGCCAATGTCGACGAAAGCTCGTACACGCCCGCGTCGGACATCAAGATGGGCGACCACCCCGTGGTGTGGACCAACGAGAGCAAACGGGCGAAGAATGTCTACTTCCTCTTCGGCCACAGCCCGAAGCTGTTCGACGTCGACGCCTTCACCACGATGTTCGAGAACGCCATCCGCTGGACAACCAACCGGTAATCGGCCGACATCATGAAACCCATACTCACCACTCCGATCCTCCTGACGCTCGTCGGCTACCTGTCGACAGCGGCAGCGCAACCTCGCCCGCTGGCCAACGACAGCCTGCTTGCCAGGCAAGTGTTGGCCACGGGCTTGGCGCACGCGCCGCTGCCCGTCGACACCCTCCACACCATGGAGGCCGCCGAACGACGGAAGCCCGTGACGCGCAGCCACGACCTACTCGGACCGGAGGGACACGTCGCGCTCTCGTTCGCCACCACGCCCCAACGCAGGGCGGTAGGCTCGCCCGGCGACCCCGACTACGCCACGTATGGCGACACCCGGATCGCGTTCGGCATGGACCACCTACGCGACTGGTCGGCCTATAACCGCCTCTACTTCGAGGTCTACCCCGTGGAGGGAGGAGCGAGGGTGATGAACCTCAACGTGCGCACGCCAGCCGGCTCGCATCTCGTCAATCTGGTGCCCGGACGCTGGAACACGTGCACGCTGAACCTCGACGGATACCCCCGCGCGGAGGTGCGTGGCATCAGCTTCACCGCCGCCCTCAACGGGCGCGACCAGGCCACCGCCGACAGCATCACCTACCTCATCCGCAACGTCAGGCTCCAGCAGGTGGAACGTCCGCTGAAAACCCTCGGGTGGATGCCCGACACCGACGCCATCGTCTACTCCACCACCGGCTACCGGACGGGCGACGCGAAGACGGCCATCGTGAACGGCGACACGCGGCGGGAGACGACGTACAGCCTCGTCGACGCGTCGACCGGCGCCGTCGTCCACCAGGGGGCGATGGCCTACGCCAACACCACCATCGGACGCTATGGCGTGGCCGACTTCTCCGGCTTCCGCCGCGCGGGAAGCTACATCCTACGCGTCGGCGACCTCGCGACGCCGCCTTTCCGCATAGCCGACACGTTGTGGGACGATTCGCTGTGGCGCGTGGTCAGTTTCCTCTTCGGGCAACGCTGCGGACACCCCGTGCCGGGCGTGCATGGCACTTGCCACCCCGACCTCTTCTCGGAGCACGACGGACGGCGGATCTCCTACGCCGGCGGATGGCACGACGCGGGCGACCTGTCGCAACAAACCTTGCAGACGGGCGACGTCACCTTCGCCCTGCTCGAAGCCTACCGGGCCACGAAGGCGACCAATCCCGCCCTCGCCGCCCGCCTGCTCGAGGAAGCCCGCTGGGGACTGGAGTTTATCCTGCGCCAGCGCTATGGCGACGGCTACCGAGCGTCGAGCATGGGCCTGCTCATCTGGCTCGACGGCGTGGAACGGACGTTCGACGACATCAGCTCCGTGCGCCTGCAAAACCACTCTTTCGACAACTTCCTGCACGCCGCCTACGAGGCGTACGCCGCCATGACCATCGACGACGACCCGGCCTTGCGCCAACACCTCATCGGCGTGGCCGCGGCCGATTACGACTTCGCCTCGAAGCAATACGCCGACGAGGGCATACGCCCCTTCGCCCACATCTACGAGCATAGCTACAATACCTCGGAGAGCCAGTACGTCGCCACCGCGGCGTGGGCGTCGGCCTTGATGCACCAGCTCACCGGCAAGGAGGAGTACGCGCGCCGGGCCATCGACTTCGGCAGCCGCCTCCTCGCCTACCAGCAACCCGCGGCCTCCCCGGGGAAAGCCGCCGAGCTGGGCGGATACTTTTGCCGCGACCTGACGAGGCGGATGCCCGTGCACTTCAACCACCAGTCGCGCGACGCCATCTATATGCAGGCGCTCACGCTGCTGATCGAGCTATTCCCCCGCCACGCCGACGCAACCCGCTGGACCGATGCCGTACGTGCCTACGGCGACTACCTGAAGGCGCTGATGCCCTACACCGCGCCCTACGGCATGGTGCCGAGCGGCACCTACAGGCTCGACGAACCGACGGACGAGGCGGGATTCAGCGCCCTGAACATTTTCGCCGGCGAAGGTGCCGACCGGGAGTTCGCCAAGTACGTGCGGGCCGGCGCCCGCGTCGACGACCTGCACTATGTGCGCCGCTTCCCGCCCTGGTTCACCATCTACAACGGCAACACCGCCGTGATGCTCGCCACCGGCAAGGCCGCCGCCCTCTGCGGCAAGGCGCTCGGCGACGAGGAGTTGCTGCGCGTAGCCGCCGAGCAGCTCTACTGGACGGTGGGAAAGAATCCCTTCGGACAGTCGCTCATCTACGGCGAGGGGCGCAACTATCCGCAGATGAACAGCTTCTCGTCGGGCGAGCTGACGGGCGAGATGCCCGTGGGCATACGCACGCTCGACGCGACGGACGTGCCCTACTGGCCGCAGACCAACAACGCCTGCTACAAGGAGGTGTGGACTACGTCGGCTGGCAAGTGGATATCGCTTGTGGCGAGCCTAACGCCTTGAAACTATGTTTGATATACGAATATGCTAACGCTAAAGATGAACTAAGTAATACCATTAAAATAAACTTCTAACATCTCATGAAACGATTGATTCTTTCCCTCATCGCCCTCCTCACGCTCGCTCTCGCCAGCGCGCAGGATCCGGCGGGCTATCCCGCCAACTATGCCCGGGCGCCACGCTTCAAGGCGCTCGTCTACTACGCCACGTACGCCGAAGAGGCGCACGTGCAGTTCGCCCGGCAGGCCGTGGAATTCTTCAAGAAGCTGAACTACGGCGACGGATTCGTGCTCGACGTGGTGACCGACCTCGGCGGCTACACCTACGAGAAGCTGAAGACGTACAGCGTGGTGGTGATGCTCGACGGCTACCCCATGGACAAGGCCGGCCGCGAGGCTTTCGAGAAATACATGGAGAACGGTGGCGGATGGGTAGGCTTCCACGCCTCGGCCTACAACGACCGCAACACCCAGTGGCCCTGGTTCGTGAAATTCCTCGGCGGCGGCGTGTTCTATTGCAACAACTGGCCCCCGCAGCCCGCGCTGATGGAAGTGGACGTGAAGGACCACCCCGTCACCCGCAACCTGCCCGCCGAATTTGTGGTGCCCGCCAGCGAGTTCTACCAATGGAATCCCTCGCCAAGGCAAGACCCCGACGTGCGGGTACTGCTCTCCCTATCGCCCAAGAACTACCCCATCGGCATCAAGGACGTGGTGAGCTTTGGCGACTTCCCCATCGTGTGGACCAATACCAAGTACCGCATGATCTACCTCAACGTGGGGCATGGTGACGAAGAGTTCATCGACGCCACGCAAAACCTACTCCTGGTCAACGCCTTCCGATGGGTGGTAAGCACCGACCCGGCGGGCGATCCATTCAAAAAATAACCGAACGGAAAACAGCGAAAGAATGTCAAATATAACTCTACGGACGGCATGGACAATGGTCATGTCGCTGCTCCTCACATGCTTTTCCGCGACGCGGGCCACGCAGATGAACTCGGTCTACACCCAGCGTCCCGACGACCCCGAGGCGCTCTACTTCGCCCCGCCAACCTACGCCATCAACGCCGATGGAAAGGGCGACGTGTCGGCGGAATTGCAACGGGCCATCAACGACGTGAAGCGCCTTCGCAACTTCGGCATCCTCTTCGTTCCCGAAGGCAGGTATCGCCTTAGCCGCACCATCTACATCCCGCCCGGCGTCCGCCTGATAGGCTACGGCAAACGACGTCCGGAGTTCATCCTGGCCGCACGCTCGCCAGGCTTCGACCGTGAGGTGCCCGCGGACAAGGGCAAGGCCAAGTATCTCTTCTGGTTTACCGGGGGGATGGTGGAGAACGACGCCAACGGCCGCGTGCCCGACGCCAGCGCCGGCACGTTCTACAGCGCCATGAGCAACGTCGACATCCGCATAGAGAAAGGAAACCCGCACGCCGTGGCCCTGCGTACGCACTATGCCCAGCATTCGTTCGTCAGCTACATGACCATCTGGATCGGAGAGGGCAAGGCGGGACTGTTCGACGCGGGCAACGAGATGGAGAACGTGGCCTTCTACGGAGGCGACTATGGCATCTACACCACCAAGTCGTCGCCCGGATGGCCGGTGATGCTGGTCGACGCCACCTTCGAGGGACAGCGCAAGGCCGCCATCCGCTGCCAGGAATCGGGGCTGGCCATGGTGAACCTGCACGTGAGCCGCGTACCCCGCGTATTCGACATCGACGCCAATTACTGCGACAAGCTCTTCCTCGAGAACAGCTACATCAGCGACGTCAGCGAGGCGCTGGTCAGCGTGGCCAACGAGAACAACAGCAACAACCAGATCAATTTCCGCGACGTGTACTGCCGCGACGTACCCGTGCTGGCCAGCTACGCGCGCAGCGGCACACGGACCGAGGTGGCGCACAAGATTTACCTAATCCGCGACTATACCCACGGCCTGTGCCTGGAAAGCCTCGACGCCGAACCCGCCTACCGTACGACAGTACGGACCGAAGCCGTAGGACGGATGCCCCAGGCGCCGGCCAACGACCTGCCGCGGCTCGCCGGCATGGGAACGTGGGTGAACATCCGCGACCTCGGAGCCAAGGGCGACAACGTCGCCGACGACACGCAGGCTTTCCAGGCGGCCATCGACAAGTACGACCACATCTACGTGCCGCAAGGCTGGTATCGCCTCACCAAGACGCTCCGCCTGCGGGCCAACACGCAACTGATCGGCCTGCATCCCTACGGCACGCAGCTCCGCTTAGACAATGGCACGGCGGCCTTCAGCGGATTCGGCGCGCCGGTGGCGATGGTGGAGACCGCACGGGGAGGCAACGCCGCGCTCAACGGCATAGGCATAGACACCGGACAGTACAACTACCGCGCCGTGGGCGTGAAGTGGATGGCCGGAGCCGGTTCGTACCTCAACGACGTGAAGTTCGTTGGCGGACATGGCGGCATGCGCAAGCCTGGAGCCACCGAGCCGCGCGACGCCGCCCAACGACGCGCCTGGAGCGACCAACACCTCGCCTGGGACAGCCAGTACTGGAGCCTGTGGGTGACCGACGGAGGAGGCGGAACCTTCAAGGACATCTGGAGCGCCAGCACCTTCGCCTCCGCCGGATTCTACGCCGAGCGCACACGGACACCCGCCCGCGTCTACGCCATGTCCGTGGAGCATCACGTACGCGAGGAAGTGCGCTTCAACGACGTGGCCAACTGGAAAGTATATGCCCTACAGACCGAAGAAGAGAGCCGCGAGAGCACCGAGTGCCAACCCATCGAGATGGACGGCTGCCGCGACATCACCTTCGCCAACCTCTATATGTTCAGGGTCATCAGGGTGAACAAACCCTATTACAGCTCCGTGAGGATGCGGGGATGCGCGGCCATCGACTTCCTCAACCTCCACAATTACGCCCAGACGCAATACGCCAACACCATAGCCGTGTACGACGCGGGAAAGGACATTGACATCCGTCCGTGGGAGCTGGCCCGGCTCACGGTCACGGGCAAGGAGAAATCCCGCCACACGCCGCCTGCCGCGGAGGGAGAGGTGACGACGATCGGCTCCGACTTTGAATTTGCCCAAGGAGTGGCCGCCGACAGCAGAGGCAATGTCTACTTCTGCGACCAGCGGATGCGCCGCGTCTATCGCTGGCGAGCCGAGACGGGCACGCTCTCGCTCGTCGCCGACTTCCCGTGGAAGCCGGCCTGTCTGGCCGTCGACACGGAAGACCACCTGCTCGTACTCTTCCGATACGACCCGCAACCGGGATGGAACGTCGACGGCAAGCCCGCCGAAACCGTAGTGAACCTCCCCGACGCCGGAGGTACATCGTTCAGCGGCTGGGGAAACTCGGGATTCGAGATGCGCGTGTACGCCATCGACCCCGACGCTCCCGAGAAAACCATCCGCCAGCTGCCGCGGGTAGAGAGGGGCACGGTGCGAACGGTGGCCAAAGCCCTCTACCCCGCCAACCGCTGGCGCGACTTCCACGACTTCAACGACGTGACGACGCGCGTGCCGAGCCATTGCTTCGTGGCACCCGATGGCGTGACCATCATCCCTCATTGCTACGACCTGGCACGCTGCTCCTCGCTCCTCCCCGCCTGGCCGGGCAAGCCGTTCTACGCGTCGGACGAGTACGATCGGCGCGTCGTGCGCTGCGACGTGGCAGCCGACGGCACCCTCACCAACCTCACCTACTTCGCCGAGCAAGGCGAGATGGGACTGGCCACCGACCGCGACGGCAACGTGTACGTGGCCGACGGGCAGATCTATATATTCAATCCTAACGGCGAGCGGACGCGGATGATCCGTATCCCCGAGCGTCCCTCCACATTGGTGGTGGGTGGCGCGGAGGGGAACATGCTCTTCATCACCGGGCGCGCGAAACTTTTTGCCGTGAAGTTATAACATATATATTCACCTCATAAATTTGATCTACTTACAAGTTATTAACCCATCCAATTGTTATAGTATGAAACACAGAGAATGTTTGTTCATGCTGCTCCTGGCGATGCTTTTACCGCATGTTCCAGTAGCGGCGCAAAACCGAGCCGTACAAGGCTTGGTCATGGATGCTCAAGGAACGCCGTTGCCCGGCGTCAGCATCTACGTGAAAGGCAACGAGACACGGGGAGTAGTCAGCAACATCGACGGACGATACGTCCTGGCGGAGCTGGCCGCGCGCGACACCCTGACCTTCACCTACATAGGCTTCAGGTCGCAGAATATCCTGGTAGGCAACCAAACCGTCATCGACGTGGTGATGCAGGAGGATGCCCAGATGCTCGCGGAAGCTGTCGTAGTCGCTTTCGGCAAGCAGACGAAAGAGAGCATGATAGGCTCCATAAACACCATCAGCCCCAAGGAGCTGAAAGTGCCGCAAAGCAACCTCACCACAGCCCTGGCCGGACGCCTGGCGGGTATCATCTCCTACCAGCGCAGCGGAGAACCGGGGCGCGACAACGCCGAATTCTTCGTGCGCGGCGTCACTACCTTCGGCTACAAGAGCAGCCCGCTCATCCTCATCGACGGACTGGAGGTGACATCCGACGACCTGGCGCGCCTCGAACCCGAAAACGTGGCCAGCTTCTCCATCATGAAGGACGCCACCGCCACCTCGCTCTACGGCGCGCGGGGAGCCAACGGCGTGATACTCGTCACCACCAAGTCGGGCAAGAAGGGAAAGATACAGATCACCGCCCGCGTGGAGATGAACATATCCACCCCCACCAAGATCCAGGAGATGCTGGGCGGCGTGGAATACATGCAGCTCTACAACATCGCCCAGCGGGCGCGCAACCCCGAGTCCACGCCCACCTACTCCATGGACAAGATAGAGAACACCCGCCGGGGAACCAACGCCCTGCTCTATCCCAACGTCGACTGGTACGGCGAGCTGTTCAACAACTCGGCCTTCAACACCAAGGCCACCATCACGGCCTCGGGCGGTGGCGAGGTGGCGCAGTACTACCTCTCCGTGGCCTACACCAACGAGAAGGGACTGATGAAGGTGGACAAGATGAACAACTTCAACAACAACATCAACATCAACCGCTACAACATCCGCGCCAACATCGACGTGAACCTCACGAAGACGACCAAGGGTTCGGTGAAGGTCTACTCCCTGCTCGACCGCTACAACGGACCCGCCGCGGCGACGACGGACATCTTCGACGGCATCATGCGCGCCAACCCCGTGAACTTCCCCAAGGCGTACGACAAGTCCATCGACCCCTCGTACCAGTACGTCAAGCACATCCTCTTCGGCAACATGGGTAACGGGACCTATCCCAATCCCTACGCACAGATGGTGACCGGATATTCCGACAGCTTCACCTCGACCACCAACGCCATCTTCCAGATCGAACAAGACCTCGACATGATTACCGAGGGACTGAAGGCGCGAGGCATGGCCTCGTTCTCTTCCTACGGCAGGAACGAGAATAGGCGCACCATGGCACCCTTCTACTACGGCCTGCAGACCGTGGAGGGAGAGACGGGCGTGACGCACACCCTGAACCAGCTCACCGAAGGCTCGGAGACGCTGGGCGACCCCGCGTCGACCAACACCGCCAACAGCTCCTTCTACTTCGAGCTGGCGTTGCAATGGGCGCGCAACTTCGGCAAGAAGCACGACCTTAGCGCCCTCCTGGTGGGACAAGCCAAGGAATCGCTCAATACCATCGGCGGCGACAACGCCTTCGCCACCCTACCCTCGCGCAACCTCGGCCTGTCGGGACGTTTCACCTACGGATTCGACAACCGTTACTTCATCGAGGGCAACTTCGGATACAACGGCTCCGAGAAGTTCTCCAAGCAGAACCGTTTCGGATTCTTCCCCTCCGTAGGACTGGCCTACCTCGTGAGCAACGAGAAGTTCTATCCCGCCTCGCTGAAGGAGGTGATTCCCACCCTCAAGCTGAAGGCCACCTACGGATTGGTGGGTAACGACGCCATCTCCGATCCCTCCGACCGATTCTTCTACCTCTCGCAGGTGAACACCAACAGCGCGGCGTGGGGCTACACCTTCGGACTAAGCTCGAACGTGGCCTACAACGGATACCTCATCCAGCGCTACGCCAATCCGAACATCGGATGGGAAGTGTCGACCAAGGCCAACTACGGCATCGAGATGAATCTCTTGGACAAGGTGAACGTGCAGCTGGAATATTTCACCGAGAACCGCAAGGACATCTACCAGGAACGGCAATCCACGCCCTACACGCTGGGCACGTCGGCTCCCATCACGGGTAACATCGGAAAGGCGAAATCGCACGGCATCGACGCCTCTGTCGACCTCAACTGGAGCATCACCCGCGACTGGTGGATGCAGGGACGCTTCAACTGGACATACGCCGTGAGCGAATACATCGACGGCGGCGACCTGAAGTACCCCGATGCCTGGCGCAACAAGATGGGCTACTCGCTCAACCAACAATGGGGCTACGTGGCCGAGCGCCTCTTCATCGACTGGGAGGACATCCGCAACTCACCCAACCAGTTTGGCGCCGTCTACGGCAGCAGCGAGGTGATGCCGGGCGACATCAAGTACGTCGACATCAACCGCGACGGAGCCATCAACGAGAGAGACCAGGTGGCCATCGGCTACCCCACCGTACCCGAAGTGGTGTACGGCTTCGGTCTCTCCACGGGCTACAAGCTGGTGGATTTCTCCTTCTTCTTCCAAGGCTCAGCCCGCTCGTCGTTCTTCATCACGCCCAGCAACATCGAGCCGTTCACCGACTACCGCAACGCCCTGCGCATCGTGGCCGACGACTACTGGTCGGAAAGCAACCCCGACCCGCACGCCTTCTGGCCGCGCCTCTCCACCGCCACGGTGGCCAACAACAACCATCAGTCCACCTGGTGGCTGCGCAACGGCTCCTTCCTCCGCCTGAAGACGCTCGAGATCGGCGTGTCGCTCCCCAGCAAGGTGCTCCAGAAATGGGGACTGACGCAAGGCCGCGTCTTCCTGTCGGGCAACAACCTGCTTTGCTTCAGCGGCTTCAAGCTGTGGGATCCCGAAATGGGAGGCTCAGGCATCGGTTACCCCACGCAACGTATCTATAACATCGGCTTCAACTTGGCCTTCTAAACAACAAGAAAGATATATGAAAAAGATATGCAAATACACGTTGGTCGCGCTCCTCGCCGTGGCGAGTAGCGGATGCGCGGACTACTTAGACGTAGTGCCCGACAAGACGCAGGAGATCAGCCTCCTGTTCGACCGCCGCGAATCGGCCTACCGAGCGTTGGCCACCTGCTACACCTACATGCCGCAATACGACCTCACGTACGGATTGCTGGGATCTTCGGACGAGATGATCATGACCTACGACCGCGTCACCCACGGCAAGCAGGTGATGATGGGTATGCTTACCGCCGACTATCCCGTGATGAGCTATTGGTCGGGCAGCTCCGACGGCTGGGGCGCGCTGGTCAACACCACCGCCTACAACGCCGGAGTGTACGACACCTCCCCGCTCTGGGACGCCATACGGGTGTGCAACACCTTCATGGAGAACATCGCGCACGTGCCCGACATGACCGATACCGAACGTTCCCGCTGGATAGCCGAGGTGAAGGCGCTCAAGGCCTACTACCACTTCCTGCTCTTCGCGCAGTACGGCCCCATACCGCTCATCCGCAACAGCGTATCCATCGACGTGACCGACGCCGCGCTCTACGTGCCCCGCGAGCCGGTTGACGTCGTGGTGGACTACATCGTGCAGCTGTTCGACGAAGCCATCGACGGCGGACTGCCCGCCCGCGTGGTGTCGGCCGCCGAGCTGGGACGCGTCGACGGCACCGCGGCCGCCGCCCTCAAGGCCAAGACGCTGCTCTATGCCGCCAGCCCGCTGTTCAACAACAACCCCATGTACGGATCCATGCAGAACGCCGACGGCACCAAGCTGTTCCCCATGGTCGACGAGGCCGGGGCCACGCAGAAATGGGTGCGCGCCGCCGACGCGCTGAAAGCCGCCATCGACATGGCCCAGGCCAACGGCGTATCGCTCTACCGCTACGACGCCAGCGTGATACCCGACTACGACACCAACAACTTCGTGAACCATCCCGACCGCCTGCCCTATATGTACAACTACCAGTACATGATGGTAGACCGCTGGAACTCCGAGGTGATCTGGGGTGAGTCGCGACTCAACACCGACTGGCACGAAGTGCAGCGCTCCATCAACTATAAGGACCGCAACGAATCGAGCACGGGCGACGCCTGGCAGTGGTTCAACCCCACGATGAACTCCACCGAATTCTTCTACACCAAGAACGGGCTGCCGATGGACGAGGATCCCACGTTCGACTACGAGGGACGCTACACCACCACCACCATCCCCGTCGGCTATGAGGACGTGGCGCAAGAGGGTGAGTTGACGGCCAAGATGCACCTCGACCGCGAACCCCGTTTCTATGCCTCCATCGGCTTCGACCGCTCCAGGGTACGCGGATACGGCCGCCTGTACGACCTCAAGATCCGCTTCGGCGAGAGCAACGGACGCGCCTCCACGGCCGATGTCGACAACTCCCTCTCGGGATACTTCCTGCGCAAGCTGATGCACCCCGACACCCGCGGCGACGGCACCATCGTGCGCTATCCCTGGCCCATCGTCAGGTTGGGCGAGCTGTACCTCAGCTACGCCGAGGCGCTGAACGAGGCCTACGGCACGGCCCGCCAGGACGAGGTGCTGCGCTACGTCAACGACGTGCGCGAACGCTCGGGCGTGCCCACCGTGCAGACGGCCTGGGCCAACGCGTCGGTTCACCCCAACTGGTACCAGTCGCAAGAAGGCATGCGCGAGATCATCCACCAGGAGCGTACCATCGAACTCGCCTTCGAGGGCTACCGCAACGACGACGTGCGTCGCTGGCTCAAGGGCAGCGAGTTCAACGAGCAGATTTTCGGATGGAACGTCAACGCCAGCGACCCCGCCGGCTTCTACACCCCTACCGAGATGGTGCAGCTGCTGCACGTGTTCAGCTCGCGCAACTACCTCTGGCCCATCCCCTCCAACGAGCTGGTGAACAATATGAACCTCATACAGAATCCCGGATACTAAAAAAACGAATAGAAGCATGAAAAAGATATTATCAACCCTGTGCGCCGTCGCGCTCGCCCTCACGCTTCCCGTCCTCTTCCCGTCCTGCCAGGACGAGGCCTCGACGGATCTCGGCGCCGTGACGAATATCGAATGGTCGCCCACCAGCGGAGGGGCCATCATCACCTTCACCGCCCCGAAGAACGACAACCTGCTTTACGTCAAGGCCGTGTATGTCAACTCGCTGGGCAACGAAGTGTTCAACGTAGCGAGCATCTACGAGAACCGGATAGAGATAGGCGGACTGGTCGACGACAGCCGCGAGTATCCCGTCAACCTCTTCGCCGTCGACAAGAACGGCGCCGAATCGCCCGTGGCCACCGTCAACGTACGGCCGGGACAGTCGTACATCAACATCGTCTACGCCAACCTTACCATGACGGAGATCGTGGGCGGCGTGCAGGTGGAATGGACCAACCCGTCGGGTGCCGCCACCGGAGGCAAGCCCGTCTACATCACCATCAACTACACCGACGAGAACGGAAAGACGCAGACCCGCTACATCAGCTCCTCCCAGGAGAGCGTGACCCTGAAGGTACGCGGCATAGATCCGGGCGACTACAACTTCAGCTACACGGTGGAAGACGCCATGGGCAACAAGACCCCCGAGTCGCAACCCATCGCCATGACGATGCGCGAGGAGCTGACCATACCCAAGTACGTCGACGACGCCAACGGCTTCCGCACCTACCTCTGGACGCTGGTACCCGGACAGACCACGCTGCGACAGGTGTACGAGAACCTCAACGCGGCCATCTTCGACGGCGTGATCGACACCAAGGAATCGGCCTCGGACAACAGCTACATGGGCACCAACCGTGACCAGTACGGCGGCACGTTGCCCTGGAACTCCGACCAAATGGACATCGTGATCGACATGCAGGAGACCTACGTCATCTCGCGCATCCGAGCCTGGCAACGCGCCCATTGGTATGGATGGAACGAGTACACCGACTGGGGAGACGGAGGAGCATGGGTCACCGACGGCACCAGCCCCGACCCCTTCTTCTACCGGTACAGCAACATCAAGTCTTTCTCGCTCTACGGCTCCATGACGGGCGAGGCCAACGACTGGTTCATCATCGAGAACTGCGACATCGCCACCAATACCACCGCCGGCGCCTTGCCGCAATGGGGATCGGGCGACTGGTACGGCAACTCCAACGCCTGGATGCCCACCGCGGTATCCATGAACGCCGCTCTCGAAGGACACCTCTGGGAACTGCCCACCATGAGCGATCCGTGCCGCTACATCCGCCTGCGCTTCACCTCCACGTGGGACATGTCGCAGGCCGAGGCCTCCGGACTTTCCGAACTCACGCTCTATGGCGCCATCGCCGAATAACCTTTTAATACGAAACAGCAATGAAAAAGAAGATTATATCCCTGCTCACCGTCCTGCTCTGCCTCACCGCTTGCGGAGGCATGGACGAGAATTACAGCCAGTATCTCGAAGAAATCCCCACCTACTCGCCAGCCGTGTCGGCCCTCTCGGCCGTGTCGCCCGAGCCGGGCACGCTCGTGCTGAGCTGGACGCTCCCCGCGGGCGAACTGGCCCAGTCGGTCGAGATTGTCGTGAAAGCCTCCTCCTCGTCGGAGGAAAGCGTGGAACTTGATCTCATCACCACGCACACCTTCACCGGCCTCGAGCTGCAAGGCTATGAGTTCAGCGTGTACACCAAGGACATCTTTGGCAACCGCTCCATCCCCGTCACGCATACCTTCACGCCTATACCGGGACGCGAAGGATAAGAGAAATAGTGATTAGTGATTAGTGGAGAAATTCACCACAGAGGACACAGAGTTGCACAGAGTTTTAATAGGGGTGCTGATTGGCTATGTCGCCCATCATCCAAATAAAGGCTCTGTGTAACTGTGGTGAATCTCACTAATCACTAAACACTAATTTATTCCGCTTATGGCAACCGACAAAGAGCAACTTCATCAACTGGGACGCTTCACATTCAATGTACGTCAATACACGCTTCGCGACAATCATACCGGGAGCGTCCAGCCATTGACGTCCATAACGACGCGAATACTCCGGACGCTCTGCACCCACAAGAACGGAGTAGTGCGACGGGATGTACTCATTCACCAAATATGGGGCGGCAAAGTCGACCGCGATTCCGCCTCACGCCGCCTGGATGTTTTCGTCCACAAACTACGTGGATATATCCAATCCGATCCCAGCTTGCGAATACAGACGCTTCGAGGCATCGGGCTGAAATTGGTGGAGGAGAATGCGGAAAAATAACGTCGTGCAATAAAAACGCACTCCATTAGTATTAATTGTGCAGTTTGGATACACTTTATGTGCCGCAAGATCTCTATCTTTGCGACACTTAGTAAAGGGGCTAAGTGTCGACACTGATTTTATTCATAAAAAAACACGTATTGAGATGAAAACAAAAGAGATACTTAAAAGAATCACATTCTGGAGAGTTTGCACAATTTGCATGTTTTGGTTCTTCTTTAGCATTGTCATATTGAAGTTTCACGGCGTTATTTTCGAAATTACCTCAGTTCTATTAGGCTGTGCGGTGATCATCACTTTCATAAAAGACATTGTGCTCAAGAGGGCAAACCGAACGCATATCCCGTGAACAACCATATCCGCGATGCCATCATCCAAGCTTGAGCCGCACGTCGAAGAGATTTGGCGTGCCGCGTCTCCATCAACGGACATGGCCTATCTTAAAAATCATGGCCGTAACTTGATCAAGGGGGGTATTCCCTCCACCAAAAAATAACGTAAAAATAACGTAGCCATGAAGGCTGAAGCGGAATTTATTCCTCATCTTTGCGGCGAAGAAGAACTTTAAAACGCCCAATGACGATGAATATAAAGACCTTTGCCTCCATGTTTATCTTCTCCGCACTGACCTTTACGAGCTGTGCGGATAAAGTTCCCGTTGTTCGCTACGATGGCACTTTCGGAGAGGCGTTGTCGTACGCCCAAGAGTTCGACAAACCTCTGTGCGTCGTTCTCATGGATTCTATCTGGCGGATTTCCAAAGAAATGCATGGGATTGCCCAAGACCTCCTTGACAGCTTATGAAATTCACCGTACTAAGCATCAACAAGATGCCGTTCTATATCCCGCAATCGGATGTTGGGTTCATCAGTATCTATCAGAATTACGAAGGAACCCAAATAGAATGCTTTTGCAAAAAAGAACGGAAACACCGAAAGATGAAGCTGAACGAAGTCGTGGAGATAGAGCTTATGGCCATCAACGCCGAGCTTAATCCATCGGTGTTCAAATGGGCACATTCCACATTCATTTCGCCCCAATTGGACGAGCGTGAGTGCGAGGGCTTTGAGATATTCGTGCGCGGCAAGACGTTTTACATCCCGTTCCAAGAGGTAGGAGGAGCAGCCTGCTTCCTGATAACGGTTACCAAAGACAAAGTCGAAATCAGCATAAGCGGTATGACAAAAGACATCCTCATGCTTGATTATTATCGCGCCGAGATGGAAATCGGACAACACATAAGCGTGGCGTACACGCACCTAAAAAAGATCACCGAGCCATCGCGCAAGCGCCGGTACTTAGAAGAGCCATAAATACCATCCAGCTTATGCAGTGCATTGAAATCACCTACCGAGGCGACATCTCCTACATCCCTCTCGAGAAAGGCGCCTTATTGACGATTACCATCAATTGGATGCCTCCCTATATGTTCGTGCAGAACCATCGTTACGAAGACGAGAACAGTAACTATTGGCATGAAATGGCACCGATCGAATTGGGAGGAACAGTGATTATGAAAAGGGTGGAAAGCGACGTGACCACTCCTCCCCAGAAGGTCGAGGCGACGTACAAGATGCATACTCCTCCTTCGGAGCTGGAACTTTTTCGCTCCATCGAAGCATACGTGAAAGAACAAGGATGGATATGAAAGGATTAGTATTGGAAATAGGCGGACAACGCTTCGTCGGCCGCGAGACGGATTTTCCCGGACTGATCATCACCAACAAAGAGGATCCGGAGGAATACCGGGTCCTCTTCAGCGGAATGAACGCCGACAGTTCGGTATTCTATCACTGGTACGGCCAGCCGCTCGAAGAGGGCGAAGTGCTGCGAATAAGCTACCAGGAGATCGGCGAAGCCGAGAGTTCCACCCCGATAAGCATTCGGGACACGAGAGACAAGGAGCAAGAAAAGCGATTGATTCTGGAGAATTACTACCGACTGAAGGAAAAACTCACCAAAGAAGGAAAGATATGATTGGACTTAAAGTACAAATCAATGACGAGGAACCTGTCGTAGCAGTGACCGAATCCCTTGTTCTCATCTTAGATTATGCAAGCTATATAGAGAGCGGACATCTCTATTTGGGAGGTACTGACAGGGACTATTATAGACCGAAATGGATCGACCAAAACTTAAATCTCGGCGACAAAATCAGCGTGAAGGTAGTGGACACGGAAACGACATCCCCCACCCTTAGCGCGGAGGCTATCGACCGCCTCGAGCTGATGCAGGATTTCGAGAAACTTCGCAAAGAACTTATCCGGAAAGGAGCCATACAATGATCGGGTTCATCGTTAAATCAAAGAACGGGATATGCCGGGTAGGCATTCCCGTCGAATCCGTTGTAGACATGGTAGCCAACGTTTTGGCCTATCGGCAAAACTGGATCCTTGGAGGAATGGAACGCTCGGGGGAGAAACATTTCGCTTGGCCAGGCGGTGATCTTGAGGTTGGCGACGAGTTCGAGATAGAAATCGCCGAATTCGACGAAGCCTCCGAGCCTATCGACCAAACAGGATGGACACCGCCAGTGATTGATGAAGCTGAAATATTGGAAGGACAATTGATACGCTACCGCGAACTGAAAAGAGTGTTGACGGCGGAAGGGTTTCTCAAGGAGGAGAGCTTATGAAATTCACCGTACTAAACATCAACAAGATGCCGTTCTATATCCCGCGAACGGACGTTGGAATTTCCAATCAATATTTGGCACAACTATGAAGGAGATAGAAGTTCGGGCTTTTGTAATCATGTTTTGCGTGCGGAGAAAAAATGAACGGTTAAATACGCGGCGCGGATTTCTTCGCCAGAATCTGGAATGTTAATTGTTGGATGCGGATTTCTTCTCCGGAAAATGAGATGTTAAATACGCGGCGCGGATTTCTTCGCCAGAATTTGAAATGTTAATTGTTGGGCGCGGATTTCTTCTCTGGAAAATGAGATGTTAAATACGCGGCGCGGATTTAACCATCGAAAATCAAATGATAAAATCCGCGGGCGCGGATCACGTCTCCAAAAATTTTTGATTACATCCGCGGGCGCGGATCGCGTCTCCAGATTTTTTTGAAGAAATATGCAGGTGCGGATTGCGTCTACAGAATCTGATGGGCAAATCCGTGAGTGCGGATTCGTCTACAGAAATTTTCGGGTCAATACGCGTCCCGCGTATTGACCTTTCGCCATGCAAACCACATATTGCAAGCTGCTATCGTTGTCAAGCATTTGATTAATCAAGTCGCTCCCTTCTTCCTTGATAAGTTCGGTGTTTATGCAATCTCGGTAATATGCAATCTGTTCTCCGATGAGTAACGAACACAAATCGTAAGCGAGCCAATAGGCACCAGCTACATACCTATCAAAAGCCTTCATGCCATACACTTCCGGATGAACTTTTCTGTCCATATTGGCATCGAAATAGTTATACCTCGTGCGGAGTAATTTTGTGCAATGATTTTTTAGACACTGATGACACGGATGACACGGATTTATATATTTTAGATCCGTGTTATCCGTGTCATCAGCGTCTAATGAGTTTCGCTTTGTCCCAATGCGTGCCTTTCGCCCCAAGCACAAAACGGGCCGCACGAAGTATAAATCCCTTGTTTTGCGTGAGGATGCTGTTCCTGCCAGTTGTTGCAGAACGATGTCTCTCGCTGTTGCTCCTATTACGAAGAATTGAAAATCCAGTTTAGCGAAGACCTCTGTCAGCTTTCGGAGTAAAGCGACAACAGCGGGTTGTCCAGTTCCTCACTTGATATGCTTAAATCCATGTTCGGCTATTCTTTGTGCGGCTTCAAGGCTTCGGCTCTCACCGCTACCCATCAAATCGGCGTATATTAATAGTATAGGGGCAATGTTACTCTCGGCATCCCACGTCCAGAACCTCTGGTAGATGCGTATCTCACCTCCGTCATCAGGCATTACATAGCCGGTTTTCAGCAGGTTTGCCGTTGGAATAGAAGTATAGACATCAAAACTACCTGGTTCCAAATAGCCATCCAACAGAGAGGCACCACTTTCACCTCCCCAACACATACCTATGGGCAAAGCAATCTCTGCCCACTTCTTTTTATGTTCGATATCACGAAAGGTCATCTCGCCCATCCATAGCTTGGGCTTTAGCACTTGGTTGAAACTCATTACCCATTGGTCTAACAGTTTTTTCTTGTTCTTTAAGAAACGCCCTCGCTCCGAGATAAGCACATACCGTTGGGCAACCAGTTCCTCAATGACATTCTTGACAGTCCCCAAAGATACACCCGTGTTTTCTTGAATCACCCGATAGGGCTTGTTTACGTGAGTGTCATCTTGCAACAGGTAGAATATCACTTTTATGCCTGCATCTTGAAAAGCCGGCTGAGTTCGTTCTTTCGTAAACACATTCTTCTCTCCCTTATTGGAGAGTTGAAATATCATCTGTCCGCCTTTCATATAACGGATGTGGCAATTACCTGCACAGTCCAATACATTCAGATTGTTGAGAATAGCTTGCTCCATGATCGCAGGATTGATATATTTGGTGACCAGCAATACGGGGCGTGTCTCACCTTCCTGCATAGCATGTATCGCATTCAATGTCCAATTAAAAGTCACGTTATTTAGCAAGCCTATGATGGTACACGCAAAATCGACCCCCATAATTCCTACTACCACGTCAAAAGCACCTCTATCTGCTTCCGATTGCACCATAGCGTCAGGGCAGGCAAACTTCTCTTTCAGTGTGCCTAACGCTTTATTTAGTATTTCCAAATATGTCAGTTTCATAATCTGAGCTTATTCTACACATTACTACTAAACTACTTTAACGGCGCAAAGTTACTGATTATAAATGAGTATGCAACTGTTTTGTTCAATATTTCATCGTGTTCAATTGAATTGAACATGGATGCATAATGAACAAACGGCACTTGAATGTGCCAACCCATTCTTACTAAAAAAGCCCGCAGAACCAACGTTCTACAGGCTTTTCTTCATGTTGCTTGCCGCTCCTTGCAGCTTCCGGCGGAAAGCGAGGGATTCGAACCCCCGGTACAGTTACCCGTACACCGCATTTCGAGTGCGGCCCGATCGACCACTCCGGCAGCTTTCCCTCTCCCTGTCGGGAGGTACTTTGGTCTAAAGCGGTGCAAAGATACGAATAAGTTTGAAAGATGCCATGATTTTCCTCTAAAAAAACAGGACTATCACGGAAAGTCGCCCTTCAGGCTGTCGTACGAGCACATAGATGGAGGTTGATTCAGTTCGTCATCTTCTCGTTGAGCGACAGGAAGACCTCCTCGGTAGTCTGGTTGGCGATGACAAGCAGCTCGCGCATCTCCTGGCCTATCGCTTCGGGAGGGAGGTTGAGGATGAGCGTGTTGAGCACCATCTTGATGGAACCGAGTGGCGCGCGCAACTCGTCGGCTATGGTGGCGTAGAGTGTTTCGTTGCCCATGATGCTTTTGCGCAACTCCTCCATGCGGGCCATGAGAACGCGCTTCTCGGACACGAGCGAGAGCTGGTGAGCGACACGCACCATCAGTTCTTCCTTGTTGAAGGGTTTGGAGATGAAGTCGGCTCCACCCACCTCGAAGCCCCGCACGATGTCGGCCGTGGCGTTCAGCGCCGTGAGGAAAAGTATAGGCACGTACGCCGTGTCGGCGTCGGCTTTCAGCTTTTCGGCGACCTCGAAGCCGCTCATGTCGGGCATCATCACGTCGAGCAGCACCAAGTCGGGTTTCTCCTTCTTGGCGATGTCCAGCGCTTGCTGACCGCTGGTGGCGGTGAGCAAGTTGAATTTCCTGTTGCCAAGCAGCGCTTCCAGCAAGAGGATGTTCGAGGGTACGTCGTCCACTATCAATATCCGGTAGTCGGACGGATTTACGTTCATGTCCATAAACTAAAGTATTTTAAGGTCCTAATTCATATACAACACCCGCGACGGCGGAAAGTTCGCCCGGGCGCGAAAAAAAAATCGTTCCCTCTCCCTTACGCCCCGTACATGCGGGCGCGGAGTTCTTTGATATGGTCCGAAGCGATGTACTCGTCGTACTCCATCATCTTGTCGATGATGCCATTTGGCGTCAGCTCGATGATGCGGTTGGCCACGGTTTGGATGAACTCATGGTCGTGCGAGGCGAAGAGCACGTTGCCTTTATACGTCTTCAGGTTGTTGTTGAACGCCTGTATAGATTCCAGGTCGAGATGGTTGGTAGGCGTATCGAGGATAAGGCAGTTGGCGCCTCGGAGCTGCATGCGGGCTATCATGCATCGCATTTTCTCGCCTCCCGACAAGACGTTGACCTTCTTCAGCACCTCCTCGCCCGAGAAGAGCATACGTCCGAGGAAGCTCTTCATATAGACCTCGTTACCCTCGCCGTACTGGCTGAGCCAGTCGACCAAGTTGAGGTTGGATTCAAAGAAGGCGGTGTTGTCCAGCGGCAGGTAAGCGGTGGTGATGGTGACGCCCCAATTGTAGCGTCCCGCGTCGGGCTTGAGGTTGTCGTTAATGATTTCGAAGAAGGCGGTCATGGCTCGCGGGTCGCGCGAGAGGAATACGATCTTGTCGCCCTTTTCCACGTTGAAGTTGACGTCGTTGAAGAGCACGGTGCCGTCGTCGGTCGTCTTGCTCAGTCCCGACACTTCGAGGATCTGGTTGCCTGGCTCCCGCTCGGGGGTGAATATGATACCGGGATACTTGCGCGACGAGGGCTTGATCTCCTCCACGTTGAGCTTCTCGAGCATTTTTTTGCGGCTGGTGGTCTGCTTGCTCTTGGCCACGTTGGCGCTGAATCGGCGGATAAACTCCTCCAGTTCCTTCTTCTTCTCCTCGGCCTTGGCTTTCTGGTTCTGCTGTTGGCGCAGGGCGAGCTGGCTGGATTCGTACCAGAAGCTATAGTTGCCGGCGAAGAGGTTGATTTTTCCGTAGTCGATGTCGACGGTGTGCGTGCAGACAGCGTCGAGAAAGTGTCGGTCATGGCTCACCACGAGCACGGTATGCTCGAAGTTAGCGAGGTACTCCTCGAGCCAAGTCACGGTGTCCATGTCGAGGTCATTGGTCGGTTCGTCGAGCAAGAGATTGTCGGGGTTGCCGTAGAGGGCTTGCGCCAACATCACCCGCACTTTCTCCTTGCCGCTCAGCTCTCCCATCAGCGTGTAGTGCTTGTCTTCCTTCACGCCCAACCCACTCAGCAGGGTGGCGGCGTCGCTCTCGGCGTTCCATCCGTCCAGCTCGGCGAATTTCTCCTCCAGCTCGGACACCTTCATGCCGTCCTCGTCAGTAAAGTCCGTCTTGGCATAGAGCGCCTCGCGCTGCTTCATGATATCCCACAGCACGGTGTGTCCCATCATCACGGTGTCCATCACCGTGTAGGCATCCCACTTGAAGTGGTCTTGGCTCAACACCGACAGCCGCTCGCCCGGTCCCAGGGCGATGGTGCCCGTCGTAGGATCCAGGTCGCCGTAGATGGTGCGCAGGAAGGTGGACTTCCCCGCCCCGTTGGCGCCAATCACGCCATAGCAGTTGCCGTTGGTGAACTTCAGGTTGACTTCGTTGAACAATACTCTTTTACCAAATTGTACCGATACGTTCGAAACTGTAATCATCTTCTCTTTCCTGTTATTATAATGTATATCCTTATTATTCGGGGGGCAAAGGTAGGCAATTTAGGCGAATAATACACGCCCACCTTATGCCAATGTGGCATAAATATAGTATCTTCGCGGCGATTTTGGCAAAAACGGCAAAGTTTTTGCTCCTTTCTTATCCAAACAACAAGTATTTAATATAAGCAAGATATGGACCCGAAAGAAAAGACAACGAAGGAAGAAGTGGAAGTGAAAGTGGAATCGGCCGAGGAGACCGCCGAGACCGAGGCTACCGACACCCTCATCCCTGAAGAGGAGGCACGGAAAGAGCTGGAAGAAGCCCAAGCCACCATTGAGGAGCAGAAGGACAAATACCTGCGCCTCTCTGCCGAGTTTGACAACTATCGCAAACGCACCATGAAGGAGAAGGCCGAACTTATCCTGAGCGGCGGCGAGAAAGCTATCGGCAGCATACTCCCCGTAGTGGACGACCTTGAGCGCGCCATGAAGACCATGGAGACGGCCGAAGACGTGGAGGCCGTGAAGCAAGGCGTGGAGCTGATATACAACAAGTTCATCGCCACCTTGGCACAGAACGGCGTGAAGCCCATCGACACGATGGACCAGCCACTCAACACCGATTATCACGAGGCCATCGCCGTGATCCCCGCCCCCACCGAGGAGCAAAAAGGCAAGATACTGGATTGCGTACAGACTGGATACACGCTAAACGACAAAGTGATACGCCACGCCAAGGTGGTTGTGGGCGAATAACTGGCATATTAAATAGGCAAGAACAACCATGGCTGAGAAAAGAGATTACTACGAAGTGCTGGAAGTGGCGAAGACCGCGACGGCAGAAGAGATCAAAAAGGCGTACCGCAAGAAAGCTATCCAATACCATCCCGACAAAAATCCTGGTGACAAAGAGGCGGAGGATAAGTTCAAGGAGGCCGCCGAAGCGTACGAGGTGCTTAGCAACCCCGACAAACGCTCGCGCTACGACCAGTTCGGGCACGCCGGCGTGAGCGGGGCGGCAGGCAACGGAGGGCCTTTTGGCGGGTTCGATGGCGGAATGTCTATGGACGACATCTTCTCCATGTTCGGCGATATCTTCGGCGGACGGCGCGGATTCGGAGGATTCGGAGGATATGGTGGCGGAGGCGCCTCGCAACAACGACGATACCGCGGCAGTGACCTTCGCGTAAAGGTGAAACTCACGCTGAAAGAGATTTCCACCGGCGTAGAAAAGAAGTTCAAGCTGAAGAAATACGTACCCTGCGACCACTGTCACGGCACGGGTGCCGAAGGTAACGGAGGTTCCGAGACTTGCTCCACCTGTAAGGGGAGCGGCACGATAATACGCAATCAGCAGACCATACTGGGTACCATGCAGACCCGCACCACCTGTCCCACTTGCAATGGCGAGGGCAAAATCATCAAGAACAAATGCGCCAAATGCGTCGGCGAGGGCATCGTCTACGGCGAGGAGGTGGTGACAGTGAAGATTCCCGCTGGCGTGGCCGACGGCATGCAGCTCTCCATGGGCGGGAAAGGCAACGCCGGCAAGCATAATGGCGTGCCGGGCGATCTGCTCATACTTGTCGAAGAGGAGCAACACCCTGACCTGATACGCGACGACAACGACCTCATCTACAACCTCCTCATCAGCTTCCCCACGGCAGCGTTGGGTGGAGCGGTGGAGATCCCCACCATCGACAGCCGGGTGAAAGTGAAAATCGATCCGGGCACGCAACCCGGCAAGGTGCTGCGCCTGCGCGGCAAGGGCTTGCCCGACGTGAACGGCTACAGCACGGGCGACCTGCTGGTCAACGTCAGTGTCTACATTCCCGAGACCTTGAGCAAGGACGAGAAGAATACGCTCGAGAAGATGGAGACATCCGACAACTTCAAGCCCAGCACATCGGTGAAAGAGAAAATCTTTAAGAAGTTCAAGAGCTTCTTTGACTAACTTTTAGGCACGGATTTCACGGGGATACGATTTCAGGCACGGATTTCACGTTCCTTTGCGGGAATATACACTGCGTGAAATCCGTGCCTAATTTGTATCTTCTCTCTGCATTTCCTTGTTTTTGCAGAAGTACGGAAAAAGAGCGGAATCTGACAAAAATATAGCGCACTCCTTTCAGCCGGGTATCTTGGCCTATATGCGCCATTTCTATGCTTTCAATCCCCCTCGTAATATTCGCCGAGGAATCTGCGCGCGACAAAATCCCAGTTGTCTCGCAGCAATTCCCTGCCATGTTCGAAAGGGAACGCGGCATCGGTCAACAGGCCGTGTTCCATGCCGTATTTTAGCAAATCGAACGGACAGAAACCTTGCGTGACGAACATGGCGTACGCTTCCTTCGCGGCTATATCGGCATTGTAGAGTGGATTGCGCTTGTCGGCAAAGTAAGGAGCCACATCGGGCGCCACGAGCACCCCCTTTGGGTTGGCGTATAAGACAAAGTCAAGGCTATGCTTCAGCTCGGGGAGCAGACCGTCGTCCCCATTGCCCCATTTCAGTGTCTCTACGAAGAACCTCCTCAGGTCGTCGTAAGAGCCGAAGAAGAGCAAGGCTTCTCCCCCACTCGCCTCCAGGAAACGCTTCGTGTCGATCGGCAATTTAGTGTCGGGAAGAATGGTCGGCAAGGGAGTACGTCCCTTCAGCATCTCCTCCTTAGGCATCACCCAGTATGAACTCAAGGTAGGGGCATCGGCAATGGGAGCTTCTTCGAATAAGGTATCAAGCAATTGGTACACGCTGTCGGCCCATTCCCACAACCCGGGATCGAGCGGACTCAGCACGCTGTCCTTTTCTTCATCCAAGGCGCACATATCCCAAAGCAGGAAGGCCACATCCTCGCGGTTGATCTCATCGGGGTAATACCCCTCACCCAGCGCGTAGAACGGCAAGTAGCGTCCGTAACACTCCTTATGCCAGTGGATGAACTGCCTCCAACCACCCGCGTTGGCTACACAATCTTCCATGTACAAGGCAAGTCGCAAGGCTATCGGCGACCAAGATACTGGCTCCGCCAGCCGCCGTGAGGAGAGCGGCAGCAGCCTATTGGCCAGCTCCACATACCAGCCGTCCGTGTCCGTGGCTCTCTTGCGGGCATGGGCATCCATCCACGCTTTCAGGTATATCCGCGATTCTTTCATCCTCGCCCTACTCACAGTCTCTTCAGTGCCAGCTTGATCACTGTCTCCACGGGTGCGTCGGGCTGTTCCTTGAGTATGGCCACCACTACCTTTTGCGAAGGCGCGACGGCGAAGCCGAGCATGGTGAGGGCGGCCACGGCCTCCTCGAGCACCTCGGCGTTGGAGGCTGGCATCATGCCGCCTGCGGCCGTTCCGCCTGCGGATAGTGGCAGGCCGACGGTCTGTATCTTGTCCTTCAGCTCCACGATGATGCGTTGCGCCGTCTTCAGTCCGATACCTTTCACGGTTTTCAGCAGGTTGGCGTTCTCGGAACTGATGACATTGACCAGCTCCGAGGGCGAGAGGGCGGAGAGAATCATCCGTGCCGTGTTGCCACCGATGCCCGACACGGAGATGAGCAGCAGGAAGATGGCTCGTTCCAGGCGGTCGGCGAAGCCGTAGAGCACGTACGCGTCCTCGCGAATGGCCTCGTAGACGTAGAGTTTACACTGCTTCTTGCCTTGGATGGCCGAATAGGTATTCAGGGATATGTTGGCGGCGTAGCCTACCCCGTTGCAATCGATCACGGCGACGGCGGGAGTAAGCTCGGCCAAGTCGCCTCTAACGTATTCTATCATATCAAATCAAGCATTAACGGAATATCTTCCTCGCGGATACCCAGTTTCAGCAGCGAAGGCACGTCCTTGTCGAACATCTCGACGAATGTCGCCCGCTTGCCACCTCCGGTAGCTACGGCCTTGCCGTAAAGTTCGGCAGCCCGCACGATGTCTCCCATCACCCAGGCCACGTGTCCGGCGTTCATATAGTCTATGGGCAAGGGTTTCAGTTCCAATATCTTCTCATAGTAACGCGTGGCTTGTTCGTACTTCTGGCTCACGAACGAGCACCAGCCTATGCCTCTCCACGCCTTCACGTTGTCGGGGCGCATGAAGTCGAGCTTGAAGAAGGTATTCAGCGCCTCGGCGTAGTTGCCCAGCTCGGCCTGGCAGGTGGCTATGTGGAATACGATGCCTGCATCGTTGGGTACCACCTCGGATACTTTGTTATAATATGAAAGCGCGGTGGTGTATTGCTTCGTCAGGCGGTAGCAGGTGGCCAGGCGACGATTGTTCCATACGTTGTCGGGACAGAGCGTGTCCGACCTCTGGTAAGCGTGTATCGCCTCTTGGTAACGCTTGCCGCGTTGCAAGGCGTATCCCCACTTCTGGAACGCTTCGGCATCCTCCGCGCCAAGGATGCCGACACGTTCCATCTCTTCATAGATTTCGACGGCCTCGATCCAATGCTCCTTCTTGAGGTAGAAGTCGCAGATGGAATACAACGTTTCCCGGTTGAAAAGCATCCCCGAAAGTCCGGGCACGTGATAGAGGTCGAATTTCTCCTCAAAGATATCACGGAAGTCGGCCTTCTTGGCGAAGAGCTTGAAGAAGCGGTAGAGGTCGTGCAAATACTGGTTGCTCACGTTGTTTGCCTGTCGGGCGTATTTCTTTATCTGTTCCAGGTCTTCCATCAAGTCCATTCCACTTTCCTCACTGATTTGGTTGAGCAACAGCATCTGCTGCGCTTTGGGCATCCCGAGCACGCTGAAGAAAAAGGAATACTTGTCGCTGTTGTTGAATAAGCTGGAGTCGGATATGACGTTCAGCATAGGTATCTTCCCTATCTCACTGTCCGACAACTTCTTGTAGATATCCGACTGCAAGCGCGTGAACGGGTAGAACCAGTTATTCATATCGTCGAAGAAGGGGAAGTTTTTCAATGCGGCAAAGGTACTCATGAATACGTCGGCGCCCTCCATTTGCAAATCGGTTAGCTCGCGCATCTTGTCTTCCAGCCCGGCCTGTTCGAAGGCATTGCTCCAGTCGGGGTTGAAGTCGTCTTCCTCGTCGCCCTCCTCCGAGCCAAAGCGCATGTTCTTCATCGACGACACGGTCTTCATCATCTCGGGGATAATCTCCTCGCGCATCCTCTTCTCGATCTTCTCGGTCTCTTGGCTGAGCAACAATTGGCGATAGACGCACCCTACGTCGCGACGCAACGCGGGCAACTCGTCGTCCATCAGGCTGATCTTGCTCAGCAAATCAGGGTATAAGGGCATACGTTTCCGGTAGATATGTGCGATGATGATCACGCCCACCAGCGCGCGTTGGCTCACCCCTACCCGGCTGTCGCGGTAGGTGTCGAGCAGGACGGCGAATCGGCGGAGGTCGAAAAATTCCATCAAGCTGAGCATGAGGGCGCTCACGTAGATGCAGAGATCTTCTCCCCTGATGGTCTCCGAGGTGAGCAACGCACGTGCCGCCGCCTCCTCGTCTTCTCCCCATTGGGAGCCTGTCCATGTGCGCAGGAAGAGCAACTTGAGGGTGAAGTCGTGCCTATCGAGCAGTCTATATCTTTCCTCCTCGGGTAGCTCGTCGAGCGTCTTCGCCTCTTCGGCGAATTCCATCAGCCTTTCGCGTGCCCCTATCATGCCCTCCTTCTCGGTGACCGGGGTTACCCCCAGCAAACGGCGGGAAAAGAAGTAATATTTAGAGGACGAAGTAGTGAGCGAGAGCGCGCGTATGTAGTCGGCCAGGCTCCAGGCGTCGACCAGCAACTTACGGTACAGGTCGGGCCTGCTGGGATCGTCCACACCCTGCTTCATGTACTCCAACATAAAGTCGTAAGAAGTCTGCAACCGCTCCAGCATGGTGCGCGAGTCCCAGTCGGGAAACTGCCAAAGCAACGCCTCCAGCTGCGCCAGCGCTTCTTTCAGCCTCTTCTCTTCGAGCAGGGAGCTGATGTACTTGTATTGCTCGTTCAATGTCTTCTCGTCAATCATTCACGAATCGATATTAGTTGATAGAAAAACGAGGGCACCTCTTTTCGCAAAGAACTGCCCTCTCTATTATATTCTCTTCAATAGCATGCACCTAAATAGGATAAGGAGCGCATTGGAGAGAATAATTGGAAAAATCTAAACATTTCTTATACTTGGATAGCTGCGATGCCTGGGAGCACCTTGCCCTCGATGGCCTCGAGCAACGCTCCGCCACCTGTCGAGACGTAGGAAACGCCGTCGGCCAGGCCAAACTTGTTGACACAAGCCACCGAGTCGCCACCACCCACAAGCGAGAACGCTCCGTTTTTGGTTGCCTCAACGATGGCCTCGCCAACCGTGCGCGAGCCATGGGTGAAGTTATCGAACTCGAACACGCCCGTAGGACCGTTCCAGAGGATGGTTTTCGACTGCTTGATGACGTTGGCGAAGATCTCTTCCGTCTTCGGGCCTATGTCCAGCCCTTCCCATCCGTCGGGTATCTCGCCCACGGCGCAGAAGTCGGTATGCGCGTCGTTGGAGAAGTCGTCGGCGATCTTGGCGTCCACGGCCAGTACCAAGTTGACGCCCTTCTCCTTGGCTTTCTTTATCAGTTCGAGCGCCAGGTCCAGCTTATCATCCTCGCACAGCGATTTGCCGATGCGTCCGCCTTGTGCCTTGGTGAAGGTATAGGTCATTCCGCCCGCGATGATGAGGTTGTCCACCTTGTTCAGCAGGTTCTCGATGATCTCGATCTTGGAAGAGACCTTGGATCCGCCCATGATGGCGGTAAAGGGGCGATGGATGTCGTTCATCACTTTATCGACGGCCTTCACCTCTTTTTCCATCAGGTAGCCGAACATCTTGTGGTCCACGTCGAAGTACTGCGCGATGAGCGCCGTAGAGGCATGGGCACGGTGCGCGGTGCCGAACGCGTCGTTCACGTAGCAGTCGGCATACGAGGCCAGTCTCTTGGTGAACTCCTTCTGGCTCTCTTTGACCGCTTTCTTGGCTGCCGCCTTCTCCTCGTCGGTAGCGTCGTCGGCCAAGCCTCTGGGCTTGCCCTCTTCCTCGGCGTAGAAGCGCAGGTTCTCGAGCAGCAATACCTCACCGGACTGTAGGGCCGCCGCCTTCATGGCCGCCTCTTCGCCCATGCAGTCGGAGGCAAATTGCACTTCCGTACCCAACAAGTCGGACAAGTGTTTGAGGATATGTTTTAGAGAGAATTTGTCGGTAACGCCTTTGGGACGGCCCAGGTGGGAACCGATGATGACGCTTCCGCCGTCGCCCAGAATTTTCTTCAACGTGGGAAGCGCCGCACGCATGCGGGTGTCGTCCGTGATGTTGAAGTTCTCGTCGAGGGGTACGTTGAAGTCCACGCGAACGAAGGCCTTTTTACCGGAAAAGTTGAATTTGTCAATTGTCTGCATAATAAATTACTCTATTTTAAACGTTAATCTGTTTCGTATGCTTATCACTCTTACAATTAGTGAGCGCAAAGTTACGACATATTTCCGTTTATCGTCATCCGTCCGGTCACTTTTTCTTGACCGCCGTCTCCTCTTTCGTTATTTTATGCCTACTTAGGAAATATTTGCACGCCAGTTGTAGCCCGCAATCGTCGCAATGGGGTGTGCGTGCCTGGCAGACGTAGCGTCCGTGCAAGATGAGCCAATGGTGCGCCTTAGGGATCAGTTCCTTGGGGATATTCTTCGTCAGCTCCTTTTCCACGCTGAGTGGCGTAGTGTGGTTCTCGCCCGCCAGTCCGATGCGGTGACTGACACGGAACACGTGCGTGTCCACCGCCATTGCCGCCTTGTTGAACACCACGGACTGTATCACGTTGGCTGTCTTCCGTCCCACCCCGGGCAGCCGCACCAGCTCCTCGAGCTTGTCGGGTACCTCGCCCTGGTAATCGTCCATCAGCATCCGAGCCATGCCCACCAGATGCTTGGCTTTATTGTTGGGGTAGGATACGCTCTTGACGTACTCGAATACCACCTCGGGCGTGGTAGCCGCCAAGGCCTCCGCCGTGGGGAAGTCGCGAAACAGTGCGGGAGTGATCATGTTCACCCGTTTGTCCGTGCACTGTGCCGACAGGACAACCGCCACCAACAGCTCATAAGGGTTGGTGTAGTGCAGCTCCGTTTCAGCCACGGGCATGTTTCGCTCGAACCAGGCTATCACTTGCGCGTATCGCTCCTTCTTAGTCACTTCTTAAATTGAAAATTGAGAATTAAAAAATAAATGATTGGATGATTGATATGTATAGATGCGGCATGCCACGTCTTGTCGCTTGCGAGGAGACGAAATAGGTTGCCCCTCCATGAAACATCTCTAACGTTAAACTCCTCATACCGTATTTTCTAATTTCCAATTTACCAAGCTGCTTCAAACTCCCTAAGGAAGCGTGTGTCGTTCTCCGAGAAGAGGCGCAGGTCCTTCACTTGGTATTTCAGGTTGGTGATGCGTTCCACGCCCATGCCGAAGGCATATCCACTATACAGCTTGCTATCGATGCCGTTGGCGTCGAGCACGTTGGGATCCACCATTCCGCAGCCCAGAATTTCCACCCATCCCGTATGTTTGCAGAACGAGCAACCCTTTCCTCCGCAGATGTTGCAGCTGATGTCCATCTCCGCGCTCGGCTCCGTGAAGGGGAAATACGAGGGACGCAGGCGAATCTTTGTGTCGGAGCCAAACATTTCCTTGGCGAAGAGCAGTAGCACTTGCTTCAAGTCGGTGAACGACACCTCCTTGTCGATATACAATCCCTCCACCTGGTGGAAAAAGCAGTGGGCGCGCGCGCTGATCGCCTCGTTGCGATACACACGTCCCGGGCAGATGACACGGATAGGGGGCTGCGTGGTCTCCATCACCCGGCTCTGTACGGACGAAGTGTGCGTGCGCAGCACGATGTCGGGTTGAGCCTCTACGAAGAACGTGTCCTGCATGTCACGTGCCGGATGGTCAGGTGCGAAGTTCAATGCCGAGAACACGTGCCAGTCGTCCTCCACCTCTGGACCTTCGGCGATGCAGAACCCCAGTCGGGCGAAGATATCGATGATTTCGTTCTTTACGATCGAGAGCGGGTGGCGTGTGCCCAGTCCGATGGGATAGGACGTGCGGGTGAGGTCGATGCCCTCCGTTCCGCTCTCCTGGTTCTCGAACTGCTCTTTCAAGAAGTTGATTTTCTCTTGCGCCTTGTCCTTCAGTTCGTTCAGCCTCATTCCCACCTCTTTCTTCTGCTCGGGAGGCACGTTCCTGAAGTCCGCCATCAATGCGTTGATGGCTCCTTTCTTACTGAGAAACTTGATGCGTAGCGCTTCCAATTCTTCGGCGTTTGCGGCCGTGGCGGCTTCCACCTCCGTCAGGAGTTGTTCTATCTTAGCTATCATATTCGTTTACACTTTGCTATATAGCCGCGAAGATAGGACTAAAATCACAATCCCCCAAACAGTAAAAGGAAAATAAGCTGGGCGAATCTATCATTCTAATCTTTGAGGCAACCTATCGGAACGACATACACCCATCCCTATTTCGATAAGCTAATCAGCTGGCAGCCGTCAGCACCATGAGGGATGAAGGGTTTTCCATCCAATATCAAAGCGGATCATGCACGGATTATTGCGCATGAGTCGCTTTTACACATCCGCTCGCCGTATGCAAGTGATCATGAATGGGTCTGGTTGGCCAGTTTCCCAATCTCCTCCATCGATAGCCCGGTGGATTTGGAGATGGTCTCGAAAGGAATGCCGCTCTCTATCAGCGAGAGGGCGATTTCGTGACGGGCTTTCTCTTCTCCTTCGACTCTACCCTCTGCTCTTCCTTTGGCTTCTCCCCTCCGCTCGTGGCTGCTGATCAACGTCTTCTCCACGCTGATGATGTCCCAGAACTTCTCGTACCTGAGTAATTGGGCATCGGTGAACGCCGCTTCCTGGATCACGGTCATGGCCTTGCTGATGTCGGGATTGTCCAGCAGCTCCTTGGGCACCTCGCGGGTACGTTCGTTGATCTCCGTGAGGAAGCGGAGCCAGAGTACCTTCATTTTCTTCTCCCGGTAAGTTTGAGGGTTGTATTTGGGGAGTTCCACGAAGACGAGGTGCAGGCCGTCGATCACCTTGTCGGTGTGCTCCACGTGAACCAGCTGGTAATAGTGGTAATAGCCTTGCAGGCCTGGCTCGAACACCTCGTTGACCAGGTTGAGGGAATAGACGGGCTGCAACAGGTGGTAGTCGTCGCCCACTCCGATCTGCCGCACGTAGGCCTTGGAGGCGTTGAACAGCACCCGCTGCTTGAACTCCGGCGACCAGATCATCTGCATCTCCACGAGGAACTGCCGTCCGAGGTTGTCGCGGCAGCGCACGTCGACGATGCTGTATTTGCGCAACGGGTTGTCGGGCACCAGCTCGGGAGGAAGATATTCTATCTCTCTTATCTCCTGTCCCGGATCCAAGGGGAGCAGGGCGTTGAGGAAGCTCAACGCCAAGTCGAGATGTTCGCCGAACACTTGCTTGAAAGTCAGGTCGGCTTTTGGATCTAAGTATCTCATATACTATTCCGTATAGGGTTCCGTGACCGCAAAAATAGCGAGAAAAAAGGTGGAAAACAACAGATTAGCGGATAAAACAGCACTTCGCAAGTGCTTAGAGCAGATTTCAAGGGTCTACTTGCCGCACGTCGCATCGGGTTTGCTGAGATATTGCGGCACTTTGGACAGGATCTTCCCGGCCAAAGCCCAGTAAGGCGCGAACCCATGCGAGCGATAGTTGCGCAAGTCCTCCGCCCATTTGCGCCGCATAGTGCTTGGTGCGGTAGATAGGCCGCCCATGCGCATACGTACGATATACTCGTCAAGATAAACCACGCGCAGCTCTCCCTCGTACATATAGCGCACCAAGAAGTCCGAGTCGGCGGCTATCCGGTAGCTCTCGTCGTATCCGCCCAAGCATTCTATGCATTCTCGCCTGACGTACACCGTGGGATGCAGTGGCAGCCATCCTCGGCGCATCTTCCGGCGGTCGAATGATCCGCTCCTCCAGTCGCGTATCACCCGGCTGGTATCCTGGGCATCCACGAACACGCCGTTGCCGTAGACGAGTTCGGCACCCGTACGTTCCATTTCTTCGACGATGCGCCCCACCACGCTGGCGGAATAGAACATATCGTCGGAATGCATCAGGCCGACCACATCTCCCGTGGCCGCCCGTATTCCTTTATTGATAGCCTCGTACATCCCGTGGTCGGGTTCGGAGATCACCTTAGCGATGCGGTCTCCGTATCGCCGTATCACGTCCAGGCTCCTGTCCTTAGAAGCTCCGTCCACCACGATATACTCTATATTTGGATGCGTCTGTGCCAGTACACTCTCCACTGTATCGCCAATAGTCGCTTCACGATTGAAGCAGGAAGTTATTATCGAAACTTTCATGTCCTGTCTCAAGGGAGGGCTTTATTGTCAGCCTTTACGTTGATTGCCTAAATATTGTTCACGGATATATTCCTTTATTCGTTCTTCGTCCCAACCCAATCTCTTCTTGATCTCGAAAACTTTGGCATCAGCAAGCGAACGATACCAGAATCCTTGCAGGAAATGCCACAAGAAGCCCTCCTTGCCATCCAAAAAACCCAAGCGAAAGATATATCGGTAAACGAAATACGCGAACGTTCTCCAGAACAAGGGCATCTTGACGTATTTCAGTTTATTTTTTCTCACCGCGCTGGAATGGCTACCCGGATTCATCGAGACGTCCTGTGGCAACAATCCATATTCCGTCATCAGCAAGTCAACCGCCTCTCGGGTGGCGTATCCATTATGTTTTGTGGTCCACCACGTCAAGTCGTTGAGATTATCATCGAAAAACGGATTCTTCAGCTCTCCCACTACCCCTTCTGTTATTTGGATATGCTCGTCCATAAATCGCTCTTCACATACGCCATACTTCCGTTTAAACAGCCGAAGCAAAATTAGGGGAATAATACCATGCTTGATGTATCGTCCCATAAAAATGCGTAAGCATGGAGCGGTAAAGCCGTTTATATCGGCAGGAATCTTGGGCAGCCTATCGTGCAGTTCATCAATCAGTTCGTCCGAAAGGTATTCGTCCGCATCCTGACGCCACACCCATTCGGTCGAGATGGGCAGATGATTCAATCCCCAATTGAATTGTCTGGAATAGTTCTCCCAAGCGTGTTGATACACCTTCGCTCCCAAACTTTCCGCAATCTCTACCGTCCCGTCTGTCGAGAAAGAATCCACCACGAATATTTCTTTGGCGAATTTCTTTGCGTTATTCAGGCAACGTTCTATATGTATCTCTTCGTTATATGTCAGTATGATGACCGTTATGTCCAGCATCCTTATCCTTCCTTGATCACTCTTTTTTTTAGGAACTTTGCGGGATTTCCACCGACTACCGTCCATGGCTCCACGTCCTTAAATACGGCTGCACGCGCACCTACCACGGCACCTTCACCAATGGTGACGCCTGGGCCGACACAAGCTTCCGCCGCCACCCAAGCCCTGTCCCCGATTACGATAGGCTTTTCTATTTGCTCATGTCGAGGAGAAGAGATGTTGTGAGAAGCGGTACAAAGAAACGCACGTTTGGAAACCGTAACGTTAGCCCCAAGTGTTATTCTTGCGGGATTGTAACAATCCACTCCACCAGCGATGCAAGCATGCGCCTTCAATTCCAAATTCCAGGGCATGAATATACGGGCAGAGGGATGCACATAAGCGTTGTCCGCTATCTTGCAACCGAAACGACGCAAGAGAAAATGCTTCCACCCATTGAGCATCCATTTTGGGAATGGCCGATACAAAAGGTTCCATGTGATCTCCCAACCGAGACGTTTCAATTTCTCCGGACGCGTATACGGCGTCTCGAATTTAGCCTCATTCTCCACTTTCATAAATTATTATTCCAGTTAATAAAACGATGTTTGTCTCTATTGATCATCTGGACAAAATGCAGCATATCACGATATTCGTCAGATCTCCATGCGTCTACATGTCCCGGGTGGACACCTATTTCTATGGTCGCTTCAGGTCGAAGCGATTCCATTTGTCGATTTATGGCTTCTCCCCAAAATATATCCATTTGATTGGCAGGCATATAAAAATAATCTGTTGTCTCAAAGTTCTTCGCTATATACATATTAAAGAGAGAATTGAGTATTCCGGAGAGCGAAATCGTCGGCCTATGGACAAACATATTTTGCACCCGCCTGATTTTATAAATGCCTGTCCGTTTGACCACCTCTCTCATAGCCAACAGGAAAGCGGGGAATTTGTGCAAATGCCCGTGAGAGTCTAAATGAGAAATTTCTACCCCACTGTTTCGCAGCCGATTTATCTGATTCATCGTTTCAGAAACGATTTCACCGCTACGTATCCTTAGCGTCAAAGCCTTTTTCCTGACTTCTCTTGAGGGTAGAAATTGGGCGTAGTCGTCTACCAATGTCCTAATCTGATATGCAGGTGTAAGCGGAAGCAAACCATCAACATACGTTAAGTGCACACCAAAACTAAATTCGGGATGGTTCTTTGCGTATTCTATGGCCAATGCTGTCGCTGGCATATTGGGCATAATCGTGGCACTCGTTAGCGCCCCTTCATCAAAAAGCTCAATCGTTGCCTTTGTAGTTTCCTCGTCGTACCCAAAATCATCAGCGTGTAATATGATATTCATCGCGTCTTTCTCTATATTCAAAAGAATAAGACTATCCCTCCCCATGTATATCCAAGGCCCTGGGCTACGGAAAGTACTTTAGTGTTTTCCTTGATAGAACCATCCCGCAAGGCATGCACCAATGCGATTGGGATCGTGGAAGAGACAGTATTCCCGCCATCTTCAAAGCAACAATAGTATTTCTCATCCGGTACCCTAAGTTTCTTTCGCTGCAGCCCTGCGATATATTTGTTCGCCTGATGGAATACGTGCAAGTCTATATCCTCTATAGTCAGTCCATTCTTGCTCAATACTTCAGCGGTTACTTCCGGTATCCGCTCCAATGTGTAATTCAGGATCTCCGGCCCATTCATATAGAGATAATCCGAAGAATGCGGATTGCCAAAATCATCGTAAGACAAATCGTTCAATGCCGCCCGATTGCGCGCTCCACCGGTCTTGAGTATAAGATTGGAAGCTCCTTTCCCGTCGGTGCCAAAAGAAGAATCCCCAATCTTGGCGATGCCCTCCGTACTTATCAGAGAGGCCGAAGCGCCATCACCAAAGATCGTGCGATTCCCTTTATCTCTCGGGTGTAAATACTTTGAATACGTTTCCGCCGTAAGCAACAGGACATTTTTTGCTATACCCGCCACGATCAAACCTTTTGCCACAGCAAGCGAAGCTATATATCCCGAACATCCCAAATTGATATCCAATACACCCATCTTGTTTGACAGTTGAAGCCTTTCTTGAATCAAGCAGGATGTAGTAGGTAAGATATAGTCGAAACTTTCTGAACAGAAGAGGCAAAAATCAATTTCTTCCCGCTCGATCGAATACTGCGTGAATAAGTTCTCGGCAGCTTTTACAGCCAAATCTGCCGCAGTCTCGTTCTCCCCCGCTATATGCCTGAACTTAATCCCCAATTTCTTTTCTATTTTCTCTTCATTCCATTCGGGAAATTCCTTAGCCAAAGTAGCGTTATCTAATATATTCTCCGGCAAATAGTAAGAAATCCCTTTAATATATGCTTCCATTTCGGTTCTATTTTTATGTTACATTAAACAAAATCCACCATCTATCAGCAGATTTATACCCGTCACCCAACTCGAAGCGTCAGAAAGTAAATAAATGACGCCATTAGCTATATCTTCGGGAGTTCCAACCCTTCTAAGCGGATATTTAGTATGTGCGGTTTCTACTACTCCTCCATCCGAGAAAGCAGTATCGAATAATCCGGAAAGCTTAGTTGGAACCATTGCGGGACAAATGGTATTAACGCGCGTACCTTGTGAAGCCAATTCCAGCGCCGCACTTTTTGCGAATCCACTTAGTGCGCCTTTTGCCGCAGCATAAGAACTCTCTCCTGTATTCGTTACAAATACCCCTGACATCGACGCAATAAATACAATAGAGGCCTTCTTTACTAGTTTCTTCTTCCTCACAAGCATAGAAGTAAGCACAATTGGAGCTATTTCGTTCGTATTGACTATTTCTTCCAAAACAGATCGATC
The DNA here is from genome assembly GCA_031261785.1 of Mediterranea sp. (in: CFB group bacteria). GTDB lineage: Bacteria > Bacteroidota > Bacteroidia > Bacteroidales > Bacteroidaceae > Bacteroides. The sequence goes on from JAISIZ010000108.1 coordinate 76,246, forward strand.
AATATACTTGACCGGGCATAACTTCAATATACCTGCACTATGCACGTATCCATTGATAAGAGGCATTTCATCGACCAGATGTTCAATACCTTCTTGCGAAGACAAATCCGCCAAGATTGCGGAGTGTCCTGTGTTAACAAGCAAAGATAAAGTTTCGAATAACCGTTCCTTGTTTCTACCCGTAACAACAACCTTGGCTCCCATTTTCGCACACTCCACAGCAATACCTCTTCCTATTCCGGAAGAGGCACCTGTAACGAGTATTGTTTTATTTTCTAATGAAAACGGATTGTACATCGTTATATCATTTAGACAGCGCCAGATTATACAAATCTTCAATCGTAGCACATTCACGAAGGTCCGCACCTGTAATACGCTTTTCAAGATTTTCATCAACCATGGCAATTATCGAGAGAGAAGTCAACGACCCCCATTCATCCAATGATTTAAAATCTGTTGTAGCAGTGAATTGATCAGCCGGAGTTTCATCAAACTCATCGGCAAAGGCTTTGATAAAATCATTTAATTCCATAACTTTCCTATTTTAAATTGTTTATATTAATGCTGTATTCCTCATTGTATTCTTTCAAATTGGAATAATTCCATATCGAAGTAACGAGCTTGTCGGGACATATACGGCTAACTATTTTCTGCAACGTGTCATCAGTCCCTATTTCATAAAACTCGGTAACTCCATCTCTAAGCATGTTTTGGGTCATCGAAGTCCATTGTACCCCATGTGTAATATGGAGAATCAGATTCTGACGAATCTCCTCTGGATCAATATGCCTTTCACCGTCCACGCACTGATAAACAGGTACGGTAGGCGTACCGAAAGGGGTCTTCTTTATTATTTCTCCAAGCTCAATTTCCGCTTCTGCCATATAAGGAGTATGAAAACTTCCGCTAATCATAAGTGGCACGGCTTTTTTAGCTCCTTCTTTCATAAATGCCTTGCAAGCCAATCGGATTCCCTTCTTCGAGCCAGAGATAACCACTTGGCCAGGCCCGTTGAAGTTCGCAAAATAGATCGGTTCACCAGTTTCGTCCCAGATTTCTTTAATTCGTTTATCTACATATTCATCGCTTAATCCAATCACGGCCCCCATAGCCGTAGAGTTTTTCTCACAAACTCGCTGTCCGATCGTAGCACGGTTTCTAACCAAGTTAAGCCCGTCTTCAAAGGAAATACATCCATTTATCACCAATGCCGCAAATTCCCCAAGCGAATGACCGGCTACAACATCCGCCTTAACAGCGTCCTGTATGGTAGCGAGCACTGCTTCATAGAGAAATACGGCAGGTTGGGTATTCTTGGTTTCCAACAGCTCATCCTCTGTGCCATAAAACATCACATCGGATATTCGATGGCCTAAGTAGGTATTAGCTCTTTCGAACATCTCTCGTGCTTGGGAGAAATTATCATATAAGGCCTTGCCCATCCCTTTCTTTTGGCAGCCTTGTCCAGGAAATATGAAAGCTTTCATTTTTACTTCATTTTGCAAATTAGATGCTTCAGTTAATTATGGTATCTCCGGTAGCTAAACGCATACGCCATTTATGGATATCATCGATTCCATCCACTTTGTTTGTCTGGAACCGGAAGCCCATATATGTATCTCCCACATGGAAAAGCCCCAAGCGGCGGAGTTTTTTTTGCACCTTATCATTGGCAGAAGCGATTTGTACCCCATCTATATCATTGGGAAACGATTGTATGGCCAACAATTGGATGTCCAATTCGGATAGTTGCACGTCTGGGAGAACTCCCCATTCCATCACTGATCCTAAATAGATATCTTTAAATTTTCCTCCACCCGCAGCTTCATTATACTCTATTTTGGTCATGAAAAAACCAATTACTTTATCCTTCTTTCGTATAAGAAAAAAATCCTTCTTATTACGAGAATCCATACTTAGGGTATAATTCAAGCTCCATTCAAACCATTTCTTATCATGAACTTCCATAAAAGACGATCCGTCATTTGCGGACATTTCGCTTATATTATCTGGAATTGCGATTGCACGCTCTACCGTTATGGAGCGATTTCTGAATTTCGTGAACAGAGCAAGCAGTGAGCGATGTATCCATAGTAGGCCATCCAAGACAACTGTAATCGCAAACGTGGCTTTCGTGGCTTTCCCCTCATTCTTCAACACCGACTGGACAGCGCATCTACTCTTCCGTAAAAAGATGTATCGAGGCATCTTCAGGAGCTTATATTTAAGGATTCTATACATAGGAAGAGCCATTTGAGAAATGCCAGCTACAATCACATTCTTGGTTGGATGCAAATCCTTGATGTACATCAATAGCTCCGCACCCAGCCCGAACTTCCGATAATCATCTTGAACATACAGGTTAGAAGCCGATTGTGCGTGATATTCTATGCCATTTATGCTCAAACGTGACGAAAAGCAATTAACACATCCGGCAACGTCTCCATTTACGATAGCAAGTATCTGACAAACCTCCTTGTCCTTATGTCCTGAAGGATTATGAAAAAGAGCCAATTCACCCTGCTTATTGATTGTATCGAGAATATGATATTTGTCTGTAAACGGGAGCTGTTTTTTAGTGCGCAACTCTTCGAACGTTCGAAAGTAGTATGATATATTAGTTTGCATAAAAATTTAGACTCTCTCTGAAATTTATCAGATGCCAGATTTGCAAGGATTACTTTTCATCCCTATAATTATACCTGTATTTATTGTATTCCTCCTGCGGCAATCTCTCCGATCGTACAATACATGGAAATCCGAAAGCTATCGTATTTTCTGGAATATCTTTCATGACCAAACTTCTCGCACCTATAACTGCCATTTGCCCTATTGTTACCCCGCCTCCTATATAAGAATCCGCACCAATAAATACTCCATCCTTTATTAGAATTGGCGATAACGAAGATTTCAAATTTCTCGTTCTTAAATCATGTCCACCGGGGATGATATGTACAAACGTTGAGATGCTGACGTAATCACCTATTGTAATAGAAGTGCGAGGTTTGATATATACGTAGTCGTCTATTGATGTATAATTGCCTATTTTAATGTTCCAAGGTATATAAATTGTAGCCTTGGGGGCTATATAACACCCTTTGCCTATTTGTGCGCCAAAAAGTCTCAACAGAAAAACTCGCCATCCTGAAAACATCTTTAAACTTGTTTTAAAGAACAAGCCATCCACGCATCGCCATAGTTGCAATTTCAGTTTTTCTTTCATGCCCATATTACTTGATTCACGATCAAGGGCAAACCACAATTCTTTCGTTTGCATATTCAGTTATCTTAGTATTTTCTATATATAAACGAATTCAGGCTTTTCATTTCGGTCTAATACCCATTCGTACAAGTGTTTCATTTTATTCGCTATCACATCTATCGAATAACATTGTTCCATCAAAGTTCGTCCCCGTTCGCCCATTGCTTTCAATTCATCTGTGGAACATAGGGCCGCATCCATTATCGCATTCGTAATAGCGTCTTGTTTATATTCTACCCACCAGCCACAACGATGAGTGTTCAAACTTTCCCACGGAGAACCTTTCGTCGCAATACATGGAATCCTACGCACAAGTCCTTCTAATACGACATTTCCCAGATTTTCAAATTCGCTTGGCATCGCTAATACAGATACAGAGGCTAACGCCTCATCTTTCTCTCGACCTGAAAGAAAACCCACAAAACGGACATTAGGAAGCCCCAGTCTCTTCGCTTCGTCTCTCAAAAAAGATTCATAGTGTTCGTCCCCCCCCCCTATTATCAACAGTTCGCTTTCGGGCAATTTATCTCTTAATGTGTTCCAAGCGTAAATTAAACTCTCCACATTCTTTCGAGGAGATAAACGCCCAATATACCCCAATCGAAAGATACTATCTCGCTTATATGCAGCATACTCTTTTATCTCTACCGGGTTTGGAATAATCGCAATGGGGGAAGTCACACCCAGATTTCTACAATGCTGCATTTCCTCTTCACAAGTCACATGTACACACGCCGCTTTATTTAAGTCGTTCAATAACCTTATTTTCAATGATAGTTTTTTCAAAAAGCCATTTGATTTATCCATATCTCGCGGATAGAGCATTCCTCTCGGTGTAACAAGATAAGGTTTCGCTTTCTGTTTAGCGGCATCTATCAAAGCGTATGTTATATAAAACCACACGCCTTGAGCGTGATAAATATCATAATCCCCAAGAGCTTTGATAAGTTTTTTCGACTTAGGAAAATATAGTAATTTAGAATCCAGCGGCTTACTCGTAAAATGTGTAGGAATACGATCTCCAATAAGTTTCTTTGCGAGTGGATACATCAAAACCTCCACCTCCACTCCTAAATGTTGCAATCCGCACAATGTATTGTACGTGCTCATGGCAGGGCCACCAGCGTTGACGTTCAAAGTTCCAGTATGTAATACTTTCATGTGATATTCGTTTTATATTTGTTGCCAAAGAGTTTTCCCACAATGATATCTGGCATCAGATTAATAATGTATAAAAACAGACAATAGGACAGTGCATTATACAGGCCAAAATGTTTTTTTCTGAAGTAGAAGTTAATGTTAGGGGGAGAACCTAAAGGAGAATGAAGAACTTTCAATCTGGGTATCAAGGAGTATCCCCATTTTCTAACTCTACATATATCATTTTTGTATCCAGCCGCAACAGCAATTCTTGTTGTGAAAACCTTTATTCCGTGTTCAATTGCGGTTAACCCGTAGTCAACGTCACCCAAATCATGATGAAAAACAGGGTCTATAATGCCTATTTCATCGACCACATATTTAGGAATGAGTACGATGTTTCCATTCATATATTTAATTGATTGAGGAACATCGCTTTTCCTAATCTTTTTTTTTAGCTCATTGCTCCCACCGTATAGGATGGATTCTTTACTAAAATCTTCCACCAGTCCTGAAACGATACACTGATATTCTCCATATCGTAGACATTCCATAAGTTCCTGGAAGAAAACTGGATATAACTCAATATCATCATTCAACCACAAATAGTATTCATAGTTCCCTCGAATAGCTTCTGCCCAAGCTTTACGCATTCCACGACTCCAATACAAATTTCCGTCAGCTCTGATCACATTCACTTGTGGAAATTGCTTTCTAATAGCATCAGAAGTCTCATCCGTAGAGCCATCATCGACCAAATAGACCACGCATAGTGGTAGATGTTTGAACAAGGAAGACAGACATTGAATGGTCTTTTGCTTCCTATTGTGGCATGTAAGCAAGGCTGCAACTGAATCGCTATTCATAATGATCTAATCGCTATTTAAAAATAGTTCGTAGATATTCCTTCATTTGAGGATTTGTCATATTTCTAAACGATTTGTTATAACACATACCAATCCACAGCATCAGGTAAAAAGTTGTCCCATTGGTCTTTAATGGAACCTGTACAAATGAATATAGATACTCAAATGCAATAAATACAGACAGCATTTTCATAAATGTATTTTGTGATCGATTCGCCTTCATGACCGCAAATATTAATAATAAACTATATACAACAAATCCCATAAGGCCTCCTTGCTGAATAAAATTCAGGATTCCACTTTCTGATGTCGTTCTCCCATATTTATAGATCAAATTATAATCATGATTAACATTAAAAACTAAACTGGTATTAACTTTCCCATTTCCACCAAGACCAAACAGATAAGCGCCTTCTTTCTCTATTCCCGAAAATACGTCAACAAAAATGCCTGTCCGAGAATCTACGGTCATATTCCGTGCCCCTGTTGAAAGGATATCTAAGCCATTCATACTCTCAAATATATTAAAAGTATGAGTAATGCCCATGAATAAGAAAAAAAGTGGAGAGATAATCAAAGCAGAAATTAGCACCTTCCTCACTAAGTCATTTTTCAGAAATCGCCAAAATAAAACAATTAATATCGGTACAATAGCATTTATCAGTATAGATCTTCTATCTATATCATAAGAAACAGCCATAAGGGCAACTGCAAGAAACAATATCGAATATTTCTTCTTGATAAAAGGGATACAAAGTATAAAGACATCGACAAAATTGACAACAGACATTATACCGATATCATATGGTAGAAAAAAGAATATTATGCAACCAATAGGAATCCCCCATATCAGAAAAGAGCGCCATAATAATTTCAGATTATTAGTATTTGGCATATATAGCCAGTATGGAACCAAAAAGGAAAGAAAAAGTAATCCACTAACCATGTTTATCCAGTCCGGTCTCCAATCAATATTAAAAAAACCGCGGATATATGTAATAGCATGATATATAAAATAGGCATAAAAAATAGCCTTACCATCAAACTCATTGGTATGCCATTCTCTGTGTTTGCTTAAATAAATGAACATAAAAGGATAGAAGCAAATAGCGCTAATTATCACAATTCTATCAGGATGTAAGCATAGGTATATTGTCGGAGCAAGAATCAATAACAGCAGATGTTTAAGAAAAAAATCATAAGAGAAGATTTGATTTATTTTCTTTATAATAACGGTGAATAAGGTGGGAACGACTAATACATTCATAAATCGATTCTTTCAAACATTCTTCTGATTCCTTGTTTTACGACTTTGGCAGGGCTTCCTGCCAATAATGAGTACTTTGGCACAAATCGATAATCTTTGTTACATAAACTATTTGATGCGACAGTGGTATATGCTGGAATTATAGTTCCTTTCATGACATTCACGCGATTACCAAACCAGGTGTAAGAACCTATTTCAATCGAAGCAGTTTTTCTTGACAAGGTATTATTTACGATTGATTGCATATAATGAAAATCAGTATCAAATATCTGGCACTCCCAACTAAAGCCTATTTCATCTCCAAAAAAAATCTCTTCCTCACAAAAGATCTTAGTCATAGCCCCGATCCTTACACTATTTCCGAACGAAATCCTTGCCCTATCCTTTACGCACAAAAGAGAGCCGCACCCCAATTCAACAAAACCATTGAAAAGCACTTTCCCTCTTATATCAATGATCGTAGAATTATGAGAAAACATATCACTTCCTCTTGCGCCTACTTTTATCATACCTCGACAAATATTTGATGAATTCAGGACAATCGTTCCTGACAGATTCTCAAAACGTATCTTGTGTGAAAAATCAAATGGTAGCCTGATAGCTTGCCTGAAGGGCAACATTTTAAAATTGAAGTATAATATAGCCCAATAATTATGAGATAATACTTTCTTTAAGAACATTGTGATTGAGCGGATTGTAATTACTATTCATTGAAAAGTCTATTGAATCCATATTCCTTTAGCACTCTGCCGAATGATCCTTCTTATTTGGGTAGTAAAGACCATTGAATACATTGATTTTATAGCTATCATTGAAAAGAGTACTCCATAAGCACCTGCATACCTCCCTATCGCAAAAGAAAGAGGTATATGCAATACTAAGCCTATCAATGTTACATACGTTTGTAATCGAATAGCCCCTATTCCATTTATCATATTCACTTGTAAACTATCCCAAGTGCTTATCAATACATATATTGCTACGCAAGCCGTCATTGTCCATGGAATTGAGGCTTTCTCACCAATCCAAACATGATAAGCTATTGGAGACAGAAATGCCATCACCAAAAGCACTACCATAGACACCAAATAGACAAAGGACATTTTACGATAAATATTGCGCATCCACTCATAATCCTTCTTTGTAAAAGCATCAGTAAAAGCAGGCCACAATGGAGATAAGATGATTGCATAGACCATCATTGCGACACTGAGATATTTATAAGCAATATTATAAGATGTTACTTCCTCGGCTCCTGATAGATTAGAAATTAGAATATTAGTTGCTTGAAACAGCACGACAACTTGAATTTGGATAAGAAAAAACTTAAGTCCCAAACCGAATAGGTCCTTTATTTGAGAGAATTTAATGCAATATATAGAAGGTTTTACCTTATTAAATCTATTCCCATACAATATCAATGAAGCTATTACAAATACGATTATAGGCATTACAGAAATAGCTAACGCAAGGACTTGTAATGACGGTGCAGCAGTTTTCGTTAGGATGAATATAACAATAAGAGAGAGTACATTTCCAATAACAGGAAAAACAGATGATAAAGCGACTCGTTGGAAAGCTGCTATAACAGATGAAAGCACATTTACTATCATTTGAAGACAGAAACATACCACAAGGACATAGAGAGCATTCCGTATATCTGGAGCATATTTGGCCGGGACATTCAAGAACTGTGTCCAATCTATATAAGGGATAGCTAATTCCAGCAATAATAAAAGTGGAATGAATATCACCACCATCATAAAATAGGTAGTAGAGACAAGTGATTTTCCAAGTTTCCAGTCCTCTAAAGCAATAGCTTCCGCTAAACGGTTCTTCAATCCTAATGTAAAACCTATATCAAAGAAGTTAAGCCAAAGCATTATGGATGACAATGTAAGCCATATCCCGTACATCTCAGAATTGACATAACCTAATGTCATGGGTACAAGCATCAATGATACGACAATACTAATACCTTTAATAAAAAGAGATGCCACAATATTGCGCTTTACAGCTTTAGTTCGTACATTATTGGAATTAATAAATCTATGTAAAACCATCTAATTTTATACTTTGTACAGGCTAATCTTTATTGCCCTATGCTGTTGTATATACAAAAATTCATCGATGAATTACTTCGAAAAGGATTCATTTAAAGACTCTTCAACCATTGTCTCCATGTTTGCGCTTAGATTCTTTTGTCCCTTTACGTTCAGGTGAATACCATCATGATACATGCTAATATCCTCTCTTCCTTCAAACCCATTATATAGAGGAACATGGTTTTCATTTGCCCATTTTATAATCAATTGCCCCATTTCATTAAAGCTATTTATCTTCTGTTCTTCCGCATCGGGATGTAGATATATCAAGAAAGGAATGTGGGCATTGGCTGCAATCTCCTTCAATTTGAAAAAACCAGGATTAAAATTCTTGCCCTTCTTGACAATGGCTGAATGCAGGACTTGTTCGTCAGGGTCTAACTGTTTCTTTCTAAACATTCCTTTAAGACGCGGCAACAAATAGCGATCCAACACTTCCACAATAGCCAGTTTATATTGGCTGCTCGGATAACTTGAATGCACACCAACCACGGGTTTGAAGTCCATCACATCATAAGCATCGTGACTGCTGCACACAAGAATCATTGCTTTAGCGCCGAACGTGCCGTTTTCTTTCAAGTAAGCGGCACAATTGTCAGGTCCCCAGCTGCCAGCAGAGATATTCAGCATCTGCATGCCTGTTTCACGAGTGAATATTGAAGTAGCCAATGAATCTTGGTCTATCCATTGCCCCCCGAAGAGGACAGAGTCGCCCAAACCGAGAATGTGAATTCGGGTGGAATCGGGTTCGTCATTTCGTTGAGAATAAGAATTATACAGGATGTTACACCCAAAACGATGATGGCTCTGATTAGGTTGGGCGATGTATTCGTAATGAGGGTCAGAACGATATAAAAGCGCATCACAGAAACCCCACTTAAAACGTAAAACACATTCCACCGCAAGCAGGCAGACAATAATAGTTAGAGGAATGATTACTTTTTTTTTCATTGGGCATTTAATTACATGTTGTAGTTTTCGCATCTTTATTATCTTCCTTTTGTTCGCTATTCCTGATGAACAAGCGATTTTCAAGACAACGGAAGTGCCGCTCGCAGATATCTCCTATAAAGGGAGGGAAGTTGGCGATTGAGAGGTTGGGGTATGCCGTGCCTTATTTGGGCACGGATTACACGGATTTCACCGTTTATGGAATATTTGTATAAAGGAAGGTAGGTCTTTCCATTCCATCATCCATACAGCTCATCTCCATACTCGAAGAGCCATTCGGCGTCTTTGAGTCGGGGGTGGTGTTGGTCTTTCCCGGAAAGGATGATCCGGTTGGCGGGAAGTTGCCAGGAGATATGTAGGTCGGGGTCGTTCCAGGCGATGGCGCCTTCGCTTTCGGGGGCGTAGAAGTTGTCGCACTTGTATTGGAAGAGGACCTCGGGGGAGAGTACGATGAAACCGTGGGCGAAACCGCGGGGGATGAAGAACTGGCGGTGGTTGTCGGCCGTGAGTTCCACGGAGACATGCTGGCCGAAGGTGGGGGAGCCGCGGCGAATGTCGACCGCCACGTCGAGCACGGCACCCTGGATGACGCGCACCAATTTGCTCTGGGCATGAGGAGGCTTCTGGAAATGGAGGCCGCGGAGCACGCCGAAGGAGGATCTGCTCTCGTTGTCCTGCACGAAACGGATGGGACGAACCCGTGCGTCGAAGTCCCGCTGGGAAAACGATTCGAAGAAGTAGCCGCGGTCGTCGACAAATATCTTCGGTTCGATGATTAGTACACCATCGAGAGCTGTGCGTATTACGTTCACAACTGTATTTCTATATTCAATTTGCCACCTAATCCACGTTCTATGATATCCAATAGCATTTTGATACTAATGTTGGTCCCATCGTTTTCCACTTTGGATATAAAAGAACGATTTTTATCAATGCGCTCGGCGAGTTGCTCTTGCGTCATTGAACGTTTTAAACGGGCTTCACGGATTCTCAATCCTATACGAAGCGCCTCCAATTCGCACTCCAATTGGTCGCGTTCAGGGGTTCCTACAGCACCATAATAACGGTCTTTTATTTGATCTAATGTCGTTGTATTCATAGAATATTCTCCTTTTCTTTATAATATTCCATCATTATATTTTTGGCTTTTGCCAACTCTTTTTGCGGAGTTTTCTGACTTTTCTTTTGAAATCCTGTCAACAAAATCACGAATTTATCACCATCGAAGATGCAAAAGACACGAAATATGCTGTTTGCTAATTGCACCCGAATCTCATATAATCCATCAGAATCTACAATGCGCTTTAAATAAGAACCCGGAATGCGTTCCATTTGTTCTATGGCATCAAATACTTTAATAATTTTGTTTTGGACTTTTTTAGGTTGCGCCTCAAAGAAGTCCGTAAAATAATGCCTGTATGCGATAACTTGGCGATATTTCACAAGCTATACTTTTTTATTTATCTCAATCCGTTTGCCACCTTCAGCAAGTATTGCCCGTATTGGTTCTTCAGCATGGGCTGGGCCAGCTGGCGGAGCTTGTCGGCGGTGATCCAGCCTTGGTGGTAGGCGATGGATTCGAGGCAGGCAATCTTGAGGCCTTGGCGTTTCTCGATGACTTCGATGAAAGTGCCGGCCTCGGAGAGGGAGTCGTGCGTGCCGGTGTCGAGCCAGGCGAAACCGCGGCCGAGGAGTTGCACGCATAGCTGCTGGTCGTCGAGGAAACGCTGGTTGACGGTGGTGATTTCCAGTTCACCGCGTGCGGAAGGTTCGATATGCTTGGCCACGTCGACTACCCGATTGGGATAGAAGTAAAGGCCGACGATGGCGTAGTTGGACTTGGGGCGCTGGGGCTTCTCCTCGATGCTGAGGACGTTGCCGGCGTTGTCGAACTCAGCCACGCCGTAGCGTTCGGGGTCGGCCACCCAATAGCCGAAGATGGTGGCTTTGCGCTCACCCTCGGCGGCGGCGACCGCCTCGCGGAGGGCACGGGTGAAGCTTTGGCCGTAGAAGATGTTGTCGCCGAGGACGAGGCAGACGGGATCGTCGCCGATGAATCGCTCGCCGATGAGGAAGGCTTGCGCCAAGCCGTCGGGCGAGGGTTGCTCGGCGTATTCGAGGCGGATGCCGAAGTCGGAGCCGTCGCCGAGGAGACGCCTGAACGCGGGGAGATCGTCGGGGGTGGAGATGAGGAGTATCTCGCGGATACCCGCCAACATCAGGACCGAGATGGGGTAATAGACCATCGGCTTGTCGAAGATGGGCAGCAACTGCTTGCTCACTCCTTTGGTGATGGGATAAAGGCGGGTGCCCGATCCACCGGCTAATACGATTCCTTTCATTGGCATCTTTAGAAGGTTACTTGTTTCGCTATTTTCGTATAAATGGAGATAAGCTCCTCTACCTTGACGAAGAGTTGATTCAGGATGGCGACGACGTTGGCTTCGAGCAAAGGGTAATCGTGAGCGAGATCGTTTCGCAAATCGCGTAGATAAATCCACTCGTCGACCGAAGGGAGAAGCTCGTAGCGTTCCAGGCGGTTCAGCACGTCGCGCATCGGCAGGGAAGTGACATCATCACCCAAATAGCTTAATATAAGGCGGAATATCTTTGCGCCCATGGCATCTTGCAACTTCGAGAAACGAAAGATAAACTGGTCGACACAGGCAATCTGCTCGTCATTCATATAGACGTAATCGTCGACCGAAAGAGGAATGGGTAGACCCAATCGCTCCATGGCCTGGTGAATGCGGAGGATGTGCTTATCGCAGACTTCGAACTCGCGCTTCAGACGTTCCGTTATTTCTTTCTGCTTATCAGTCATTTTGTAGCAATATACCGGTTCGTAGCGCTTCGTGGGCTACGGGCGATTCTTCGTCATCGCCTATAATGTCAATCTTCTGGTCGCCGAGATGCCGCTTGACACGCGCGCCCATCCGGATGCGTGCGAGTACGCCTCTCTTCTCTTCGCCCGTAGTGCGGACTAGAAGGTCGATATCCCCTCCCCGCTTGGTATCATCCGTGCGGGAACCGAAGAGATATACCCGCACTCCTTCGCCATAGATTTCCCTGGCTACTTGGAGAATGATCTGTATTTCAGTGGGGCGGAGACGCATATTATTCAATATTATTTAAATAGTTCCGAATGGGATCCGATACGAAATATTTCTATAAAATCATGCTCTTTATCAAACCATATCAACAAGAAATCATTTTAAAATCTTTCTTGTATTGCGTACTATAATGTAGTACTTTCATTTCTCTATTCGCATGATTTCAAGAAAGCCTCCAGTTCCCGCGTATTTTCCCGCCTTAGCTTCTTCCAGAGCCGCCAAGGTCTCTTCATTAGGCGTATTGTAGATTGCGTCCATCAGGACACACTCAACATACTGATTGAGGCTCCGATGCTCTTCTTTAGCTTTTGCTTTCAGAAGATTGAGCAATTCCGTATCGAAGCGGAATGCCGTTCTTTTTTTTATTGCAGTCCTTTCCACCCTTTTATTTTTTTAAGTTATGCTACAAAAGTATAATACTTCCGCAATTTCCACAAGAATAGTGGGTTATTTAACAATCGTTGGGTTTCGCGAGGAGGGATAAGCCGGGCTTACCGGCGTTATCGTCCGATGCAGTAGTATTCGAAGCCGGCGGCGTGCATGTCGTCGGCGCTGTAGATGTTGCGGCCGTCGATGACGAGGGGTCGGTTCATCGACTTGGCGATGACGCCCCACGAGGGGAGGCGGAACTGCTTCCACTCGGTGAGCAGCAGGAGGGCGTCGGCATCGAGCACGGCGTCGTACATGTCGGTGGCGTACTCCACGGCCTCGCCGAGGCGGCGGCGGCACTCGTCCATGGCGACAGGGTCGAACACCCGCACCCGGCAACCCGCGTCGAGCAGGAGGCGGATGGTGACGAGCGACGTCGCCTCGCGCATATCGTCGGTCTCGGGCTTGAAAGCCAATCCCCAAAGGGCGATAGTCTTGCCCGAGAGTTCTTCTTTATAATAGGAAGAGAGTTTGTGGAACAGCACCAATTTCTGGTCCTCGTTCACCTCCTCCACGGCTTGCAGCACGCGCATGGGGTAGCCGTTCTTGCCGGCCGTCTTGATGAGGGCTTTCACGTCTTTTGGGAAACAGCTGCCTCCATATCCGCAACCGGGATAGAGGAACTTGTTGCCTATGCGCGTGTCGGCCCCGATGCCCCGACGCACCATGTTGACGTCGGCCCCCACCAGCTCGCAGAGGTTGGCGATGTCGTTCATGAAGCTGATGCGTGTGGCCAGCATGGCGTTGGCCGCGTATTTGATCATCTCGGCGGATGGTATGTCGGTAAAGATCACCCGGAAATTGTTGAGCAGGAAGGGACGGTAGAGGCGCGTCATCAGCTCCTCGGCCTGCTTGCTCTCCACGCCCACCACCACACGGTCGGGCGACATGAAATCCTTGATGGCCGCCCCCTCCTTGAGGAACTCGGGGTTGCTGGCCACGTCGAACGGCACGTCGACACCCCGGCGTTCCAGCTCCTCGCGTATCACGGTTTTCACCTTCAGCGCCGTGCCTACGGGGACGGTCGACTTGGTGACCAGCACCGTGTACTTATTGATATGTTGGCCAAACGTATGTGCCACGGCCAGGACATAGCTGAGGTCGGCAGATCCATCCTCGTCGGGCGGCGTTCCCACGGCGCTGAACACCACCTCCACGTCGTCGATGCAGGAGGCAAGGTCGGTCATGAAGCGCAGGCGTCCCTCACGTACGTTGCGGAGCACCATCTCGTCGAGGCTTGGCTCGTAGATGGGCACCTCCCCGCGGTTCAGGGCGTCGATCTTCTCTTTGTTGACATCGACACAGGTGACGTTGACGCCCATCTCGGCAAAGCAAGTGCCCGAGACGAGACCTACATATCCCGTGCCCACTATCGCTATATTCATACGCTATCTCTTTAATTATGTTGACTTTACATTAGATCCGTTCCACGTAGCCCTTTGGCATATCCACACAGGCACAGCCCAGCATGTCCAGCCGGACAGCAATTTGCGACTTCCCCTTGAACTCCCACAGCTCACCTTCCAGTCCGGTGAGAGGGCCTTTGATGACGCGCACAGCTACGCCTTTCTCCAAGGGTGCCTCGTTGATGGAGACGGTGGTCTCGGAGTAGTCGAGCATGAAGCGGAATCGCTCCATCTGGTCGTCGGGGATGATGGTGGGTTTACCCTCACCGCGCATCACCATGTACCGGCTCACGGCCGAGAGCGTCAACACTTCGCGTCGCTCGGTAGGGTCGGCGTGCACGAATATCATCATGGGGATGAGTACCCGTTCCACCGTTTTCCGCCGGTCGCTCCACTGGTGTACTTCTTGCTGGACAGGGACAAAATTTTCGATGCCCATTTGGCCCAAGCGTTGGCTCACTTTCCTTTCGTGGTGCATCTTGACGTATGCCGCGTACCAACGTTTAGAGCGAGCTACGCTATTCCCTGTCCCAATGGAGACAGCAGCCGGAAACTCTTCTATCGCTTGACTCATAAATTTCTCTCCGCTTTGTCCGCCATTCCGTTTTGAGAACAGATGGAAAACAAAATCGACGGCAAAGATAAACAAAAGGAGAGAAAAAACGCAAAAAAAAGAAGATTTAAAAAAGAGACGCAACATGTTTGTAATACATGTTTCAATCCAATGACCGGCAATCAAAGGGCGGCAAATGCCGATTGGGATACGGATTTCGTGGATTTCGTAAGTTCCATCCCCTCTTGAGGGCAAAATGGGACGCATACAGCGCGTCGCGTTCGTTCCCGTCCGGACGGCTCCTCCTTTTGTCGGGAAGAAATATACCGGGTATTTTTCGTCCCGCTGCCGTCTTGGAGAAATATACCGGGTATTTTTTCGTCCCGCTGCCGTCTTGGAGAAATATACCGGGTATTTTTTGTCCCGCTGCCGTCGCGGAGTGATATACCGGGTATTTTTTCGTCTCGCTGCCGTCTTGGGGAAATATACCGGGTATATTTCGTCCCGCCGCCGTCTTGGAGAAATATACCGGGTATTTTTTAGTCTCGCCAGCCTCCGCAGAGAAATATACCGGGTATATTTCGTCTCGCTGCCGTCTTGGGGAAATATACCGGGTATATTTCGTC
>JAISIZ010000001.1 GCA_031261785.1 Mediterranea sp. (in: CFB group bacteria)
AGTCCTCCCCTCCCGCGGAGGGGAGGTGCCCGGAGGGCGGAGGGGATGGGAAAAACAATGAACGTACCGCTTATAATATAAAATAGGTATGCTGATTATTCTTCCCTCCCCTCCGCCCTCCGGGCACCTCCCCTCCGTTGGAAGGGAGGACTTGGAGTTACCCCTCGCGGATCTGTACCTGTCAGTTACCCCTCGCAGGTCTGTGCCTGTCAGTTACCCCTCGAATTTCATGACCTCGTCCCCTCGTCCCCTTGTCCCTGGACTATCGTTCCGTGTAGGGCGATTGCCAAAACCATTGGTCGTCGCTGGTCGTGGTTTTCCCTTTCAAATCGTCGCAGGTGTAGCCTACGGGGATCAGGCAGACATAATTTGCCCGGTTGTACGTGCTTTCGGCGTTGTATTCACTGCGTAACATGCAATTCACATAATAGAGATTCTTTGCCATGTAGTCATAGAGATACTCGTTGGCGGTTACTTTCTCCCGGTTGTTCCAGTTGGCTTCGTCGTTTAGCACCAGGGGCAGGTCTTGGCGCAGGCGTTCGCGCACCTCTTGTATGCTTAGCATATTGCCTTTCTCGTCGGTTACCCAGGCGTTGTTGGTAGGGTCAACCCATACCCATTTGTCTAGCGTGACGGAGTAGACGGCGTTGATCACGTGGCAATCGTCGACGTAGACGGCAGGCATGCAGGTGACAAAGCGTGATTTGAATCCCATGGCGAGATAACATTCGTTGAGCACCGTGGCAAGCCCGCGGCAATTCAGTCCGCGCGAGCCGTCCTTACAGGCTTCGGCAAGCGATATGGCATCGTAAACTTTGGGCGAATCGCTGGAGCCGTCGTGCTCAATGGTGTTGTGTACAAACGTGAGGATATTCTTTATCTTGGAGAGTTCGTCGCCCGCTCCGGCCACACTGTCTAAGCGAAAGTATTCGCGTACGCGTACCAAATGGCGATCGTTGGGTGCCATGTACGTGAAGCGGGGTAAGGTATCGCGACGTTGGCTGGGCGCGTATCCGTTCGCTTTCTGCAGAATGGCATGGAAGCTCTTGTCTTTGAGCCGCTCCATCACGGTCTGGAAGCGTTTCTCGCCGCGGATGTACGCCAAGTACGGATCGTTCAAGATGCTTCGATAGGCGGTGTAGCCGTCGGCTACCGCTTGCTCGAATGAGCGTAGCGCGGGATTCTTTTTCTTTTGCATGGCTTGCACTCTCGCCAGCGCGTAATACACTTCCGATTTGAATTCCGTACGTGCCTTTCGCGTCTGGGCGGAGAGTTTGCCGAACCCGGCAATCATCTTCTGGTAATACTGCTCGGCATCGCCGTATTCCTTCGCGAAGAACGCGTCATTGGCTTTGTCGGTCCATACATCCGCCTGGTCGAAATAGGCTTGCTCGGCATCAGCTTGCCGGGATCTGGCTTCTTGCGCGAAGCCGCTGGTAGCGCCGTATATGAGCAACGCTACCCATAGAATCATCAGTCTTGAATTCATGTTATTTTTTCGCATATAGTTTGTTACAAGCCGCAAATTTATATAAAAGTCCAAAGCTTTCGTGCCCGTTGGACGAAAAAAAACATTTATGCGCACATATCCCATGAATCACGGCCGCGACTTGAAAAAAGACGGCCGTGATTTTAACAAAGACGGCCGTGAACGGAACTGATGACGGCCGTGAACGAAGCGAGTGACGGCCGTGAATAATCAGGCTGGGTATTTTCCGCGTCTACCTTGAATCGCTTATCCCTTCTTTCAAGGGCGGTACTGACTGCGGCAACACGGGCTTCATGCTTGGAGGTAGATTTGTGTTTCTGGACAAACACTGTATATGCCCGTGCCCCGTTAATCGTATGCCCGGAGCTTAATCCTCAATATCCCTGACAAAAAAGCCCCCGATGTCTTTCGACTATCGGGGGCTTTCGCCAAGAGCGGAAGACGGGGCTCAAACCCGCGACCCTCAGCTTGGAAGGCTAATGCTCTATCAACTGAGCTACTTCCGCAATTTATGTGGGCAAAGATGGATTCGAACCACCGAAGGCGTAAGCCAGCAGATTTACAGTCTGCCCCATTTGGCCACTCTGGTATTTGCCCTTTGTATCTGTGATTGCCGCATGTGTCCGGGACCGCTTGTCCCAAATGCGCCGCAAAGATACGACTATTTGTTTAAACTCCAAGCGAAATCGACCATTTTTATGGCCGTTATGGCACATTCGTCGCCTTTGTTGCCCAATCGTCCGCCCGCACGTTCCTCCGCTTGCTCCATGGTGTTGGTGGTCAGCACGCCGTAGATGACGGGTATGTCGGCCGTGGCGTTGAGCTGCGTGGCACCCTGCGTGACGCCTTGGCATACGTAGTCGAAATGCGGGGTCTCGCCCCTCACCACGCATCCCAGGATGATGATGCCGTCCACGTCGCAGCTCTCCATCATCTGGTTGGCGGCGAAGGTCAGCTCGAAGCTTCCGGGGACGGTCTTGACAAGAATATGTTCGTCGGGCACGTGATATTTCTTGAGGGTGTCCAAGGCTCCCCTGAGCAGGGAGCCGGTGATGTTATAGTTCCATTCGGAGACGATGATTCCGAATCGCATCTCCTCGGCGTCGGGCACGGATTTGAAATCGTGCTCCGACAGGTTGTGATAAGCTGTTGCCATTCGTCCGGTCTCCCTATTTCTTCATCAGCTTGGCTTGCTCGATGAACTTGTCGATCTCCATCCCCTGGATGGACTGGGCGTACTTCTCTTTCACCTTGGTGTATGCCTTGATGGCGTCGTCGTACTTGCCCTCTTGCTCAAAGATCTGTCCGGCTTGTATGAGGAAGATGGGACTCAGGCTATTGTTGTCGGCCTTGTCGGCCGCGGCGACCAGTGTCGTGGCAGCCTTCTCCATTTGCCCGAGCTTGGCGTAGCAATTGCCCGCCGCGGCGAGTAGCGCGGGTCCGGCCATCTGGTCGGAGATGTCGAATCCCTCGAGCATCTTCACCGCTTCCTGCTGCTTGTCGAGCTTGGCGTAGCAGATGCCGGCGTATGCCTTGGCCAGGTTGGCCGCCTTGGTGCCGCTGTACTCCTCGGCCACCTTGAGGAAGCCGACGTAGCCTATGCTGTCGCCGTTGAGCGCCTGCTCGTAAGCGTCCTGCTCGAAGTACTGCTGTCCCTTGAACAAGGCTACTTGCGCCTTCTCCTCGCGCGGCTCGGCGTATAGGTTCTTGTACATGATGAAGCCAGCTATGATGACAATCACGGCGATTACCGCGCCCACGATCGCGTTCTTGTACTTCATAAGAAACGCTTCGGACTGCGTGAGCGCGTCTTCCACGTTCAGATGTTCTTTCTGATTTTTCTTTTCAGCCATTGTTATATCTATTCTTTTGTTATAATTCACAGCACGATATTTCGGTGGGCAAAAGTAGCTCTTTTATGACTACCAACGAAATTTGAGGGCATCTTTTTTCGTATCGCTGCCCAAAAGAGCGAAAAACTTGCTACTTTTGTCGCTGAAATCACATTCGTCCCGATGATACTGAAACGTGTATCCATATTAAACTATAAGAACCTGGAGCAGGTGGAACTCTCCTTCTCGCCCAAGCTGAACTGCTTCTTCGGGCAGAACGGGATGGGGAAGACCAACTTGCTGGACGCCATTTACTTCCTGTCGTTCTGCAAGAGCGCCGGCAACCCCATCGATTCGCAAAACATCATGCATGAGCGGGAGTTTGCCGTCATCCAGGGGTTCTACGAGACGGAGGACGGCAGCCCCGAAGAGATCTACACGGGCATGAAGCACCACGCCCGGAAGCAGTTCAAGCGCAACAAGAAGGAGTACGGCCGGTTTGCCGACCACATCGGCTTCATCCCGTTGGTGATGGTCAGTCCCGACGACATCGGGCTGATCGCCGGGGGAAGTGAGGAGCGCCGCCGCTTTATGGACATCGTCATTTCGCAGTACGACCGTGAGTACCTGGAGGCGCTGGTGCGCTACAACAAGGCGCTGGCGCAACGCAACGCCCTGCTGAAGAGCGAGCTGCCCGTGGAAGAGGAGCTGTTCGGGATCTGGGAGGAGATGATGGCGCAGGCTGGCGAGCAGATCTTCCGGAAACGGGAGGCCTTCGTCACGGAGTTCGTGCCCGCGTTCCAGGCAATCTACTCGTTCGTCTCCCAGGACAAGGAGTGGGTGGATTTGTCCTATAAATCGCACGCGCGGGACACCTCGCTGCTGGAGGTCATCCGGCAGAGCCGGGCAAAGGACAAGGTCGTGGGCTTCGCGTTGCACGGCATCCACAAGGACGACCTCGTCATGACGCAAGGCGGCTTCCCCGTCAAGCGGGAAGGCTCGCAGGGGCAGAACAAGACGTTCCTGGTGGCGCTGAAGCTGGCGCAATTCGACTTCCTGAAACGTACGGGGCACACGGTGCCGTTGCTGCTGCTTGACGACATATTCGACAAGCTCGACGCCTCGCGCGTGGAACAGCTCGTGAAGCTGGTGGCGGGCGACAGCTTCGGCCAGATATTCATCACCGACACCAACCGGGAACACTTGGACAACATCCTGCATAAGGTGGGAGGCAGCGACTTCAAGATATTCCGCGTGGAGCGGGGAACCATAGAGGAGACGGAGGAACGGCTATGAGACGGCGAGAGACGGAACATGTCGGCGACGTGCTGAAACGGCTCCTGCGCCAAGAGGGTCTGGAGGGACCGCTCAACGAGCGACGCCTGCTCGACAGCTGGCCACAGTTGATGGGTTCAAACGCCAAGTACACCACCAATCTCTACATACGCAACCAGACGCTATACGTGCATCTCACCTCCGCCGCGCTGAGGCAGGAGCTGATGATGGGGCGCCAAGCGTTGGTGCGCGCCCTGAACCAGCGCGTGGGCGCCACGGTGATCACCAACATCATCTTCCGCTAATCACTAATCGCTAATCACTATTTCCACCACCTCGTCCATGGGCACGTCCGACGGTTCTGCCGGCACCCGCTCCACGAGCTGGAAGGGAAAGCACAATCCCAGCTTATAAGCTTGCGTGAGCCGCGGCAGCAGCCGGTCGTAATACCCCTTGCCCCGTCCCAACCGATGCCCTTGCCGGTCGAACGCCACGCCGGGCACTACCGCCAGGTCGATGGCCGGATAGTCGGTGAAGGCTTCGCCCGTAGGCTCCTCGATGCCGAAACGTCCCGTGGCCAAACGTTCCTCTCCCCTGTATTCCCGTAGTTCGAGTTCCGCCCCGTCGACGACCACGGGCAGCAAGACGCGCTTGCGCCCCAGCCAGCGGGCGAGGAGGCCCGAGGTATCCACCTCGTCGGCCAAGGAGTGGTAGAGCAGCACCACGCGCGCCGCCCCGAAGAGGGGGTGTCGCTCGAGAGCCGCCGACACGTCGACCGAGAGCGCTTTCCGTTCTTCGGGCAAATAGAGCACCTTCAGCCGCGCCATCTCTAAGCGCAGTTCACGCTTGGCGTCGGTCGTGAAGCTCATGTCCGTGCCATCAGGATCTCGTTCATCCGCCATCGGGGCGCCTCACCCTTCACCGGGGCGGCTTGGGCCACCGCGTCGCTCGCCGTCGCCTCGGGCGCCTTGGGGAAGGCTTCCCCCTTATCCAAGATCTCGACACCCTTCAGCACGGTCTCGTCGGTCTTATTGTAGTATTCGAGATACTCCTGCAGCCCCAGCATGTTGTAGATGACATTGCCGTAGATATTCCGTTCCAGCAGCTTATACGACTTCTGGATGAGCAGGTTGCGGCGTTTCACCCCTTTGCTGTCGGCGTATCGGATGAACCGTTCCACGAGGTTTTGCCGCTTGAGTTCTCCCAGCAGCTCATCCTCATCGGTGTACTTGGCGAGCGTCTTGCGGTTGGCGTCGGTGTACTGGAAGGTGAACTGTATGGTCAGCCCCCGGTTGATCACCGTGGAGAGGTAGGAGGTCACCCCCGTGGTATCCTGGGGCACGAAGACGTCGGGCATGATGCCCCCTCCGCCGTACACCACCCTTCCGAGGCCGGTGAAGTAGTGCTCGTCCTCGTTCTGCTTGATGCTGTCGCGCGAGAAGAACTCGCCGTGCTCGTACCGGTTGTACAGGTCGTATTCGTAGTCCCTGTCGCGTCCGTCGCGGTAGGGGCGCTGTATGCATCGTCCCGAGGGCGTGTAGTATCTGGCGATGGTGAGGCGTATGGCCGACCCGTCGCTGAAGTCGATGGGTTGTTGCACCAGTCCCTTGCCAAAGGAGCGCCGGCCTACCACGGTTCCCCGGTCGTTGTCCTGTATGGCTCCGGTGAATATCTCGCTGGCCGAGGCCGAGCCTTCGTCGATGAGCACCACGAGTGGCATGGTCTGGCTGCTACCGGTCCCGTCGGCGAACTCCTCCGCCCTGGGATACTTTCGCCCTTGCATGTAGACGATCAGTCGATTCTTGGGCAAGAACTCGTTCACCATACGCACGGCCGCCTCCATGTATCCGCCCGTGTTTCCCCTCAGGTCGATGATGAGTCCCTTGCACTGTTTGTGGTTAAGTTCGGCCAGTGCCCTGAGCAGCTCCACGTGCGTGGTGCGTCCGAACTTGCTGACCTTGATGTATCCCACGTCCTCGTTGACCATGTAGGCGGCGTCGACCGTATTCTGCGGGATGTCGCCCCTGACGATGGTGAAGTGCAGGAGTTCCTTCTCCCCCACCCGCCTGATGCCGAGCTTCACGTCGGTTCCTTTGGGTCCCTTCAGCTTGCGCATGGTCGATTCGTTGGTCACCCGCGGTCCCACGAAGAGGCTGTCGTCGACGGTGATGATGCGGTCGCCCGCCATCAGTCCTACCTTTTCGGAGGGTCCTCCCTGTACCACGGCGTTGACGTGTATGGTGTCGTTCTGTATGGTGAACTGCACGCCTATTCCGCTGAAGCTTCCCTCCAGCTCGGCGTTGACGTTCTGCAGGTCGCTGGCTGGGATGTAGATGGAGTGTGGGTCGAGGTCGCTGAGAATCTCGGGCATGGCCTTCTCCACCAGCTCGCCCATGTTGACGGTGTCCACGTACTGGTCGTCGACGATGCGCAGCAGGGCGTTGAGCTTGTTGGACGATCCGTTGACGATGCCCAGCCTGTTGCCGGCGAAGTGCCTGGCGTAGAACGTTCCGATAATGATGCCTATCACCACGCTCACGGCGATGATGACTGGCGTGAAGCGGGAAGGATTCTTTGTGCTCATATCTGTTTTTTTCCTTAAATGTGTATGAAGATGATCTCGATGCCGGCTCGCCTCATGAGGTCGATGCCGTCTTCGAGACGGTAATGTTCGGAATAGACCACCCGCTTGATGCCGGCCTGTATGATGAGCTTCGCGCACTCGATGCATGGCGAGGCGGTGACGTACAGGGTGGCTCCGTCGCTGCTGTTGTTGGAGCGGGCTATCTTGCTGATGGCGTTGGCCTCGTCGTGCAGGACGTAGGGCTTGGTGACATTGTCCTCGTCCTCGCACACGTTCTCGAATCCGGAGGGCGTGCCGTTGTATCCGTCGGAAATGATCATCTTGTCCTTCACGATGAGCGCCCCTACCTTCCGGCGTCGGCAATACGAATTTTCGGACCAGATGGCGGCCATGCGCATATAGCGCCTGTCGAGCGCCTCCTGTTTTTCAGCTGTATCCATATATCTTCCCTTTCTGGTTTCTGTTGTCCTTTACTGGTTCGAGGCCTTGAAGCACATCCTGAAGGTCTGTTGCCCGGCCGTATATATAAGATATAGATTTTGCGTGTCGCCCTCGTAGGAGGTGGCGGCGTTGAGTCCCTCGAGAAACTTCACGGCCAGCACGTCGGGCCTATTGCCGGTGACGGTCGCCTTGAAGGCGTTGGTCCGTCCGTTGGCGCTCCAGGTGCCGCTGAAGGTGGTGGGGCTTACGGTGCTTCCGCTCGCGTTGCCCCTGATATCGTCACCCTCGGTCAGCCCGTCGAGTAGCAAGGTGTAATTGCCGGGCTTGTTGAGCTGCTCCATGCTCTTCCGCATGGCGGCCTCGTCGCCTGCCCAGAAGTCGAACATCTGGTGTTTCCCGTCGAGGGTGATGTAGGTCAGTTTCCAGGTTCTCCCAAAAATGGTCTTCACGTCGTCGGCCTGTTCGCATCCCGCCATCAGGTGGATCAAAGCGCAGAGGCCCAATAGTCTAAAAACGTTCTTCATCATACCGTTGTTTATCGTCACGTTGTTTTTTCAATCCGCCCTCTCCTTGATTCCGTTCCTGACGAGAAGCGCGTCGATGGTGGGTTCCTGTCCGCGGAAACGCTTGTAGAGCGTCATGGGGTGTTCCGTCCCTCCTTTGGAGAGGATGTTGTCGCGGAACGACCGCGCCACCTCGGCATTGAATATTCCTTTCTGCTCGAAGAGCGAGAAGGCGTCGGCGTCGAGCACTTCCGCCCATTTGTAGCTGTAGTATCCGGCAGCGTATCCTCCCGAGAAGATGTGTCCGAACTGTGTGCTCATGCACGTCTTCTTGACGGGCGGCAACACTTGCGCCTTCGCCCAGGCGGCCTGCTCGTAGGCGCGCACGTCGCCCTCGAAGGGGGTGGAACGGGTGTACCACGCCATGTCGAGCAGCCCGAAGCCTACCTGCCGCAGGCAATTGTAGGCGGCCACGAAGTTGGAGCCGTCCACGATGCTGTGCACCATCTCCCCGGGGATGAGATGGTTCGTCTGGTAGTGCCGGGCGAAGGTGTTCAGGAACTCCTTTTGGTAGGCGAAGTTCTCCATGATCTGCGACGGCAGTTCCACGAAGTCCCAGTAGACGTTGGTGCCGCTCAGCAGGCGATAGGAGGAGTTGGCGAACATGCCGTGGAGGCTATGCCCGAACTCGTGGAGGAAGGTCTGCACCTCGTTGAAGGTGAGCAGTGCGGGCTTGCTCTCGGTGGGCTTGGTGAAGTTCATCACCAGCGACACCTGCGGGCGGCTGTTCTCGCCCGTCCGCGGGTCGACCCACTGCTCCTTGAAGTTGGTCATCCACGCTCCCGCCCGCTTGCCCTGGCGGGGATAGAAGTCGGTGTAGAGCACGGCCAGGAAGGATCCGTCGCGGTCGAATACTTCGTAGGCGTCGACATCCTTGTGGTAGACGGGTATCTCGGGATTCTTCGTGAAGGTGATGCCATAGAGCCTCTCGGCCAGGCCGAATACCCCCTTTTTCACTCGTTCCAGCTCAAAGTAGGGACGTAGCTCCTCGGCACTGTAGGCGAAGCGCTCGATCCTGAGCTTGTTGGAGTAGTAGCTCCAGTCCCACGGCATGAGGGTGAAGTCGTCTCCGAACTCCCTCCGCGCCACCTCCTGCACCGCTTCGTAGTCGCGGCGGGCGGCGGGCGTGTAAGCTTCGAGGAGCTGGTCGAAGAGGCGGTACACGGCGTCGCTGCCTCGTGCCATGCGCTTTTCGAGGATGTACTCGGCATAGTTGGCGTATCCCAGCAGTTGGGCGATGGCCATCCGCGTGTTGACGATCTTCTTCACGATGTCGAGATTGTTGTACGCGTTGTCGCGGGTGCCCTTGGTGTTGTAGGCGATGTATAGGGTGTGCCGCAGCTCGCGGTCGTCGGCGTACGTCATGAAGGGCACGTAGCTGGGAGCGTGCAGGGTGAACGCCCAGCCCTCCTTATTCTCGGCGGCGGCTGTTTCGGCGGCGGCCTCGACGGCTATCTCGGGCAGTCCGGCAAGCTGCTCCCTGTTGGTGATGAGCATTTGGTAGCGGTTGGTCTCCTTGAGGTTGTTCTCGCCGAAGTCGAGCGAGAGCTTGCTCAGCTCGAGGGTGAGCTGGCGGTAAGTCTCGCGGTCGGCTTCCGCCAAGTTGGCGCCATGCCGGGCGAAGGCGTCGTACACCACTTCGAGCAGGCGTGCCTGTTCCGTGTCGAGTCCCAGCCGTTCTTTTTGGTCGAACACTTCTTTCACCCGGGCGAAGAGTCCGCGGTTGAGGTAGATGTTGTTGGCGTGCTCGCTGAGCATCGGCATGATGCGTTGGGCCAGCTCCAGCAGCTCGTCGCTGGCCTCGGCGCTCAGCATGTTGCTGAAGACGGCGCTCACCAGGTCGAGCAGTTCGCCCGACGCGTCGTAAGCCGCTATGGTGTTGGCAAAATCCGCTTTCGCGGGGTTGTCGACGATGGCGGCGATCTCTTGGTTCTGTCGCTTGATGCCCTCGACGATGGCAGGTTCGTAGTCTCCGACTTTTATTTTGTCGAATGGCACTGTCTCGTGCGGTGTTTGGTAGGACATGAGAAACGGGTTCTGTCCATTTGCTATATCGGTCATAGTGAAAAAGAGTGTCAATGTTAGCAATATTCTTCTCATAGGTGGCAAAGCTACTAATTTTGCGGTTCAGTAGCGGGATAACCTTTTGTTTTTTAACAATATATATATAAGTAAGTAGGGAATAGTCAAACCGCTGCCGGAGAACGTCAAAGCAATCAGGCTGCGCATGGTGCGGGCTAATCGGTAATCACTAAAAGAACCCGTTCGCCTCTTTTTCCCTCGGGATAAAGAAGCATTTTATACAATTCATGTTGCGAACGCAAAGTTGTATATGGTTCTTTTCTTTCATTTCCGTACCTGGATACAGTGGTTTCCCCTCCCAGAAAACCCCTCTTACGGAATCGTATGGAGTCATTCCATTTTTGTGGCGAAGCTCGTGATATAGATTGATGACGGCGCAATCCAGATTGCGCAGCAGGAGATCACCGGCTCTTCCTACAGACTTGTTCGCCGGCAGCGGATTTCCGACCTTCCCGTAGGTGTATTTCAATTCCTCATACACCTCTTTCAAAGAATACAAATTGTGATGATCCAGCAAATCCAGGCAATTGCCCAGATCAATATAGGCTCCCAATACGGCAGGTTCCTCTATTTTTCCCCTGCTCCACTGTTCTTTGGCAAACTCCAACGCACGTTCGTGGTCATTGTCCCAAAAGTATATGCCATGTCCCAACCAATCGTATGCGTTCCGGCTACCGCTCATCCTTTCCTCATGAGAAACGATACGGTCGCGCAGACGCTTGTCGCAGCCATGGAATCCGACAACAAGTGTTGGCCTCTCAGAATACATGAAACCGCCCAGTTATTGTTTATAGAAAGGAGATAGTTGCCCGTCCTGGTCGAGAATCCCTGCTGCTGTGAGAAGTTCCCGGGCTTCTTCCTTGGACGAGATGGATGCGAATTGAGAGTACGAATCAAATTGCTCACGGTTTATCTTTTTCTCATAATAAGCTTTAGTATCCGCATCTTCAATCTTACGGTCTCTGCCTTCGCCATTGTCCCATATTCGATACCATGGGGTATCTGTTTCGTGCGTCAACGCCGAAAGCTCTTGCCCGGTCAGATCCCTAAACCTGACGTACACTTTATTCAGCAAGATCTGGATGGAGGGATTAATCTCGCGATCGGTTATGGATAACGGCATATCACTGGAATATACGGCCGCGTCATTTATAGATTCCCCTGCCGGAATACCCCTTTTCTCTATCTGGATTTTAAGCAAACTGAACAGTTCCGGCATGACCGGACCATACTTCCAAGCCTCTATATCATCCGATACCAAAGGCTCTCCCCTGAGCGCCAAGTTCCAGCCATGAGCGATATAGACCAACTTTATCAGTTGTATGACCGATAGCGGAGAGCCTACCCTATTCGACCGATTGATAAGATAGCTCGCAATTATGGAAGATGAATAACACATATATTATCGCAGGTTCTTACGGGTTCGCAAAGATAGGCATAATTATCGTAAAAATAGATTGGCTTAGCACTTTTTTATTGTCCGGGGTGCGGAGCACTCAAAAAGAAGCCGCGGCGAGTTATTCGCCGCGGCTTCCCTGTCCTAACCCTTTTTGGTCACTTGTTCACCGCTGCCATGTGGGCGATGAAGTCGAGCATCTTGTACGAGAAGCCGATCTCGTTGTCGTACCAGGCCATTACCTTCACGAACGTGTCGGTCAGGGCGATACCACCCTTGGCGTCGAAGATGGAGGTGCGGGTGTCGCCCAGGAAGTCGGACGATACGACAGGGTCTTCCGTATATCCCATCACGCCTTTCAGCTCACCCTCGGAAGCCTCCTTCATGGCGGCGCAGATCTCGGCGTACGTGGCCGGTTTGGCCAGGTTAACGGTGAGGTCGACCACGGAGACGTCGAGCGTGGGGACACGCATGGCCATGCCCGTCACCTTGCCGTTGAGCGAGGGGATCACCTTGCCTACGGCCTTGGCTGCTCCGGTGGTCGAGGGGATGATGTTGGCCGAAGCGGCGCGGCCACCTCTCCAGTCTTTCATCGACGGGCCGTCGACCGTTTTCTGCGTGGCCGTGGTGGAGTGTATGGTAGTCATCAGTCCATCCACGATGCCGAACTTGTCGTTCAGCACCTTGGCCAGCGGAGCCAGGGCGTTCGTGGTGCACGAGGCGGTCGACACGAACGGCGTACCCTTCGTGTATGCGCCTTGGTTGACCCCGTAAACAAACATCGGGGTATCGTCCTTCGAGGGTCCCGACATCACCACGTACTTCGCGCCAGCGTCGATATGTCCCTGCGCCTTCTCCTTGGTGAGGAACAGTCCGGTCGACTCCACGATGTACTCCGCGCCAACGGCGTCCCACTTCAGGTCGGCCGGATTGCGTTCCATCGTCACGCGGATGGAGTGTCCGTTCACGATCAGCTTGCTGTTTTCTACGTCGGCCTCTATGGTGCCGTCGAAATGGCCATGCATCGTGTCGTACTTCAGCATGTAAGCCAGGTAGTCGGCCGGGCAAAGGTCATTGATACCTACGATTTCAACATCGTTCCTTTTCATCGCGGCGCGGAAAACGAGACGCCCTATGCGCCCGAATCCATTAATACCTACTTTAATCATTTGGTTTGAATCTTTATTGTTAGTTGATAATGCATTTTCTGTCTATAAGAACAGTTCGTCCCATGTTTTGTTTCCTCCCCAAGCGTTAAACTGCGGCGCGTGATGTTTAATGTGTCTTAAAAAGAGAGA
Organism: Mediterranea sp. (in: CFB group bacteria); assembly: GCA_031261785.1. Taxonomy (GTDB): domain Bacteria; phylum Bacteroidota; class Bacteroidia; order Bacteroidales; family Bacteroidaceae; genus Bacteroides. Next base: position 12,961 of record JAISIZ010000001.1, read on the forward strand.
GCCGCCACGATCATTCGCGGCGGCTCTCTACCATTAAATTTTATTTCCCGGCCCAATTGGGCCTATTGAAAAAGGTGGGATCTCTGATGTTACCCGTTCACCTTGGCCATGTGGGCGATGAGGTCGAGCACCTTGTTCGAGTAGCCGATCTCGTTGTCGTACCAAGCCACTACCTTCACGAACGTGTCGGTCAGCGCGATACCAGCCTTGGCGTCGAAGATGGAGGTGCGGGCGTCGCCCAGGAAGTCGGACGAAACGACAGCGTCCTCGGTATAGCCCAGGATGCCTTTCAGCTCACCCTCGGAAGCCTCCTTCATGGCTGCGCAGATCTCGGCGTACGTGGCCGGCTTGGCCAGGTTGACGGTGAGGTCGACAACGGATACGTCGAGGGTGGGGACACGCATCGACATGCCGGTCAGCTTGCCATTCAGCGCGGGGATCACCTTACCTACGGCCTTGGCGGCTCCGGTAGACGAGGGGATGATGTTGCCCGAGGCGGCGCGGCCACCTCTCCAGTCCTTCATCGACGGGCCGTCGACGGTCTTCTGGGTAGCGGTGGTGGAGTGTACCGTGGTCATCAGGCCATCCGTGATGCCGAATTTGTCGTTCAGCACCTTGGCGATGGGAGCCAAGCAGTTGGTGGTGCAAGATGCGTTGGAAACGAACTGGGTACCCTTCACGTAAGCGTTCTCGTTGACGCCGCAAACGAACATCGGGGTGTCGTCTTTCGACGGAGCCGACATGATCACGTACTTCGCGCCAGCGTCGATGTGCGCTTGGGCTTTCTCTTTCGTCAGGAACAGACCGGTCGACTCAACCACGTAGTCGGCGCCAACAGCGTCCCATTTCAAGTCGGCGGGATTCTTCTCTGCCGTCACACGGATCGACTGGCCGTTCACGATCAGCTTGCTGTTCTCCACGTCTGCCTCAATGGTGCCATCAAACTGGCCGTGCATCGTGTCGTACTTCAGCATGTAAGCCAAGTAATCTACCGGGCAAAGATCGTTGATACCTACGATCTGGAGATCACTTCTTTTCATTGCGGCGCGGAATACGAAACGTCCGATACGTCCGAATCCATTAATACCTACTTTAATCATCTTGTTTACTTTTTAGGAATTTATAATCTTTGTTCTATAATCTTTTTAGCCCTGAGATTTGTTCTCTTTCTAAAATTCGCTGCAAAAGTAGTCATTTGTATGGGAACAAACTATTAATTTCGCATTAAATATCCAAAAAGATGGGAAAGAGTACCTTTTTTCAAGAGTTCAAGGCGTTCGCCATGAAAGGCAACGTCATCGACCTGGCCATTGGCGTCGTGATTGGCGGCGCGTTCGGCAAAATCGTGTCGTCGTTGGTGGCCAACATCATCATGCCTCCGGTGGGCCTACTGCTCGCCGGAGCCAGTCTCACCGACCTGAAGTGGGTGATGAAAGCCGCCGAGCTGGGCGCCGACGGCAAGGAGATCGCCCCAGCCGTGACGCTGGAGTACGGCTTGTTCCTGCAAGCCATCCTCGACTTCCTCATCGTGGCCTTCTGCATCTTCCTCCTCCTGCGCGGCATGATGAGGTTGAGCGCCAAGCGCCAGAAAGAGGAAGCGGCCGCCGCCCCGCCCCCAGCCCCCACCAAGGAAGAGGAGCTGCTGACGGAGATACGCGATTTGCTGAAGAAGTAGCGGTAAGCGGGCGAACGGTTTAAATTCCCCTCGAAGACGGGTCATGCGAGGATCTATCTTCGAGGGGCAAAGGCGTTATGCGATCCCGCGCGCAACGAGAAGCCCGGGCTTCTCGTCCCACGCGCTTCCGCGTGAAGAAAAAAGGGGGCACCAGTGAGAACCTGTGTTTATCCTGTACCGTCTCCAAGTAAAGTCTCACATTTCGCGAGCGGCTGGATAGGAGGGTAAAAGGGAAGTGATTAATGATTGGCGGGAGGGAGTTCACCACAGATTACACAGATTCGCACAGATTTTGTAATGATCGGTATGAAGAGACGTGGTGTGCCGCGTCTCACCATTCGCGAGCCATTAGACTCGGTGCCCTTCCAGGTCCAAACGTGGCTGAAAGCCTATGCCTCGAAAGGCTCCTAACCCAACGTAGAGCGAGTTGCGTTCGCGGTCCGCCCGCACGATGTCGTCGGTCAGCATGCTCTTGGTCGACGTGAAGAGCAATTTCTGTTCTTCACGATACGCCTTTTGGTAGGCTCTGTACCGTTTCCGGGCATCATCTTTCACATTGCGCTCTTCCTTGATCAATTCCGGGACACCGCCGCGAAAGTTGGAATGCTGCCCGTTAGAAAGTCATTTAAGAGAAGTCGTGTCAATCTTGATCCTATTTATTTAAAATTAGTGGTTTGAACTTGGTGAAATACTTATCCGATTTCAGGTGAGACTTTCCCCGACTGGTTATTCTATCACCCGATTTCGGGTAAGTCTTTCCCCGGTCGGTTATTCTATCACCCGATTTCGGGTAAGTCTTTCCCCGACCGGTTATTGTCTCACCTGATTTCAGGTGATGCTTTCCCCGGCCGGTTATTGTCTCACCCGATTTCAGGTGAAGCTTTCCCCGGCCGGTTATTGTCTCACCCGATTTCAGGTGAAGCTTTCCTCGGCCGGTTATTATCTCACCTGATTTCAGGTGAAGCTTTCCCCGGCCGGTTATTGTCTCACCCGATTTCAGGTGAGTATTTCCCCAGCGAACTCGAAGCATTTCATTTGCGAAAATAGAGAGATTGCGATATTCCTCTTTTGTGCAAATATTTAGGTGTCTGATTAGCTGCGAAGGCTTTTAGATATTCTTGAAGGTTCGTTGTCGCGAAGGTAATCATAGATTTTAGACAGTTATTCGTCAAGGTATTACGGAGTGTCGATATTGTGATGATCACGACGTACAGATGGAGAGAACTTTAGATGCTTGTAAGTCGCATAAAAAAAGTATAAAAATAATTTGGCTAATATATTGATATTTTGCATATTCGCGGCGAAATAACGCGATAGCATGAGCCATCATCGTTCTAATCATGCGATAGCGCCTATAAAAAATAAGGTTATGAAATCAATAAAGCTTTTTATCGTTCTCCAATTGATCTGCGCGTGCCGGTTGTCGGCGCAAAAGCACGACACGCTCCCCCATGCGATGGGCAAAACCTCTTATACTTCCATTTCGGTGGAAAAGGCGGTCTCATCCATAAAAGCGTTCTACCAATCCTATATAAGACGGTCGTCCGCACAGCCTTCCCAGTCCGTGGATACGCTGAATGCTTACTACCTCACCCCGGCCCTGATCGAGCGATTGGACAGGCTCATTTATTCGACTGACGCTGACCCCATCCTTCGTGCACAAGATATCAGCGACAACATGCTTTCGTCATTAAACGTGCGGCCATTGGGCGGCAACTGGTTCATGGTTAGCTATATTTGGAGCAAGGAGTCGGGGCATAGGCAGGATATACCGGTAAGGGTAAAAGCTTATCAAGACCGGTACCAGATAGATTATGTCACTCCGGCCTGGAATGGCGCGCAATACGGTGATAGCCTGTTGCTACATTCTTCGGTAGCGGTTGTCGACAATGCCACTCCGCAGGCCTTCCTGAAAAGCTTCTATAACATATATACGAGCGCGTATTGCGACATGCCGGAACATTTAGCCGGCCGTTTGTCCATGCTGCGTAAAGTCTATATGACGGATCAGGCACGGCAGCAATACCGCATGGCCGAAGAAGTGGAAAAGCAAGATGGCTATATCGGCTACGACCAGCTGATCGATAACTTCGATTTCGACGCCACCTGGCAGCCCTCCATTACCGTGGAACACGCGGATGGAGATACATATATCGTGCGCTATTCGGGAAATGGAGGAAGCAAGAGCCGGCGGATAGAGGTGGTCAAGAGCGGAAAGGGCTACCTCATCAACGCGATAAGCCCCAATGAGAAGCCCGACGAAACAGCGAGATGATGAAAATATATTCATAAACGCGCAGTTGCATAAAGAAAATAGAGAGATAACTTGGACGACACTCCCTAATTTGGCATATTTGCGACCTGTTAATAGATACCGCATAAAAGGTATCCATACTAATCTTACTCAAATAAAATAGTTATGAAAGCAATTACGTTTTTTGTCATTTTTCAATTGGCCTGCGTGTTTCGCCTGGCGGCGCAACAGAATGACACGCTGTATCTGTATTGTCCGGATCCGTATGAGGAAGTGGACCTGCGTTGCGAGTATCGCAACGCCCAAGGAGAGACGGTCATTCCGGCGGGGAAATATCATGGGCCTTGGCTGAGCCGCAAGTTCGCGAAGTTCGCCATCGTGGGCATAAAAGGACGACAAGGGATATACCTGATCGACCGGGCGGAGAGAATCCTGTTCGAGTTCCTCGGAACCGGCGAAGGCGCTCCCGACGACGTGAGCAACGGACTGGTCCGAATTGTAGATGGCGACAAGATGGGCTTTGGCAACATGGAAGGAGAGATCGTGATCAAGCCTCGATTCGAATATGTCTCTTCTTTCAGAGAGGATGGATTCGCCATCTTCAAGGAAGGCGGACGGCGTGAATATAGCGACGACGGTGAGCATTGGTGGTACGTGGACGCCAAATGGGGACTGATCAACAAGAAAGGAGAAATCGTTGTCCCGGCTATTTATGATGAGGTCAGGCACGGCCGGTTTATCCAAAAGGAACGGGAATACGACATAACCCATGAAGGCAAATTGGTGGAATACCAAAGGACAACGGAGAACAAAGAGGCCATTTCCGCGATAAAGGAGTTCTACAAGCGCTACATAGGATGCGTGTCTTCGAACCGTCCACAGTCGATGACGCGAGTGAAATCGAGCTTCCTGACTCCAGAATTGATTGAGCGCATAGGAAGACTTGGCGAATCGACGGGCATCGACCCCATCCTTCGCTCGCAAGATGTCAGCAAAGACATGCTTTCGTCATTGAATGTGCGGCAGGTCGACAAATATTGGTTTATGGTGAGCTATACTTGGGACGCGAAATCGGACCAGAAGCGTGAGATACCGCTGCGGGTGAAACGATGCGGAGGACGATACATCATCGACTACATCACCCCGATATGGAATGGAGCGCAATACGGTGATCACTTGCTCTGGTATTGGAAAAGGGAATGGTCCAGATTGCCTTACGACGATTCCACTCCAACTGGCTTCCTGGAAAGATTCTATGATGAATATACGGCCGTGTATTGCGACATGCCCGAGCATCTCGCCGATAAATTGTCGTGGTGGCGCGAACACTATCTGACAGACAATGCCCGGAAGCAAATGCATGAGGCCGAAGAAGCGGAAAAACGCGATGGGCATATCGGCTACGACCTGCTGATCGACGACTTCGACTTCGACGCCACTTGGCGACCCTTCATTACCGTGGAACACGCGGATGGCGACACATATATCGTTCGCTATTCTGGAAATGGAGGGAGCAAAAGCCGACGGATAGAGGTGGCCAAAAGTGGGAGTTCGTTCCGCATCAACGCGATCGGTCCGCTGTGAGTATCCGTGGAATTTGCGCCTCGACGAACGACTGATAATTGCTTTGTTTCGACAGGAGGAAACATAAAAGCGCACACTATAGTATTCATTCTAATAACAAACATTATGAAACGACATTTATTTACTCTCATCGTTTATTCCCTCTCGTGCCTCGTACTTGCGCAACAACCCATTCGCCCGAATGGTACGAGGCAGGAAGCGTCTACATCCATTGCGAAGTGGAGCGATCCCTTGCTGGCATCCTGTTCGCCGCGGGATGAGGCGGTAGATCTATCCTATGATAATGCGTCCCTCTACGCGAAAATCCCGAGCTTGACGACAAGAAAGGTTGTAGCGCTTGGCGAATCCCTTCCTTACAACGAATGTTTTGCGCAATCCGCGATCCAGATCCTGAAGTATCGGATTCAGCATGCCAATTGCAAGCTGGTCGCGTTGGAACTGCCCCTGGAAGCCGCGCTCATGATCGATCGCTTTGCTATAGGGGACAATACGTTCAATAGGAAGGCCATCTCCCGGCGGTTCTGGCTATCTGGCCTGTCGGATAGCTTCTTGGATTTTTTCGCTTGGCTTCGGACCTACAATGAGAAGCAGGTACGCAAAGTACGCGTGGTAGGGATTGATGTCGCCGAAGACGAATTCTTGGGTTACGACATCGACCTGCATCGCTACTTCACGGCGTTGAACAAGGATTCCGCCAACGACTCCATACGGAAATTCGTAAAAACATTCCTGGGAGGAGCGCCTATGACGAACGGCCTGTTCGGCCGCTTGCTGGAAATTCCTGAATTCAGATTAAGGAACGACCCCTCCACGCTAAAGCTTATAGAGCACAATCTGAAGGACCTGGTCAAGTATCGTGATGAAGCGTTGAAAGAAAAGCGGGATAGTATCATGTACAGCAATCTACGGTTCGCTACGGACTTGTTTTGCGACGCTTCGGAGACGGTTACCCTATACGGACGTTTGACGCATACCTCATATACGCCTCTCGTAGGCAGCAGCGCCATCCAGCAAGAAACATGCGGGAAGCTACTACGGCGAGACTTTGGAGACGATTATCGCAACATCGGATTATTGGCGGGTACCGGATCCGTCTTGTCCCTTCCCGCATTAGACAAGAGCGTCGATATGCGTGGCAAGGTGGATTACATAACGCAGGGCATTAGCGCTCCCCCGCGCAGCCTGGAGGCTTTGCTCCAGAAAGTGGGTAAGGCGTACTTTTACATGCCTACGGCATCTCTCCCACAGTCTTTTTCGCGAATGGGGCTGAAAGGGGGCATGGCTGACACGCTAACCATTGAAAAGAATGTGGGGGATATTATGGATGGAGCGCTCTATATCGAGGAAGCAAGACCGTTGAAAGTCATTCGTGCGGATATACCCGTTTGGCAAAAAAGGGATGAATACATCAGGGAGAAGGATACGATTATCCCGTGGGAGTGAACGATTTGCCCCCCACAAAAGTATAAGAAGTATGAGCACAATAAAAATCTTTATCTTGATTCAATTGGCCTGCGTATTCCATTTATCCGCTCAAGAGAACGACACGCTATATCTGCATTGCCCGGACATCGAACCGGATTTTAGTTGCGAATATCGTAACGCTGAAGGGCAGACAGTCATTCCCGCGGGGAAATATCACGGAATCTGCCTGAGCCAGAAGTTTGTCAAGTTCGCTACAGTATGCATAAAGGGGCGGCAAGGAATCTTTCTCATCAATCGTGCGGAAAAGATTCTATTCCGTTTCTTTGGACTTGGCAACGGCTATCCCGACAAGGTGTCCAATGGATTGGTCAGGATTGTCGATGGCGACAAGATGGGCTTTGGCAATATGGATGGAGAGGTCGTGATCAAGCCTCGATTCGAATATGTCTCTCCTTTCCGAGACGATGGATTTGCCGTCTTCAAGGAAGGCGGACGGCGTGAGTATTCCGACAACGGGGACCATTGGTGGTACGTGGATGCCAAATGGGGACTGATCAACAAGAAAGGGGAAATCGTTGTCCCGGCTATTTATGACGAGGTCAAGCACGGGCGATTTATCAAGAGAGAGCAGGAATACGATGTGACTAACGAGGGCAAACTGGTGGAATATCCAAGGACGACGGAGAATAAAGAAGCCATTTCCGCCATAGAAGAGTTTTATAGCTTCTATGTAACCTGCGTGTCGTCATGCCTGTCATGGTCAATAAAGGGGGTGAAATCGAGACACCTGACTCCGGAATTGATCAAACGAATTGACCGAATCGCCGAATCTACCGGCATTGACCCCATCCTCCGCGCGCAAGATGTTAGCGAGGATATACTTTCGTCGTTAAATGTGCGACAGGTAGACAAGGATTGGTATATGGTGAGCTATATTCAGGACGTTGAATCCGGACGTAGGTGTGAGATACCGCTACGCGTCAAGCGGTATGGAGGACAATGCGTCATAGACTACATCACTCCGATATGGAATGACGCGCGATACGGAGATGACTTGCTATGGTATTGGAAAAGACAAAGGGACGAAGGGCCAGCCCTCCAATCCACTCCGCAGGACTTCCTCAAGAGCTTTTATGACCTATATACGGCCGAGTATTGCGGTATGGCCGAACATCTGGCGAATGAATTGGCGTCTTGGCGGGAGGATTACCTGACAGTCGATGCCCGTCGGCAATATCGCGAGGCTGAAAAAACGGAAAAGCGAAAAGGACGCATCGGCTACGACCTGCTGATCGACGACTTCGACTTCGACGCCACTTGGCGGCCCTCCATTACCATTGAACACGCGGATGGTGACACGTATATCGTTCGCTATTCTGGGAATGGCGGGAGCAAAAGCCGGCGGATAGAGGTGGCCAAAAGTGGGAGTTCGTTCCGCATCAACGCGATCGGTCCACAGTGATATCCCTTGCGTCCATATAAAATAGCCTAAAGAGGACAAGAAGCGATGGGAAGAGATAAAACATTTTCATAAACAGATCTTAATTCATGAAGAACTTGGCTTTCAAAAGAATCGGCGTATTTGCTTTTACGCTTTTTATGGGGAGTATGCTGTATACGCAAGACGTTACACTACTCTACGCGATGGATAAAACATCTTATACGGGAGTGCCTTACACGTGCGTAAAGAATCTTTGGGACTTGAACGATACCCAAGCATTGTCCGCGCCGGCTCAAGAAAACGACACGCTATATCTGTTTTGTCCAGGTATTGAACCAGATTTGCGTTGCGAATATCGCAATATCAATAACGAGACGATCATTCCTGCCGGAAAGTATGGAGGCCCTTATATGAGCAAGAAATTCGTTAAATTCACCATTGTCAACATCAAAGGGATGCCCGGCTTCTATGCCATAGATCGTACGGAAAGGATTTTATTCGAAATATTCGGGTACGATAACGGTCCCGACTACGTATCCAAAGGGTTGTTCAGGATTGTCGAGAACGAGAAAATGGGATTTGCCAATATGGACGGAGAAATAGTGATAAAGCCGCAATTCTCGTTCGTGGGACCTTTTATGGAAAACGATTTCGCCGTTTTCAATGAAGGAGGACGATCGGAGGGCGTAGGGGAGGAGAAGTTTTTCCGTGGTGGCAAATGGGGGCTTATCAATAAAAAGGGAGAAGTCGTCATTCCGCCGATTTACGATAGCGCAAGCCCTAATCATTTGATCATGGGAAAGGAATGGTTCGAAATAACCGATGATGGCAAAATCGGGAAAGTTGTAAAAGTCTCGAAGTAATCACCTCCCACTATAAACTATTAGTTACGTCTAACCTATGCATACCGTCGGGAGAATCTCTCTCCTAACCAACAGCCAATAGAATGAACATCTTCAGAATCGCAATGTGGGTCACGCTTTTATGGATAGCGACTCCCACCTCGGCCACAACCGTCGACACGCTTTTCCGGTTGAAAGACACTCTCTTCATTCCGAGCAAAGCAGAAGTGAAAGCGGAACTGCGTCGTAAATGGAAAGACGACCGGTGGTACCTCAAAAACAGGACGCACATGGAGGCGAGGATTGACTCCATGTATCCGTTCGTTTTGATAGACGTATGGCCTGATACGTTGACGCAGGCCATACATGCAAAAATCGACACCGGCAGAGTCAGGTTCTGGCATATCGCCGACGGGAGCTATTACGAATGGGTAAGACTCCTCTCGGGAAAGGGTGTTTTGCGATCCACGTCATTGAGTAACCCACGCTACATGGAGAAGCTGGCGCGATACGCTCCGCCGGACAGCCCACCCGCTCGTTTTTTCGGCTTGCGCCCGTTCACTTCCAACAAAACGGTCATTCCCTGTTTTTTAGGTTATGTCGACGCGAAAGGACAGAGCACAATTGTCTCGGGAGACGGGAAAATGTATCACGACCTGCCCGCACTCATTGATGGGGAATTTGGAAGTATAGACAATTACCTCATGCTCTATAAATACTCCGTCGCTCCTCCCAAGGTGAACTGGTTTTACTCTTCGAGCTTTCCTATCGGCGATGTGGAAAGAGGAATACCGGTCTATTTACTCACGAGAGAAGGCAAAGATGTCATCTATTGGGATATCCGTAAACGGGAGATCAGGGGATTCTACTTTCCCGTCTCTCCTACGGAAGATGTCACGGCGTTCCGCCAATACCTCGAACGCGAAACTTGCTATCCCGAGGAAGCCCGAATAGCCAACAAGCAGGGGCTTGTCAAACTCTCGTTCCGTATCGATAAGGAATACAAGGTCACTGACGTCAAAGTGCTCTCGTCTTTCGACCAGAAATGTGCGGAGGCCGCCGTAAACGTGCTGAAAGCTACACCCGAATGGGTGCTAAAAAGGGATAAGGTACGGCACACACGCCGGAAAAAGCGCATCAATCTCTACTTTCTATTGGGCTACCTAGATGGAAAAGCCTGCCAGTATTCCCCGACGAAAGGCGATGTCGCCGTTCGGGTATTTAGGATTCAAGATGGGAAGGTCATCATACATACTCACTGATTCAATGACGAAACGCCATTTAGCCGATACCTCATCAACGTCACAAATTCGGGCTGAGGAGCCTGACGAACAGTGAGATGATGAAAATATATTCATAAACATGCCGCTTCATGAAGAAAATTGAGAGAAAGTTTGGACGATATTTCCTAATTTGGCATATTTGCGTCCTGTTAATATCTATACAGCGCATGAAAGGTACTTATCCGGATCTTGCCCCCAATAAATAGAGTGAACCTTTAAAAGATATAGAAAAATATGAGTGTATACCCCCAACTCCAAGAGACTTCCGACAACGAGTGGAAATCGGCGGTCCGCGACATCCTACGTGACGAGGCCTCCCCGCTAAACGAGCAGATGGAGAAAAGCCTCCTCGAAAACGCGCGTTTCGAGCGATACGCCCGTACGCAAATCATCACGTCCCTGAACGAAGCACACTATTACCTCATCCTCGATGGGATATGCGCCAGCCACGACAAGGCAGGCAACACCCTGGATCTTTTCAAGGAGCGATGCCTCTTGCGTGTCCGGAAGCTACAGGAGAAGGGACACTCCATACAGGCCCTTACCGACTGCGTGGTCATGGAGATCGCCCCCAACACCCTTTCCCCCTTCATCCGAGGGAACGTCCACGAATGGCTATTGCGGATGTTGATAGCCGAAGTAGACCGGAGAGAGGCTTTCCACACACTCCCCGTTATGGAAAAGATTGCCTATCTATCGCAAAAAAAGTACTTCGCACGCATCCCGAACAAGGAAATCGCCTCTTTTCTCGAGATCACGCCACAATACTTTTGCATGCTGAAAAAGAAACTCGTCGACGACTCCATACTTATATAATAAAGAGAACAGCGATGCCTCGACATCGCGAAACAAAAAAAGAACATCTTTCTATGAGAACTTTCGCACTTTTACTGGGATGCCTGCTGCTGTACGTCCCAAACCTATCGGCGCAAACGCTGAGCGACACCATTGTAGCCAACTTTAGCCTCCTGCAGCGCATGCCGCAGGAGAAACTCTACCTACACCTCGACAAGCCCTTCTACGGGGCGGGCGAGAAACTCTGGTTCAAGGGCTATCTGCTGAATGCCACTACCCACCGGGAGGATACGAAAAGCAATTTCATCATCACCGAGCTGATCAACCGTTCCGACTCCGTCGTGCTGCGGAAGAAAGTACGCCGCGACTCCCTGGGTGTCTTCAGCAACGCCTTCACCCTGCCCGCCACGCTGCCCGCCGGCGACTACTACCTCCGCGGATATACCGAATGGATGCGGAACGCGGGACCCGACTTCTTCTATACCCGCGACGTGACGATAGGCAACGCCATCGACAACACCATCCTCTCCAGCATCGAGTACGAAGAAGTGGACAGCACGCTCTATACCGCCCGCGTCAGCTTCTACGACAACAACCGGGCACCTTATGCCGACACGCATATCCGCTACCGCCTCCTCATCGACGGCAAGCCCGGCGGCAAAGGCCGACGTACCACCGACGCCAATGGCACGATCAGCCTGCCACTCCCCGGCGACGCGCTCAGGCGTGCCCGTCGCGAGCTTCTCGTGGAGTTCGACGACCCGAAGCTGAGCTATACGAAGACCTTCTACCTCCCGACGTTCGACAAGGAGTTCGGCCTTAGCTTCTTCCCCGAGGGAGGCGCCCTCCTGGCCATCTCCCACCAGACCGTCGCCTTCAAGGCCGTAAAGGCCGACGGCTCCTCGCTGCCCATCGAAGGCGACCTCCTCAACGCCGCGGGCGACACGCTCGCCCACTTCCAGTCGGAGCACGACGGCATGGGCGTGTTCGTCATCATGCGACCCAGCCCCGACGAGACTTATTCCGTAGCCGCACGCTCCGCCGATGGCATCATACGCCGCTTCAAGCTTCCAAAGGTGGAACCGAAAGGCATCTCCATCAACGTAAGCTACCACCGGCAGGAGATTCGCTATGAGATACAGAAGACCGACTCCACCCCGTGGCCCGAACCCCTGTTTCTCGCGGCACATACCCGGGGGAAGCTCTCCCTGCTCCGCCCCATCGGCTCCACCGCTCCCATAGGACGGCTGGACGAGAATCTCTTCGACCCCGGTATCACCCACTTCATGCTTGTCGACGGACAAGGAAAGGTGCTGAGCGAACGGTTGCTGTTCGTTCCCGACAAGAAGCCCCTGCAATGGCAAGTCTCTACCGACAAGCGGCATTACGGCCGCCGCGAGAAGGTGGAGCTGAGCCTCTCGGTGACCGACGCCGACGGACAGCCCGTGGAGGGCGACTTCTCCATCAGCGTCACCGACCGGCAGATGGTGCAGCCCGATTCGCTCGCCGACAACAGCCTGTCCAACCTCCTTCTCACCTCCGACCTCAAAGGATACATCGAGAATCCGGGGTTCTACTTCCTCGACCAGTCGCCCCGTACCCTTCGATGCGTCGACTACCTCATGCTCACGCACGGCTGGCGACGCTATCGTGTCGACAACCTCGTCCGCCCCTTCCCTCTCGACTTCACCTATTACGTAGAGCGGGGACAAACCATCAGCGGACACGTCAAGGGTCTCTTCGGGGGCAACGTGAAGCGAGGACCCATCACCATCCTCTCGCCCAAACGACAGATTTTCGAAACCACCAACACCGACGACAAGGGCGACTTCCTGACCAACATCCTTTTCCCCGACAGCACCACCTTCGTGGTGCAAGCCCGCACCAAGAAAGGCTTCGCCAGCGTGGACATCGAGATGGATGAATCGCCACTGCCACCGGCTACCCACCGGGGACCGTTCGCCGACCGCTCCGTGCTAATCAGCAACGACTACCTGGCCCATGCCCGCGAAAAATACTACATGGAAGGAGGCATGCGCGTGTACAACCTCAAGGAGGTCGTTGTCAGCGGCAAGCGCGAGAGTCCCAGCCAGCAGAGCGTGTACGTCCAGGGAAGCATGAACGTCTACACCGTGGAGGGAGAGGAGCTTGATCGATTCTCGGCGCAGAACGCGTTCGATGTCGCCACCCGCCTGCCCGGCGTCACCGTATGGAACGGCAACGAGATCCATGTCCGCAACAACGAGAGTCCGGCACTCCTCGTGGTGGACGATATCACGTACGAGGACAACAGCTTGCTGCGGAGCATACCGACCTCCCAGATATCGAGCGTCAACCTCATCCGTGGCGCCGATAGTGCGATATTCGGCCTCCGCGGGGCTGGTGGAGCCATCGTCATCACGCTGAAAAGGGGAGCCGTGATGCCTGCCGCGCCCCCGCGAGGCATCACGATCTACAGCCCGCTGGGCTACTGCCAGCCGGTGGAGTTCTTCAGCCCGGCATATCCCTATTCCGAACACCGCAACTGGAACCGGCCCGACACGCGTACCACCATCTACTGGAATCCTTCCGTCAAGCTCGACGCCGAGGGGAAAGCCACCCTCTCGTACTATACGCCCGACAGCACGGCTCCCGAGGAAGTCGTCATCGAAGGAGTGACCAAGGACGGAAAGGTCTGCCGCCTGACGCGGACGGTCAATCCATAGGCTCCCCCGGCCTATGGATTAATCGCCCAGCGTCAGCAACCATTTCCAGACGGGGAGCACTTCGATAGTCATGCCTTCGTGTTCGATGGTTCGCTCTTCCTCGCGGGTCACGATTTGCAGCTTTCGCGCGTCCAGGTATCTGGCTGCCTTGACCAACGCGTCCAGCTCCCGCGCTTTGGTCTGTACGTTGGCGATGCTGTAAGAGGATTGGATGAGCCATCGCTCGTTGGGTATGTAGAAATCCACCTCTATACGGTTATGGTAGTAATAGGCCTCCTTTCCAAACAAACGTCGCAACGTGATGGCTATGAGGTTCTCCAGCAATGAGGTGTCCGGATTGAATATAAACAGGTTCAAGATACCATTGTCGATGAAGTAGTATTTGCGGTTGGTCTCCCGTTCAGCGAACCGGGCTTTATAATTTTCGAGGCTGAACGCGATCCAGGCCTGTTCCAGATAACCCACATAGTCGATTACCGTTTTCACCCCGATATGGTCGCCAGACGACGATACGATGTTCTTCAGCCGGTTGTACGAAGAGGGCTGCATCACACTCTCGGCCAGTTTCTTGACCAACAGCCGCATGGAATCGGGGTTGCGGAGGGAATAGCGGGCTACCAGATCGCCAAAATAGATTTTTTGGTACAGCCCGCTCAACCATGTCCGCTTATCTTCGAAACGTCGTAGTTCCGGAAATCCGCCATAATAGAAATAGGTGTCGAAAGCGCGCGCCACCTTGCTCCGAATAGCCTGTGAATATGCCCAATTACCTGGCAGGTCGACTTGCCTCATGGCAAGAAATTCACGGAAGGAGAGGGGATAAACCTCTTTAACCAGAAAACGGCCGCCCAGCGTGGTCGCGATCTCACTGCTCAGCATCTGCGCGTTGCTCCCGGTCACATACACACGATAGTTTTTGTCGGCCAGCCGACGGACAAACTTCTCCCAGCCAGAAACAACCTGTATCTCGTCGAGGAAGAAGATGGGTTGGGATGCATACAGCTCTTCGTAAGCCTGCTTGAGTTGATCCAACTCCTCTGCCCGCAAGCCGATAAAGCGCTCGTCCTCAAAGTTGAGGTAAAGAATCTCCTCGATGCGATGTCCATCGGCCAGCAAACGATGTATCTGCTGATACATGAGGTAAGACTTTCCCGCTCGCCGAATGCCCAGAAAGACATAATTTCCATTCACCTCCAGCTCGACGGGGCGACGTGTGAACTCTACCTGTAGCACGAACTCCTGGTTCTCTACGATCACCTGCTTAATCAGTCCTTTATCCATAATGTCATCGCAATAAATTTCCGCAAATATAGCCCATTTTATTCTGTATGCGAAACAAAACAGCCCTTATTTTATTCCGTATGCGAAACAAAACGGCACATTCATCGCGTGACATAAGCGTATCGGCGACCATATTCTTGCGCGGTAAGGAGAGAAGTGCTACCTTAGCGGCGAAATAAAGACTCATCCACCGACATGAAGTCACCCTACGACCTACTCACCATCCTCGGTCCCACCGCCTCGGGCAAGACGCCACTGGCCGCCGCCCTCGCCCACCGACTGGGCACGGAGATCGTCAGCGCCGATTCGCGGCAGGTGTACCGCCGCATGGACATCGGCACGGGAAAGGACTTGGCCGACTACACAATGCCCGACGGTACCGTCATCCCCCACCACCTGATCGACATCGCCGAGCCGGGCTATAAGTACAACGTCTTCGAGTACCAACGCGACTTCCTCGTCGCCTACGACACCATCAACCAGAAGGACAGCCTTCCCATCCTCTGCGGAGGCACGGGCCTGTACATCGAAGCCGTGTTGAAAGGTTACCACCTCATGCCCGTGCCTCCCAACCCCGAGCTACGCCAACGCCTCGCGGGCCATTCACTGCCCGAACTGACCAACATCCTGGGCCGGTACAAGACACTCCACAACACCACCGACGTCGACACCCCCAAGCGGGCCATCCGCGCCATCGAGATCGAGGAATACTACGCCGCCCATCCCGCGCGAGGCGAGGAGTTCCCCCAACTGCGCAGCCTCATCGTCGGTCTCGACATCGATCGCGACCTGCGCCGCCAGAAGATTACCCGCCGCCTCCGCCAACGCCTCGACGAGGGCATGGTGGACGAGGTGCGGCAACTCATCGACAGCGGCATCGCCCCCGACGACCTCCTCTACTACGGCCTGGAATACAAATACCTCACGCTCTACCTCCTCGGCCACCTCACCTATCCGGAGATGTTCGCCGCCCTCGAGACCGCCATCCACCAGTTTGCCAAGCGGCAAATGACCTGGTTCCGGGGCATGGAACGCCGAGGCTTCACCATCCATTGGATCGACGCCACCCTCCCCATGGAACGAAAGGTGGAACGTGTCAT
Organism: Mediterranea sp. (in: CFB group bacteria); assembly: GCA_031261785.1. Lineage (GTDB taxonomy): Bacteria > Bacteroidota > Bacteroidia > Bacteroidales > Bacteroidaceae > Bacteroides. Next base: position 29,346 of record JAISIZ010000001.1, read on the forward strand.
CGAGCTACTCACTACACCCACCAATACGAACGCATGAAACCTCTCTGGCTACTCGCCCTGCTTACCCTGCTCCGCGTGCCGACATTGTCGGCCCAATCCTCCACCCCCGCGCTCCGCTTCGGCCTGCTGGCCGACATCCAGTACGCCGACGCCAACGCCGCCGGAAGCCGCTTCTACCGCAACTCGCTCGGGAAAGCCGAAGAGGCCGTGGCCGCCCTCAACCGGAACGACGTGGCGTTCACCATCAATCTCGGCGACATCGTGGACCGGCGCTTCGCCGACATCGACTCCGTGCTCCTCCGCCTCAGCCCGCTCCGCCGTAAGTTGTACAACACCACCGGCAACCACGACTACAAGGGCGTGACCGACAACCGTCGCCTGCTGCGCAAGCTCGGTATGCCAGCCGCGTACTACACCTTCGAGAAAGCCGGATGGGTATTCGTGATGCTCAACACCAACGAGGTGGCGCCATACGCCAACGTGGCCGGAACGCCCCTGGCCGAAGAGCTCTCGGCACAGCGCGCCTATATCAAGCGAGAGGGGCTTCCTCAAGGCGCTTCGTACAACGGAGGCGTCAGCGCCCACCAATTAGAGTGGTTGGACAAAGTGTTGCGACGAGCCGAGCGAAAGGGAAAGCGTGTCCTCGTCTTCTCCCACCACCCGCTCTACCCCGAGATGGGAGAGAGCGCGCTCAACGCCCGGGAGATCCTGAGCGTCATCGCCCGCCACACCTGCGTCAAAGCGCTCTTCGCCGGACATCACCACGCCGGCGGCTTCGCCCGCTACAACGGCATCCCCTCGGTCAACATCGAGGGAATGGTAGAGACCGCCGCACGCAACGCCTTCGCCGTGGTGACGCTCTATCCCGACCGGATCGAGATAGAGGGACACGGACGGGTGCCGTCGAGGACGTTGCCCGTCAAGTAACGCAGAGGTAAATAATAGTCAGATAAAATGCTTTGCCGAGATATGCCGATCGGTTATGGCCGCTGTATCCAATTCTCCATCTTGAGATGGGGTATGCGAATGAAATGCAGATGTTAGTATCAAGCAAGTAGCGTACCATCAGTCATCGAATGATTCAATATATCGAGTGCCAAGCGTACGGCTATTGCGTATGTCAGCTATGATCTCCTCGGCACTGCGGTCGTCTTTCCATGCGCCGAAAGAATCCTTGATGGAGGTTCGCTTTCCTTTTTCCTTTTTGAGCAAACTCTCCGATAGCCTGTTTATGATGAGCAACTTCACGTCATCACTGACGGAAGAGAGCATCCTTATATAACTATCCGCTATTCGAATGGCTGTATCCATCGCATAATCTCCTTTCTGAATGCAAAGTTAGCAAGAAAGTCTGTACCTCCCGCACGCTTACTCCACTTTTTTCCTCATCTTCCATGCTGATACTATCGCTCTATCCCGACCGGATCGAGATAGAGGGACACGGACGGGTGCCGTCGAGGACGTTGCCCATCAAGTAACGCGAGAGCTAATAATCGGAATTAAGCGAGGATTATTATCTTATAATAATTACCTTTGCGTAATCAAAATTAGTTTCAATGATGAAAACAATGCGAAACCCCTTTATCACGAGCGGATACGTGTCCGCCGAATACTTCTGCGACCGCGAGGAGGAAAGCCGGCAATTGGTACGCGAAGTGACGAATGGCAATAACCTGGCCCTCATCTCCACACGGAGAATGGGGAAGTCGGGCCTCATCAAGCACTGCTTCCAGCTGCCCGCAATCAAAGAGAGATACTACACGTTCTTCGTCGACATATACGACACGCGTTCACTCCGTGACTTTACGTTCGCCTTGAGTAAGGAAATCGTGGAAGTCCTGAAACCTCGCGGGAGAAGAGCCTTGGAAAGTTTCGTAAATAGCGTGAGATCCCTTCAGGCGGCTTTCGCCCTCGATATCAATGGGCTGCCCACGCCCAGCCTGGGGCTGGGCGACATACAGGTTCCCGCCAGCACGCTGGACGAGATATTCAGGTATCTGGAGCACGCCGACAAGCCCTGCCTGGTCGCTATCGATGAATTTCAGCAAATCGCCGAATATGGAATAGAAAACATAGAGGCAACCCTGCGCACGTATGTCCAACGCAACAACAACACCCGTTTCATCTTCGCGGGAAGCCAACGGCACGTCATGAGCGGCATGTTCCTCTCGCCCGCACGCCCTTTCTACCAAAGCGTGTCGATGATGCACCTGGATCGCATCGACTTGGAAGCGTACATCCCCTTCGCACGCCGGCACTTCACGGCAGCTGGAAAAAGCATCGAGGTAGAGGCCGTAACCGCCATATACCAACGCTTCGAGGGCATCACCTGGTATGTACAGAAGGTGTTGAACACCTTATACGACAGGACACCGTGGGGAGGCGTCTGCAAGGAGGAGGAGATCGACGAAGCCATCCGCCTCATCGTCGGGTCCTACGACTACGCTTATTCGGAAACGATTTTCCGCCTGCCCGAAAGGCAAAAAGAACTGCTGATAGCCATCGCCAAAGAAGGCCGGGCGCAAGCCGTCACCTCCGCGACCTTCACCAAGAAACATCACCTGGTCTCGGCCAGTTCCGTGCAAGCCGCCTTGAGAGGGTTGCTGGAGAAGGATTTCGTTACCCAAGAAAAAGGTATCTACCAGACGTACGACCGCTTCCTCGCCATCTGGCTGACGGAGCGCTACGGCTGACGAGCGGCGGCGCGGGAAGGGAGACCCGGGTTCTGAGTATAACCAAGGCCGAAAAACTTGCGTATCGCAAATCTTTTGCTATATTTGCATCGAAAAGATAAAAAGACGCGGGTTTTTGATTCCCCGACAAAAGGAAGGCTGAAAATACCCGGTATATTTCGTCCCGACAAAAGGGACAACGAAAAATACCCGGTATATTTCTCCAAGACGGGAGAAAGACGAAAAATACCCGGTATATTTCCCCAAGACGGGAGAAAGACGAAAAAATACCCGGTATATTTCCCCAAGACGGGAGAAAGACGAAAAATACCCGGTATATGACTCCAAGACGGGAGAAAGGCGAAAAATACCCGGTATATTTCCTCCCGACAAAAGGAGGGGCCGAAAAAACGCGCGTCTCGACATGTTCGTGAAATAGGACCGACAAAGCGACGTCGAGTTTTCGTTGTGCCTCCATGTAGGTTAGCCCGTTGGGGCTATACGCTATCCTTCGATTTGCCATCGAGACGCACAAGAGGAAAACACGCGTTCACCCCTGTCTTTGCTGTTTTTTCGACAGGTCATCTTTCGCGGGAGAAGGTGACGGAAGCTCCCGTGCTTGTTTTTACGTCGAGACAAACATTTAATAATCTTTTAAAATTTATTGAGTAATGAGAGAAATTGTCATGATCAATCTACCCCGAATGAAGAATGCCATGCATTTCAACTTTCACACGGAGATGTTGGCCATCATCAAGGCCGACGAAACACTAAGCGGTAAAGTGTCCGGACAGCTACAAGCCTACGAACACGCCTTCAATGCGGAACAGATCGCGTATTCCCTGTCGAAGAAGAACTTCCTCACCGACGAGATCGCCCAGGGCGACAAGGAGCGCGACGCGCTGTATCGCATGTTGCAGAATGGAGTGAAGTACTCTTCGAAACTTGAAGATGCCGCCAGACGCAGGGCGTGCAAGGTTTTGGCACAGGCCATGAAAGACTACAACATCGATGTCAAGGCCCATCTTGACGAGGAGACAGGAGCGCTGACCAACCTGATCAACGACCTGCGGAGCAAATATCTGGCCGAGGTTACCCTGCTATCGCTCACCGACACGGTGAACCTGTTGTACGAGGCCAACGAAAAAGTGCGTATGGCCATGCGCAGCCGCACCGGAGAGAACGGTGTCAAGCCCGTATCCGCCATGGGTAATGCCCGCGCCGACACCGACAAGGCGTACCGCGCGCTCGTCAAGTATCTCAACGCCTGCGTAACGGTCGAGGCGACCAGCGTCTACGACGAGAAGATCAACAACATGAACGCCATCATCGACCACTATAACAAAGTGTTGAAGCTGAAGGCCAACCTCAACCCGAACGAAGAGGACGGGACCGAGGAAATTCCCGACCCCATCGCCCCCGGCAAACCAAGCGAAAGCGAAGGGAACACCCCCGGCGACGGCGACGAAAGCGACGGCAAGACCGACGGCAAGGCAGGTGAAAGCAGCGGCGGAAACAGCGGCGAAGAAGAACTACCCGACCCGCTCGCATAGTGTAATCGACACCATGAGCACGTAAATTATCGGCACACTAAAGGGAATGGAGCGACCCCGCTGGGGTCGCTCCATTTTTTCTAACCTTCCTGCTTAGTCGATTCGTCATCAGTCGATTCTTTCTGAATGCAAAGTTAGCAAGAATGCCTATAGCGCCGCACGCTTACTCCACTTTTTTCCTCGCCTTCCATACCAGCGCCATCGCGCCGAGCAGCAGCAAGGCGAGGGAGGCGTAGGCAATGCGTTCCGTGGTGTGGATGCTTTGCGGGTCGAACCACATCTCGACGGTGTGCTCGCCGGCGGGGATGTTCATTGCCCGCAGGATGTAGTCGGCACGGGCGATGGGAGCCGCCTGCCCGTCGATAGTGGCTTGCCAGCCGGGGTAATAGATCTCGGAGAAGACGGCTATGCCGGGACGGGTCGTGGAGGTGGTATAGACGAGGCGGTTGGGTTCGTAGCTCTCCAAGCGGATGGTGGAGAGAGAATCTTTGTACCCCGCGGTAGCGCCTTGGAGCGCCTCCTTGAACTTGCCGTCCACCGCGGCCACGCGCGTGGGCAGGATGGTGTCCAGGGCGTCGATCTCCTCGTTGGCGTTGGCCACGTAGCGCACGCTGTCCACAAACCAGGCGTTGCCGTAGGCGTAGGGGTTCTCCACGGGCGTGGTCGCGCCGCGTCCGATGGGGAAGATGAAGTACTTCGTGTTGAGCATGTTCAGCACGGGTATGTCCGCCGGGGCGATGGAATCCAGCTGTCCGCCCGCACGGGCTATCACCTGCATCTCGGGGTCGATGTGGCGTTCTATCATCTCCTGGTAGCGGCGGAGCTTGGCGGCGTGGTAGCCGCCCACGCTTTTGTGCCAGTAGGAGGTGTTGTTCTCGTTGAAGGTGTCGCCGGCGAAGTTCAGCACCCGGTAGTCGAGTGCCTTGTCCTCGAGGATCTGCTTGTCGGTGGCTGTCTCCACGAAAGCGTTGGCCGTCTCGGACTTGGTGATAAACTGTTCGTCGTCGAGGTATCGCTTGTTCACGCCCCACATATCCACGAGGCAGAGCAGGGCGATGCCCGCGATGGTAACCGGCGCTTTCAGCTTCCGTTGCATGTAGAGGAAGAGGAGGACGCAACCCGCGACGATGACGAAAAAGCTGCGCCAGGCATCGGCCGTCACCAGCGAGGCGCGCAAGTCCGAGAGGTTGGCCACCAGCGGAGCGAGATGCTCGGCGGGAAGCCCTCCCTTCAGCGCCTCCATCTCCCGTGCGGGTACGTAGTCCCCGAACATGCCCGGAGCCACGGCCAGCAACAACGCGACGCCGGCGGTGAGCGCCAGCGCGACGAAGAGGCCCGTGCGATTCTCTTTCCGCTTGAACAATTCGGGTTGGGTAAGTATCTCCTTGAGGGCGAAGATGGCCAGCAAGGGGATGGTGAACTCGGCAATGACGAGGATGGAAGATACGGCGCGGAACTTGTTGTACATCGGCATGTAGTCGATGAAGAGGTCCGTCAGCCCCATGAAGTTCTTCCCCCAGGCCAGCAGGATGGAGAAGAGGGTGGCCGCGAGCAGCGCCCACTTCAGCGGCCCCTTCACGATGAAGCAGCCCAGCACGAAGAGGAAGAGCACGAAGGCGCCCACGTAGACGGGACCGGCCGTCATGGGCTGGTCGCCGAAGTATTGCGTCAGTTGGCCGTAGATGCCGCTGTACATGGGGTTGGCCTTCTTCATCGCGCTCTCGTCTTTCGACAAGGGCACGGAGGCGCCTCCCTTGGCGTTGGGAACCAGGAGCGTCAGCGTCTCGCCGATGCCGTAGCTCCACTGCGTGATGTAGTCGCGACTCAGTCCGCTGCCCGTGGCTTGCTCGGCGGCGGCTCCCTCGTGTTTCAGCTCGCTGGGGCCACGCATGGTCTCCTTGCTATACTCGTACGTGTGGTAGAGATTGGAGATATTGGTACCTACGCCAACCAGCGCGGCCACCAGCAGCACGGCGCTCGCCTTGAGGAAAGCCGGCAGCTCCTTCTTCCGCCAGGCGTCGGCGAAGTAGGCGCCGACGAAAAAAAGGATGACGAACATGAAGTAGTAGCTCATCTGCACGTGGTTGGACTGTATCTGGAAGGCGATGAAGAGTGCCGTGAGTACGCCGCCCAGCAAGTATTTCTTCCGATAGGCCAGCACGATACCCGCCAGCGTGGGCGGGATGTAGGCCAGCGTGACGAATTTCCAGATGTGTCCCGCCGAGATGATGATGAAGAAGTAAGACGAGAAGCCCCAGATCAGTCCGCCCAACCCCGCCAGCCAGGCCGGCAGGCCGAACGCCCGAAGCAAGATGTAGAAGCCCAGCATCATGATGAACACGAGCGCGACGTACTGTGGCAGGGCGAGTTGGTACACCTTCTGCGCCCACGACAGCGGACGGGTGGAGTCATAGCTGGGCGACAGCTGATAGGTGGGCATACCGCTGAAGAGCGCGTTCGTCCAGCGGGTACGCTCGCCCGTGCGCTCCATGTATTCCTTCGCCTCTTGTCCCACCCCCACGCCGGCCACGGAATCGTGCCGGAACAAGACACGGCCTTCGATATCGGCCGGGAAAAAGTAGACAAACGAAAGGGCGACGAACGAGAGGAGGACGATCAGGTCGGGCAGGAACTTCTTCATATTTTTCTTCTTTTTAGTATCTATAATGATCGGCCTTGTACGGTCCGTCGACCGACACGCCAATGTAAGCGGCTTGTTCGGGGGTGAGGCGAGTGAGCTTCACGCCGAGTTTCTCGAGATGGAGGCGTGCCACCTCCTCGTCGAGGTGCTTGGGCAGGCGGTAGACGCCCACTTCATACTTCTTGGAGTAGAGTTCGATCTGCGCCAGTGTCTGGTTGGTGAACGAGTTGCTCATCACGAACGAGGGATGTCCGGTGGCGCATCCCAGGTTGACCAACCGTCCGTCGGCCAGCAGGATTACGCTGTGCCCGTCGGGGAAGTAGTAGCGGTCCACCTGCGGCTTGATGTTCACCCGCCGTATGCCGGGGAAACGCTTGAGGGCGTCGACCTGTATCTCGTTGTCGAAGTGCCCGATGTTGCACACGATGGCTTGGTCCCGCATCTTTTCGATGTGGTCGATGCGTATGATGTCGATGTTGCCCGTGGTGGTCACGAAGATGTTCCCCTCGGAGCAGGCGTCGTCCATCGTCACCACCTCGAAACCTTCCATAGCGGCTTGCAGGGCGCAGATGGGGTCGACCTCGGTCACCAGCACCCGCGCGCCGTAAGAACGCATGGAGTGCGAGCATCCTTTGCCCACGTCGCCGTAGCCGCATACCACCACCACCTTGCCGGCTATCATCACGTCGGTGGCCCGTTTGATGCCGTCGGCCAGCGATTCGCGACAGCCGTAGAGGTTGTCGAACTTCGACTTCGTCACCGAGTCGTTCACGTTGAACGCCGGAAAGAGCAGCGTACCCTCCTCCTGCATCTGATAGAGGCGATGCACGCCCGTGGTGGTCTCTTCCGACACGCCCCGCACCTCGGCGGATACCCGGTGCCAGCGGCCGGCGTCCTCGGCCAGCACCCGGCGGAGGATGGCGTTCAGCTCAATCTCGTCCTCGGCGTGCGCGGGTTTGTTGAGCGCGGTGGCGTCGTTCTCGGCCTGGTATCCCACGTGTATCATCATCGTGGCGTCGCCGCCGTCGTCGACAATCACCGTGGGGCCTTTGCCTCCCTCGAAGTTGAGGGCTTGCAACGTGCACCACCAGTAGTCGGCCAGCGTCTCGCCCTTCCAGGCGAACACGGGCACGCCGCCGGCGGCGATGGCTGCGGCGGCATGGTCTTGCGTGGAGTATATGTTGCACGAGCACCAACGCACTTCGGCGCCCAGCGCCACCAGTGTCTCGATGAGCACGGCCGTCTGTATGGTCATATGAAGCGACCCCATGACGCGCGCGCCTGCCAACGGCTTGGTCTCCCCGTACTTGGCGCGCAGTGCCATCAGGCCCGGCATTTCGTTCTCTGCTAAATCGATTTCCTTGCGGCCGAAGTCGGCCAGCGCGATGTCCGCCACCTTGTAGGGTAGCGTGGAGAAAAGTTCTGTGGACATGTGATTATTGTTTCGTTTACCTATAATAATGTATTAATGGACGCGAAGATACATCATTATCGGCGAAAACGACGCGGGGGAAGGGAGAAATCACTACCTTTGTGGCGCATAACCCCTAAAGGCTAACGATATGATGAACAGCAGGCCACTGCCTATCGGCATACAAGATTTCGAGTACATTCGCAGGAATGACTTCGTGTACGTGGACAAGACGGAGTATATCTACCGGCTTGCCTACCAGGGGAAGCCCTACTTCCTCGGCCGTCCCCGCCGGTTCGGGAAGAGCCTGCTGCTCTCTACCATAAAAGCCTACTTCCTCGGCAAGCGGGAGCTGTTCGGGGGGCTGGCCATCGAACGGCTGGAGACGGAGTGGGAAGAATATCCCGTATTCCACCTGGACATGAACCAGGGAATCTACACTAACTTGGATACGTTCATGTCCGCACTAAACGCCAACCTAAAAACATTGGAGGAACGGTGGGGAAAAGACGAGAGCGAAGACACTCCCGCCAACCGTCTGCTCAGCCTCATCCAGAGAGCCAACAGGCAGACGGGCAAGGGCGTGGTGGTGCTCATCGACGAGTACGACAAGCCCCTGCTCGACACGATGGACAATCCCGAGCTGCATGCGCTGATACGTCCCCAACTCCAAGCCTTCTACAGCGTGCTGAAAAGCGCCGATCCCTATCTCCGTTTCCTCTTCTTCACGGGCGTGACGAAGTTCGGCCAGGCCGGTGTGTTCAGCGGCATGAACCAGCCGGAGGACATCAGCATGGATCGGCAATACGCGGGTCTCTGCGGCATCACGGAGACGGAGCTTCTCCGTGATTTCCAACCCGAGCTGCACGCCCTGGCCGACGCGGGACAAACGAGCTACGAGGAGACGATGGAGAAGATGCGACGGATGTACGACGGATACCATTTCAGCAAGAACACCGAGGGCGTGTACAACCCCTTCAGCGTGCTGAACACGCTAAAGAAGAGGGAATACGCCTATTACTGGTCACATACCGGCACGCCGACGTTCTTAGTCAAGCTCATCAAGGCGAGGGACATCAACGTTCCCAACCTGGAGGGCGACATATTCGTCTCGCAATCCAAACTTACCGACTACCGGGTGGGTTCGGACAACTTTGTCCCCTTCATGTACCAAAGCGGATATCTCACCATCAAGGATTACGACCCCGTGGTGGGACTGTACACGCTGGGCTTCCCCAACGAGGAGGTCCGCATAGCCTTCCTCCAAAA
>JAISIZ010000039.1 GCA_031261785.1 Mediterranea sp. (in: CFB group bacteria)
GACGAACGCCCGCAGGCGGGTGAGGCAGGCGTCGATATCGCCGGTGTCGAGCGCTTCCTTCATGGCGATAAGGCTCATGCCGTTCTCCATCTCGCTATGTCCCAGCACGTCGGGAAGCAACGAGTTCAGGAAGCCGTAGCGTACCTCCTCGTTGGGGTAGCCGAGGGTGTAGATGCCATTCTGGAAGTCCTTGATGGTGAGGTATCCGCTCTGGTAGAGGACGGGAATGGGGTCGGTCAGCTCGTTGGTCGATTTGTCGAACGCCGCGGGCATGGTCTTGCACCCTTCCATGTCCATCAGCGGCATGTTCCGCGCGCGCAGCAGGTCGATGAGGAAGGTGGGGGTACCGGTGGAGTACCAGTAGTTGCCGTATTCCCCTTTGCTCAGCACGTTGATGATGCTGAACGGGTTGTAGACGCGCTCGCCGCGGTGGTTGAAACGGTAGCCGTCGTACAGGCGGGCGAGATGCGCGAGGGCCTGTTCGTAGGTCTCGTCGTTGTTGGCCGCCAAGGCTTCGATGTCAGGCTTAAAGTCACGGGTCAGTTCATTTTCGGTGATGCCGCATATGCTGTTGTATTGTTGCCACATACTGATGTTGTCTAAGCTGTTCAGCTCGCTGAAGATGCTCATCTGGCTGAACTTGGTGATGCCGGTGATGAAGAGGAAGCGGAGGATCTCAGTGTTGTCCTTCAGTGGGCTGAAGAACTCGCGGGTGATTTGGCGCAATTCCTTGCGCAGCTCGTCATCGCCGGTGGAATCGAGCAGGGGCGAATCGTATTCGTCGATGAGGATGACGACCGGCAGTCCTGTCTGCTTATAAGCCCGTTGGATGATCGTTTCCAATCGGCCGCCGAAACTCTCTTCTTTTTCACTTCGGCCATAGATCTCTTCCCATTCGGAAAGCTGTTTATCCAAGAGTCTCTTCAGATTGTCCGCTTCGTTGTATCGCGTGCGTGCGAAGGAGATGTGCAGCACGGGATACGCCGTCCATTCCTTCTCCAACTGTTCCATGGCCAGCCCCTCGAACAGATGTTTCTTCCCCTCGAAGTAGGCTTTCAGCGTGGAGAGCAACAAGCTCTTGCCGAAGCGGCGGGGGCGGCTGAGGAAATAGATCTGGTTGGTGTTGGCCATTTGGTACACCAGGTCGGTCTTGTCCACGTACAGGTAGTTGCGGGTACGCAGTTGCTCGAAGCTCTGTATCCCTATCGGGAAGATGCGGGTCGGTAATCCTGTATTCATTAAATTAAAAATTGAGAATTGAGAATTAAAAAATGAATGTACGGCAAAGATAGGGCTTTACTTTGGATTTAGAGGAATGGGGAACGCAAAAAGAGGGGGATTGATGCGAAGCAGGCACGAACCGCGCTGTCTTTCTTTCGGTTTCCTTCACCCTTAGGGAACCGTGAAATCGGTGCGATCCGTGCCTGAAATGATATAATGCCGGACGGTATGCTTTACGCTATGCCGTGTGCCGTCGCCGTAGGGTCGATCTTCTTGATCAGTCCTTGCAGGACATTGCCGGGGCCACACTCGGTGAAGTCGGTGGCGCCGTCGGCGATCATGTTCTTCACCGACTGCGTCCAGCGGACGGAGGCGGTGAGCTGCGCCATGAGGTTGCGCTTGATCTCTTCGGGGTCGGTGTGGGGCAGGGCGTCCACGTTCTGGTAGACGGGGCAGTGCGGGGCGTGTATGGCGGTGGCGTGTATGGCGGCTTCAAGCTCTACCTTGGCGGGTTCCATCAATGGGGAGTGGAAAGCGCCACCCACCTTCAGCGGGAGGGCACGCTTGGCACCGGCGGCCTTCATCAGCTCGCAGCCCTTCTCGATGCCGGGCAGGGAGCCGGAGATGACGATCTGCCCCGGACAGTTGTAGTTGGCCGGCACGCAGACTTCGCCTTCGGCGGTCACGGTGGCGCAGATCTCTTCCACCTTCTCGTCGGACAGGGCGATGATGGCCGCCATAGTCGACGGGGTGGCCTCGCAAGCCTTTTGCATGGCCATGGCGCGCTGGTACACCAGCTTCAGGCCGTCTTCGAAACTCAAGGCGCCTGCGCCCACCAGGGCGGAGAATTCGCCGAGGGAGTGCCCGGCGGTCATGTCGGGCTTGAAGGCGTCGCCCATGCAAAGGGCGGAGATGATGGAGTGGAGGTACACGGCAGGTTGCGTCACCTTGGTCTGGCGGAGGTCTTCGTCCGTGCCGTCGAACATCAGGTCGGTGATGCGGAAGCCGAGGATATCGTTAGCTTTCTCGAACAACTCTCTCGCTAAAGCGGAGCCTTCGTACAGGTCCTTGCCCATTCCTATGAATTGGGCGCCTTGGCCTGGAAATACAAATGCTTTCATTCTCTTAAATCTGTTTAATTACCTTATATATTCGATATATTCGTTTTATACCGGGCGCGAAGGTACGTTTTTTTATGATACAATGGCGCGAATCGCCTACATTTGAAGAGCATAGCGTGAAGAATACAATAAGTAATCCCATCGGCACCGGAAACGCGATGGATACGAAAACTACTGATAATGGGGAATGAGACACCTTTAATGTACTTCCTACAATTACCATCGGCGGAAACGAGTGAAATACATAGTGTGCGAAAGAAGATAAGCCAATTCGTCCATATTGTATGATAGAAGATATGTACTCACATGAAAAACAATGTTTTATAGCATATTGGAAGCGTTTGTATTTCTCGAACTAACCCCCTATATTCGCGGCGTATAACTTAAATGGCTATATTGGATATGGAAAAAAACATCCCCTTGGCAAACAATCACATCTCTGTGGATTGTGTAGTGATTGGTTTTGACGGCGAACGGCTCAACGTACTGCTCGTGAAGCGAGCGGGCGAAGACAATGGAGAGGTATATCACGATATGAAGTTGCCCGGCAGCCTCATCTATATGGACGAGGACCTGGACGAGGCGGCCCAGCGCGTGTTGCGCGAGCTGACGGGGATACGGAACGTGCGCTTGGTGCAGTTCAAGGCGTTCGGCTCCAGAAACCGGACCAGCAATCCCAAGGACGTGCAATGGCTGGAACGTGCCATGCAGTCGAGAGTGGAACGCATCGTCACGATAGCCTATCTCGCCATGGTGAAGATCGACCGTGCCCTGGTGCGCAACCTCGACGATTCGCGGGCCTGCTGGATACCTATCGACGAGGTGGGCGCATTGGCGTTCGACCATAACCAGATCATCATGGAGAGCATTACGCGGGTACGTCATATCGTGGACTCGGAGCCACTGATGCTGTTCGACCTCCTTCCGAGGAAATTCACGGCGGCACAGCTGCGGACACTGTTCGAGGTAATCTACGCCAAGCCGCTCGACGTGCGCAACTTCCACAAGAAGCTGGCTATGATGAAATATGTCGTGCCCCTGGAAGAGCGGGAGCAGGGCGTGCCCCACAGGGCGGCCCGCTACTACAAGCTTGACAAGAAGATATATAACATGACGAGGCGCTGAAACGTCGTCTCCGTGTATGTGTCCATCCATTAACAAACAAAATACTCTATCCTCAAGATGTTTCTATTAGGTTATGACATTGGTAGCTCGTCGGTAAAGGCGAGCTTGGTAAACGCCGAGACCGGACGATGCGTCGCCTCGGCATTCTTCCCCAAGACGGAAGCGAAGATCACCGCCGTCAACCCCGGCTGGGCCGAGCAGGACCCGGAGAGCTGGTGGGAGAACGCGAAGCTCGCCACGCAAGCCATCTTCGCCGAGTCGGGCGTGAGCGGCATAGAGGTGAAAGCCATCGGCATCTCCTACCAGATGCACGGATTGGTATGCGTGGACAAGCAACGACAGGTGCTCCGTCCGGCCATCATCTGGTGCGACTCGCGGGCCGTGCCCTACGGAGAGCGGGCGTTCGAGACGCTGGGCGAGGAGCGATGCTTAGAGCACCTGCTCAATTCGCCCGGCAACTTCACCGCCTCCAAGCTGGCGTGGGTGAAGGAGAACGAGCCGGCGCTCTACGAGCGGATAGACAAGATCATGCTGCCGGGGGACTACATCGCCATGAGGCTGGGCGGAGAGGTGTGCACCACCGTCTCGGGACTTTCCGAAGGAATGTTCTGGGACTTCAAGGAACACCGTGTGGCCGACTTCCTGATGGATTATTACGGCTTCGATCCCTCGCTCATCGCGCCCATACGCCCCACCTTCGCCGAGCAGGGGCAGGTAAGCGCCGCCGCGGCCGCCGAGCTGGGGCTGAAAGAGGGCACGCCCATCACCTACCGTGCTGGCGACCAACCCAACAACGCCCTTTCGCTCAACGTGTTCAACCCCGGCGAGATAGCCTCCACGGCCGGAACGTCGGGCGTGGTGTATGGCGTGAACGGCGAGGTGAACTACGACCCGCAGTCGCGCGTCAACAGCTTCGCCCACGTCAACCATGCGCCCGGGCAAACCCGCCTTGGCGTGCTGCTCTGCATCAACGGGACGGGCATACTCAACTCGTGGATACGCCGCAACGTGGCGCCCGAGGGCATTTCGTACAACGAGATGAACACGCTCGCCTCCAAGGCACCCGTGGGCAGCGCGGGCATCAGCGTGCTACCCTTCGGCAACGGGGCGGAGCGTATGCTGTGCAACAAGGAGATAGGGTGCAGCATCCGCGGCGTGGACTTCAACACGCACGGCAAGCACCACCTCGTCCGCGCGGCGCAGGAGGGCATCGTCTTCTCGTTCAAGTACGGCATCGACATCATGGAACGGATGGGCATACCGGTGAAGAAGATACACGCCGGGCACGCCAACATGTTCCTAAGCCCCATCTTCCGCGACACGCTGGCCGGAGTGACGGGCGCCACTATCGAGCTGTACGATACCGACGGCTCCGTGGGCGCCGCCAAGGGCGCGGGTATCGGGGCGGGTATATATAAGGATAACGACGAAGCTTTCGCCACGCTCGCCAAGCTCGACGTTATCGAACCCAACGTGGCGCAGCGCGAGGCTTATGCCGACGCTTACGCCCGGTGGAAGCACAGGTTAGAGAAATCTATGAATCAGTTGACAAGGGAATAAGGTTCCCTTGCCACTCTAAACATTAATAATCAATTAAAAACAAGTATTATGGCAACAAAAGAGTATTTCCCCGGAATAGGGAAGATCAAGTTTGAAGGAAAAGGAAGCAAGAACCCGATGGCGTTCCGCTACTACGACGCCGAGAAAGAGATCAACGGCAAGAAGATGAAAGAATGGCTGAAGTTCGCCATGGCCTGGTGGCACACGCTCTGCGCCGAAGGCAGCGACCAGTTTGGCGGCGGCACGGTGAAATTCCCGTGGAATGGTGCCCCCGACGCGCTCGAGGCAGCCAAGAACAAGATGGACGCCGGCTTCGAGTTCATGCAGAAGATGGGTATAGAGTACTACTGTTTCCACGACGTGGACCTCATCGACGAGGCCGCCACCATCGAGGAGTACGAGGCCAACCTGAAGGCCATCGTGGCCTACGCCAAGCAGAAGCAGGCCGAGACCGGCATCAAGCTGCTCTGGGGCACGGCCAACGTATTCAGCCACGCCCGCTACATGAACGGAGCGGCCACAAACCCCGACTTCGACGTGGTAGCCCGCGCCGCCGTGCAGATCAAGAACGCCATCGACGCCACCATCGAGCTGGGCGGAACCAACTACGTGTTCTGGGGTGGCCGCGAAGGATATATGTCGCTGCTCAACACCGACCAGAAGCGTGAGAAAGAGCACCTCGCGCGGATGCTCACCCTGGCCCGCGACTATGCCCGCGCACGAGGCTTCAAGGGTACGTTCCTCATCGAGCCGAAGCCCATGGAACCCACCAAGCACCAGTACGACGTGGACACGGAGACGGTGATCGGCTTCCTCAAGGCGCACGGACTTGACAAGGATTTCAAGCTGAACATCGAGGTGAACCATGCCACGCTGGCCGGACATACCTTTGAGCACGAACTGGCCGTGGCTGTCGACAACGGCATGTTGGGATCCATCGACGCCAATCGCGGCGACTACCAGAACGGATGGGACACCGACCAGTTCCCCATCGACTGCTACGACCTGACGCAGGCCATGATGCAGATCATCCGCAACGGCGGGCTGGGCAACGGAGGCACTAACTTCGACGCCAAGACACGCCGCAACTCCACCGACCTGGAGGACATCTTCATCGCACACATCGCCGGCATGGACGTCATGGCACGTGCCCTCGAGAGTGCCGCCGCGCTGCTCAACGAGTCGCCCTACAAGAAGATGCTGGCCGAACGCTACGCCTCGTTCGACGGTGGCGAGGGCAAGCTCTTCGAGGACGGCAAGCTCACGCTGGAGCAACTGGTGGCCTACGCCAAGACGCAAGGCGAGCCGAAGCAGACCAGCGGCAAGCAGGAGCTGTACGAGGCCATCGTAAACATGTACGTATAATAAATTAAGAATGAAGAATTGCGGCGCGCGAATCATTCTCCAAGTAATTAAGAATGGCAGCACGCGAATCATTCTCCAAGTCCTCCCCTCCGCGGAGGGGAGGTGCCCGGAGGGCGGAGGGGAGTCCAACAGCGGCAGCGGATCTGT
>JAISIZ010000077.1 GCA_031261785.1 Mediterranea sp. (in: CFB group bacteria)
CTTCCTCGCCGACATTCCCTACGGCACGGAGGAGAAGTCCGAGAACTACTACCAGACAGCGCTCTACATGCTCTTCACCCTCATGGGCGAACGCTCGCGCATGGAGCGGCAGACGGCCAGGGGCCGCGCCGACCTCGTGGTGGAGATCGCCGGCACCGTCTACGTCTTCGAGTTCAAGATGATCGGCTACGGCACGGCCGCCGACGCGTTGCGGCAGATCGACGAGAAGGGATACCTCATCCCTTATAACGCCAGCGGCAAGCGATTGGTGAAGATCGGCGCCGCCTTCAGCAAGGAGACCCGCACGCTGGGCGAGTGGTTAGTGGTGCGGCAGCCCGATTACGATTGACCCGACGTTGATCGGTCTATAACCAAGGTTTCCCACCTTCCCGACACTGGTCGCGGCACCCGCACGGGCAGCTGTGAGCGAGAGGTTGGGAAACTTTAGTAAGGCATAAAGCGGTTGACGCAATCTTGTTCATTGCCGCGCTTATTAGGACATGGAGCGGCAATAAAGGAGGCGCAAAACCCCCAAAAGTCCGAAATCTGTCCCAATCTGTCCGATTTGTGCTTTCCGCCCTTGCCATTTCGGCTTACCTTCGCGGCTATCGTAACCCGTTAAATGTAACGTCATGAAAAAAGAGATCACACTCGTGCTTCTCGCGCTCTGCCCGCTTGTCGCGGGAGCGCAGGACAGATGGGAAGAGACCCGCCAGGGCGACGCCTTCTTCGGCGTGAACTACACGCTACCTTTCGCCCACGCCTATCGCGCGCTGGGCTACCTGGGGCTGGACCGCAAGACGGCCATCGACAAGGATACCTATCACTTCGCCCGCCTGGGGCTGAACGCTTACCGCATACACCTGTGGGACGTGGAGCTGACCGACAGCCTCGGCAACCTGACGCCCAACGACCACCTCGACCTGATGGACTACCTCATCCATAAGCTCGAGGAGCGAGGCATACACATCGTGCTCACGGCGCAGACCAACTTCGGCAACGGATACCCCGAGCGCGACCGCGCCACGGGCGGATTCTCCTACCTATACGACAAATGCGACGTGCACGCCAACCCGCGGGCCGTGGCCGCTCAGGAGCGGTACCTCGGGCAGCTGCTCCGGCACGTCAACCCCTATACGGGCAAGGCTTACAACGCCGACCCCGCCATCGTAGGCTTCGAGGTGAACAACGAGCCGTGCCACGCCGGCACCCGGAAGGAGGTGACCGCCTACATCAACCGCATGGTACGCGCCATGCGCGCCACGGGCTACCGCGGCCCGGTGTTCTACAACGTGAGCCACAACCAGCAGGTGGTGGAAGCCTACTACGACGCCAACATACAAGGCACCACCTACCAATGGTATCCCATCGGACTGGTGGCGGGACACACCCGGCAGGGCAATTACCTCACCGCCGTGGACAGCTACCCCATCCCCTTCGCCGACCGGGTGAAGAACTTCGACCGGCAGGAGCGGTTGGTGTACGAATTCAGTCCCGCCGACGTGCTCTACTCCCACCTCTACCCCGCCATGACACGCTCGTTCCGCACGGCGGGCTTCCGCTGGATCACGCAGTTCGCCTACGACCCCATCGACATCGCCTACGCCAACACCGAGTACCAGACGCACTTCCTCAACCTCGCCTATACCCCCGGCAAGGCCATCAGCCTGCGCGTCGCCGCCGAGGCGGCACGGGCCATACCGATGGGAACGTCGTACGGCACCTATCCGCGGGACACGCTCTTCGCCGACGGGTTCAGGGTGAGCTACGCCGAGGACCTGAGCGAGCTGAACAACGGCGTGAAGTTCTACCACTCCAACCACACCGCCACGCGGCCCGCTGACGCCGCCCGATTGGAATCGGTGGCCGGATGCGGCAGCTCGCCCATCGTGGACTACGAGGGTACGGGAGCCTACTTCATCGACCGCCTGGAGCCGGGCGTATGGCGATTGGAGGTGATGCCCGACGCCGTGGTGGTGAGCGACCCCTTCGCCAAGCCCTCGCCGCGCAAGGACGTGGTCGACATCGTCTACGGCACGTGGGACATGACGTTGCGCCTGCCCGACCTGGGCGACACGTTCAGCGTCCACCCGCTCGACCAGGCACATATCGCCCTCACCGCCAAGGACGGCACCATCGGCGCCCTGCGTCCCGGCGTCTACCTGCTGCGGCGAAGCGGCGCCACGCCCTCGCGGCAGTGGACGGCCGACAGCCGCTGGCAACACATCCGCCTGGGCGAGTTCGTGGCACCCGCGCCGCGGGCAAGCGCTTACCGCGTCGTCCACAAGGCCGCGCCCTACGCCGAGACGGGACAGGCACTCACCGTGCGCGCCACCGTCGCCGGACCGGCACGTCCCGACTCGGTGACGCTCTACCCCGGCCACGTGTCGTTCTGGAACGCGCGCAACCCCATCCGGCGCATGAGGCGCGTGGGTGGCTACACCTACGAAACGACGATACCCGCCAGCGAGTTACACGAAGGATTA
This sequence comes from Mediterranea sp. (in: CFB group bacteria), assembly GCA_031261785.1. GTDB lineage: Bacteria > Bacteroidota > Bacteroidia > Bacteroidales > Bacteroidaceae > Bacteroides. Next base: position 2,487 of record JAISIZ010000077.1, read on the forward strand.
TATGGCTACAACATCGTCATTTGCCGGGGCGACAGCACCTACACGTTCCCGTCGGAGAACTCCGACGCGGCGTGTGGGTACGCCTCCGGCTTCGCCGGCACGCCACTCGACTGGGACTACACCTCGACAGCGCGCTGGAGCACCCGCGTGGTGGCGCCCGCAAGCCCTGTCGCCCTGCTCACCGCCGCCGAGACCGAGCGCGGCGACGCGATGGAGACGTACCAGATGCCCGAGTGGGGCGCGAAGAACGCCGACCTCTACCTCCGCGCGTGGATAAAGAACAAGGTAGAGAGCCGTAAGCGGAGAACCTCCACCGCCACCACCCTCTGCCTTCGCCCCGCCACCGGTACGTCCCTGCCCGCCATAGGAATGAGCGCCGGCTTCGTCACCTCCGACGGTTACACCTACAACGCCCCCTGCCCCGCTCCCGGAGCCGACGGCATCGTCCGCCTCCCCCTCACGGCGCTGCGGCAGACCGACACGGCCTTGCTCCCCCACGCCTATCCCACCTTCCTGCCCCGCACGTTCCATCCCACCACCGACATCACCTTCGAGGCCGGGAAAGCCGAACGCCTCGAGATCCGCCTCACCGCTTCCGGGGAAACGCCCGTCACCCCCGCGCGAATCGCCGAAGCCTGGTTGGAATAGCATAGAGAAAGTTCACCCAAATATCGAGACCCACACACACGGCCTCCCTCCGACACTTATTTTTTAATTTTTAATTCTCAATTTTTAATTCACCAAGTATGTACATCTTAAATCTACGCCCCTCCGCCGCATGGCTTCTGCTGTGCGTCTTCTGCCTGGCAAGCGCCATGGCGTCGGCGCAGGGGAACGGCAAACGAATCACGGGGCAAGTCACCGACGAGAACCGCGAACCGCTGATCGGAGTGAGCATCCTCATCGAGGGAAGCTCGGCCGGAACGGTGACCGACGTCGACGGCCGCTATGCCCTCGACGTGCCCGCGGGGGCACGACAGTTGAGGTTCTCGTACGTAGGCTACCAGCCGCGTACGGTCGACATTCCCGCCACGGGACAAACACTCGACGTACGGATGCAATCCGACGCGCGGCTGCTGGGCGACGTGGTCGTGATAGGCTACGGCACACAGCGCAAGAGCGACCTCACCGGCTCGGTGACCAACGTCAGCAGCAAGGACTTCGCGCCCGGCCTCATCGGCTCGGCCGAACAGCTCATCAACGGCAAGGTATCGGGCGTGCAGATCATGTCGAACAGCGGTTCGCCCACCGCGGGAAGCACCATACGCATCCGCGGCGGAGCGTCGCTCAACGCCAGCAACGACCCGCTTATCGTGCTCGACGGCGTACCCCTCGAGCGGGGAGGCATCAGTGGCAACGACAACAACTTCCTGAGCCTCATCAACCCCAACGACATCGAGGACCTGACCATCCTCAAGGACGCCTCGTCGACGGCCATCTACGGCTCGCGGGCATCCAACGGCGTGGTGATCATCACCTCCAAGAAAGGCTCCGGCGGCAAGCCGAAGTTCAGCTTCACCACCACCAACTCCGTGCAGACACGCACCCGCGTGGCCGACATGCTGGACTACGACCAGTTCGTCGCCACCGTGCGAGGCCGGGGCACCGCCGCGCAGCAAGCCCTGCTGGGCGACGCCCGTACCGACTGGAACAAGGCGACGTACCAGAACGCCTTCGGCACCGACAACAACCTGAGCGTCACCGCGAAATGGGCGCGCGTCTCCATAGGCTATTATAAGCAGAACGGATTGCTGCGCACCGACAAGGCCGAGCGATACACGGCCAGCACCACGCTTAGCCCCTCGTTCTTCGACGACCATCTGCGACTCAACGTCAACCTCAAAGGAGCCATCAACAAGAACCGCTTCGGCAACACCTCGGCCATCTGGGCGGCCGCCGTGATGAACCCCACACTGCCCGTTTATTCCGGACAGGACACTTTTGGCGGATACACCGAGGCCATCGACAACACCGGCGCGCCCGTGAACGGCGCCGTGCTCAACCCCGTGGGACTGGTGGAGCTGAACGACTCGCGCAGCAACGTCAAGCGCTTCATCGGCAACATCGACGCCGACTATCGCCTGCACGTCTTCCCCGACCTGCGGCTGCACGCCACGCTGGGCTACGACTACGCCGCGGGCAAAGGCACCGTGTACGTGCCGGCGGGAGTGGCGCAGAGCTACAACACCTCGGGCCTGGACTACGCCTACGGCCCGCAGAAGAAAGAGAACCGCCTCATCACCCTCTACGCCAACTACAACAAGACGGTAGAGAGCATCGACAGCAACTTCGACGTCACCGCCGGATACGACTACCAATACTGGAAAGCCACCGCGCCACAGTTCAACCAGATGAACACCCTGGGCGAGATACAGAGCACCTCCAAGCCCACCGACGAGCGGCATGTACTCCTCTCCTACTACGGGCGCCTCAACTACTCGCTCGCCTCGCGCTATATGCTCACCGCCACCGTGCGCCGCGACGCCACCTCGCGCTTCAACCCCGACGTACGCTGGGGAACCTTCCCCTCCGTGGCCCTGGGATGGCGCGTGAGCGAGGAAGCCTTCATGCGGCGCCAACAGGCGCTGAGCACGCTGAAGCTGCGCGCCAGCTACGGCGTGACGGGACAGCAGGACGGCATAGGCAACTACGGTTACCTGCCCGTCTACACCCTTAGCCAGGACGGCGCGCAAGCCATCATGGGCAACAACTACGTGTACACCTATCGCCCCAGCGCCTACGAACCCGACCGGAAGTGGGAGACCACCACGTCGTGGAACATCGGCCTCGACTTCGGATTCCTCAAGGACAGGATTACAGGAAGTATTGACTATTATACCCGCCGCACCAAGGACCTCATAGCCACCGTGCCCGCCGCCGCCGGCACCACGCCCGCACGCACCACGACGACCAACGTGGGCAACGTCGACAGCCAGGGCCTCGAGTTCAGCCTCAACGCCACACCCATAAAGACGCGCGACTGGAGCTGGGACCTCAGCTTCAACCTCACGTGGCAGCGGATGAAGGTGAAGAACCTCTCGCTCGTGGCCGGCGCCGCCGCCACCAACACCTCGGTAGGACCGTACATCGACAACTACCAGGTGCAGACGCTCACCGAGGGGTACGAACCCTATATGTTCTACGTCTACCACCAGCTGTACGACGAGAAGAGCGGCAAACCCGTGGAGGGCGCTTACGTCGACATGGACGGCGACGGACAGATCAACGCCAACGACCTCTATCGCTACCACTCGCCGGCACCCGACTACCTGATGGGCTTCAGCACCTCGCTGACCTGGAAGCGATGGACACTCTCCACCTCCCTGCGAGCCAACATCGGCAACTACGTCTACAACGGCATGGCGATGAACACCGGCGCCTGGGAAACCATGAGCTACAACACCGCGCAGCTCAACAACCTATCGGCCAGCTACCTGAAGACGGGCTTCCAGAGCCGCCAATACCTGTCGGACTACTACGTGGAGAACGCCTCGTTCGTGAAGATGGACAACCTCACGCTGGGCTACAACTTCGGCGAGATCGCCAAGGGCTATTCGCTCAGCGTCTCGCTGATGGCGCAGAACCTGTTCTGCGTCACCAAGTACACCGGCGTGGATCCCGAAGTGCCCAACGGCGTGGACAACACGTTCTACCCCCGTCCCCGCACCTTCTCCATCCATCTCGGACTGAACTTCTAAAACGAAAACAAATGATGAAAAAGAAACTATATACCCTCATCGCCCTCATCGGCACACTGACGCTAAGCGGCTGCGTGGGCGACCTCAACCAGTACCCGCACGAGGAGGAGACCTCCGAATCCGTGTACAACAATGCCGCCAACTACCGCGCCGTGCTGGGCAAGATATATACCTCCATGGTGACCGCCGGACAAGAGAAAGGCGGCGGCAACGCCGACCTGAGCAGCAACAGCGGGTACGACTACATGCGCTGCTTCTTCAACCTCCAGGAGTGTGGCACCGACGAGCTGGCCTCCACTTGGCTGTCGGGCGACAACGTGGCCGCGCTGACCTACATCAGCTGGGACGCCAACGACCCTTGGGTGTCGGACATGTACTACCGCCTGTACTACAACATCGTGCTCTGCAACGAGCTGATACGCAACGCCACCGACGACCGCATCGGCGGCTTCTCCGAGCAAGAACGGGCCGAAATAGCGAGCTACCGCGCCGAGGCACGCTTCATGCGCGCCCTCTTCTACTACCACGCGCTCGACCTCTTCCGCTACATCCCCTTCGCCGACGAGAACAGCCTTCCCACCGACCTGCCGCCGCGCTACACCCCGCAGCAGACGTTCGACTACATCGAGAGTGAGCTGAACGCCGCCCTGCCCGATATGCTCGACCGCGCGTCGTGCCCCTACGGACGGGCGTCGAAGGGAGCGGCCTACACCTTGCTGGCCAAGCTCTACCTCAACGCCGAGACGTACACCGGCACGCCCAAGTACACCGAGTGCGTGGAGGCCTGCAAGCAAGCCATCGCCCAGGGCTACACGCTCGAGAGCGACTACGCCAAGCTGTTCAACGCCGACAACGACAAGCGCGCGGGCGGAGAGATCATCTTCATCCTCCCCGTCGACGCCACCCATACCGTGAGCTGGGGAGCCTCCACCTACATCGTCTGCGGAGCCGTGAGCAACGCCTCCGACCTGCAAATCCCGGCCGACTACGGCGTGACGAGCGGATGGGGATCGTTCCGCGCCAGGGGCGAGCTGCCCAGCCTCTTCGCCGAGGGAGCGACGGACCAACGCTACCGGTTCTTCACCGACGGGCAGACGAAAGACCTGCCCGTCATCGATGACCAGGCGAACGGCTACTTCGTCACCAAGTGGACCAACCTCACCGACGACGGAGCGGCGGCGTCGAACACCGCCGACGGCGGCGTGAACACCGACTATCCCCTCTTCCGTCTGGCCGACGTCTACCTGATGATGACCGAAGCCATGCTGCGCGGAGGCACCGGCACCGACCGCGCTACCGTGCTGGGCTACGTCAACGACCTGCAACGCCGGGCCTACGGCGACGACACGCACGCCAAGGGCGAGGCCGACCTCACCCTCGACTTCGTGCTGAAAGAACGTGCCCGCGAGCTGTATTGGGAGGGGCACAGACGCACCGATCTCGTGCGCTACGGCCTCTTCACCACAGCCTCCTACCTGTGGCAGTGGAAAGGCGGCGAGCTGAACGGGAAGGCCGTGGACAGCCGATACAACATCTACCCCATCCCACAGACGGAACTGACGGCCAACCCCAACCTGCATAACGAGAATTACTAAGCGTATGAAAAAGACAAATATCCTACTGACGCTCGCCGCGCTACTCACCCTCGCGGCCTGCGAGAAAGACGGCGAGAAATACTACCTCTCCACCCCGGGCGAGAACGAGCTGATAGCCTCCTCAACCGACGTGGTGCTGACCGAGGACAACGCCAAGCTATACGCCCTGTCGCTGGCCTGGACAGAACGGACACTGCAAGTGAGCTACCCCGATTCGCCAGCGCCCAACGTGCTGAAGACCACGTTGCAGGCTTCGCTCACCCCCGATTTCAGCGGCGCCGTGGTGGAGAGCGCGGAGACAGGCATCACCAAGGCGTACACCGGCGCGCAACTCAACATCGTGGCCGGCACGCTGGGCGCCACGCCCGACGTGGCCGCGCCCTTCTACTTCCGCGTCAAGGGCACCACGGGCAACAACATCGACCCCGTGTACAGCAACGTGGCCACGGTGAACGTCACCCCCTACCTGCTCGACATGCGCTTCGGCAAGGTGCTCGACCAGAACGCGCAGGAGACGGGCGTCGAACTCTTCTCGCCCAACGCCGACGGACGATACGCCGGCTTCGTGGGAGCCACCTCCTGGATGAACCTGCTCTTCAACGAGGCCGACGGCAGCATCTGGCGAACCGCCAACGACGGCAGCACGGGAACACCCTTCCTCCTCACCACCGAGGGAACCTGGGGACTCTGGTATCCATCGCCCGCAGGCTGCTACTACACCCGCTTCGACATCCCCGCCCGACAGTGGACGGCGCTCCACATCCCCGCGCTCACCGTGACGGGCGCGGACGGCATCAGCATGGCCTATAAGCGCGCCGACAACCAATGGACCGGTTCGTTCACCGCCACCGCGGCAGGCGACATCACCCTGCGGATTGAAGGAACGGGCAAGCTCTACGACAACACCACGATCAGTGGAGCCTCGAACGATATCGACGACGCCCTGGCCAAGGATACTCCCTTCGGGTTTGGCGGCACGCCCGACGCGCTCACCTTCGGCGCCGCGCCGGCCGACATCACCTTCAACATACCCGCGGCGGGCAACTATACGCTCACCATCAGCCTTGCCAACCCACAACAATGGACGGCCACGCTTACCGAGGGCGGAGGCGACGAAGGACCCGTGGCGCCCACCACGCTGGCCGTGTACAACAACGACGCGTCGGCCGTCATCGCGACCCTCAACGTCACCGGCGAGGACACCGGCATCTACACCGGCATCTTCCAGATGAAGGCCGGATGGGAGAATTTCAAGATCGTCGACACCACCAACGACATCTGGTATGGACCGCCCACCGACGGCAGCTCGCCCAGTTCGTTAGTGGCAGGATCGAGCTGGAACTTCTGGTTCGACACGGGCGACCTGAACAGCTACATCCTCACCGCGGACCTCAACGCGCTGACGTGGTCGGCCACGACCATCACCGCCATCAACGCCACGGGCGACTTCAACGGCTGGTCCACCACCGCCGACACCTTCGCCTACGACGCCGGCACGCAGACCTGGAGCGCGACCTGCGACATCAGCACCGTGGGCTGGGGCATACAGCTACTCATCAACAACAGCTGGGACACCATGCTGAAGGGAACCACCGACGCCCTGCAGTTCAACAGCGGCGACAACCTCATGCCGGCCGAAGCGGGCGTGTACCTCATCACCATCGACCTGCGCGCGATGACTTGCACGATGGTCAAACAATAAATAAGTAGAATAAAACTATGAGACGACTGAAACAGATAATCCTGGTCTCCGCACTGACGTGCGGAGGCCTCCTCGCCTCCTGTGGCGACAACGACAACGCCCCCGTGTTTCCCGACGTTCCGGAGGTGAGCTACGACATGACCGGCTTCGCCAAGGGCGCCGACGTGAGCTGGCTCACCGAGATGGAGAACTCGGGCATCACCTTCTACGACACCGACGGCAACAGCCGCGAGTGTATGTCCCTGCTACGCGACCTCGGCATGAACGCCATCCGCCTGCGTGTATGGGTCAACCCCGGCAACGACGTGTTTGGCTGGTGCGACGGGCACGACGTGCTCATCAAAGCCTGGCGGGCGCGACAGCTCGGCTTCCGGCTGATGATCGACTTCCATTATAGCGATACCTGGGCCGACCCGGGCAAGCAAGGCATCCCCGCGGCCTGGGAAGGCCTCGACGCGGCGGGGCTGGAGGAGGCCATCGCCAACCACACCCGCGAGGTGCTCAGCTTGCTCAAGACGAACGGTATCGACGTGGAATGGGTGCAGGTGGGCAACGAAGTACACCAAGGTATGCTTTTCCCCACCGGACAGACCACCACCGAGGATGGAAGCAAGAACTTCGCACGGTTCACCGCCGCGGGCTACGACGCCGTGAAGGAGGTGTACCCCGATGCGCAAGTCATCGTCCACCTCGACCAGGGACAGAACGCGTCGCTCTACAACCGCATCTTCGACGGACTGGAGCAGAACGGCGGGAAGTGGGACATCATCGGCATGTCGCTCTACCCCAACATGATGCCCGAAAGCGGTGAACCCGACGACTGGGAAGCCATGAACACCGCCTGCATAGCCAACATGAACGCCCTCATCGCCAAGTACGGCACACCCGTGATGATGTGCGAGATCGGCGTCAACTGGAACTACGAAGGGGCGGAGGCATTCTTCGCCGATTTCCTCCGGAAAGCCCAAGGGGTGGAACAGTGCCTCGGCACGTTCACCTGGGAACCGCAGTCGTACAACGGCTGGAAGGGATACCACAAGGGAATGTTCGACGATGGCGGACACCCCACGGACGCGTTCAAGCCGTTCGCCAGATAACAAACAAACGATAGATTAAGATGAGAAACCTAAAACAACTTTTGCTCATGGCGGCCGTTGTCGCCTCCACCACCGTCTCGGCGCAACGCGCCGAGACATTGCTCGAGCGTGGCTGGCGATTCAGCAAGGGCGACTTCGCCGGAGCCGCCGCCCCCGCGTTCGACGACTCGAAATGGGAGGCCGTGAGCGTGCCGCACGACTGGGCCATCTACGGTCCCTTCGACGAGCGCAACGACCTGCAAGAGGTAGCCGTCACCCAGAATTTCGAGCGGAAGGCCACGCGCAAGACGGGACGCACCGGCGGGCTGCCCTACGTGGGCGTCGGCTGGTACCGTACCACGTTCAGCGCCCCCGCGGGAAAGATCGTCAACCTCGTGTTCGACGGGGCCATGAGCGAGGCGCGTGTCTACGTCAACGGACGTGAGGCTTGCTTCTGGCCCTACGGCTACAACTCCTTCCATTGCGATGTCACAAGCCTGCTTCATCCCGACGGGAGCGACAACACCTTGGCCGTGCGCCTCGAGAATCGCCCCGAATCCTCGCGGTGGTATCCCGGAGCGGGGCTATACCGCAACGTGCACGTGATATCCACCGACAGCGTACGCGTACCCGTATGGGGCACGCAGGTCACCACCCCGCTCGTGTACAACGAAATGGCCTCCGTACGCCTGCGTACGACCATCGAGGGGACGAACGGCCGCGACGTCCGCGTGGTGACGAGCGTCCTCGCGCCTGATGGCAGCGAGGTGGCGCGGAAGGATAACGTCGGCAAGATACACCACGGTCAGCCCTTTGAACAGAACTTTATCGTGAACAATCCCAATCTCTGGTCGCCCGAGACGCCTAACCTCTATCGCGCCATCAGCACCCTCTATGTCGACGGGCGCGAGGTCGACCGCTACGTCACACGCTTCGGCATCCGCAACATCGAGTACGTCTCCGACTTCGGATTCATGCTCAACGGACAGCCGCGGAAGTTCCGCGGGGTGTGCAACCACCACGACCTCGGCCCGCTGGGAGCGGCCGTCAACCGCTCGGCGCTGCGTCACCAGCTCGCCTTGCTCAAAGAGATGGGTTGCGACGCCATACGCACCGCCCACAACATGCCCGCGCCGGAGCTGGTGGAGCTGTGCGACGAGATGGGACTGATGATGATGATCGAGCCGTTCGACGAATGGGACATCGCCAAGTGCGCCAACGGCTACCACCGCTACTTCGACGAATGGGCCGAGCGCGACATGGTGAACATGCTGCGCCACTACCGCAACAACCCCTGCGTGGTGATGTGGAGCATCGGCAACGAGGTGCCCACACAGTGGAGCGCCGATGGGTATAAGGTGGCTCGCATGTTACAGGACATCTGCCACCGCGAGGATCCCACGCGCCCCGTTACCTGTGGCATGGACCAGGTGGCCAACGTGCTGGGCAACGGCTTCGCCGCCCTGCTCGACATCCCCGGGCTGAACTACCGCACCCACCTCTATAAGGAGGCTTACGACCGCCTGCCGCAGAACCTCATCCTCGGCAGCGAGACGGCCTCCACCGTCAGCTCCCGCGGCGTTTACAAATTCCCCGTGGAGCCGAAGAAGGGCGCCACATACCCCGACCACCAGTCGTCCTCGTACGACGTGGAGGCCTGTCCGTGGTCCAACCTGCCCGACGAGGACTTCGCCCTGGCCGACGATAACCACTGGACACTCGGACAGTTCGTCTGGACGGGCTTCGACTACCTCGGCGAGCCTTCGCCCTACGACACCGACGCCTGGCCTAACCACAGTTCGATGTTTGGCATCATCGACCTGGCGAGCATCCCCAAGGACCGCTACTACCTCTACCGCAGCGTGTGGAACCGCGACGCCGAGACCCTGCACGTGCTGCCCCACTGGACCTGGCCGGGACGCGAGGGTGAGGTGACGCCCGTCTTCGTCTACACCAACTACCCCACGGCCGAGCTGTTCGTCAACGGCCGCAGCTACGGCAAGCGGAGCAAGAACGACAGCACCCTGACGCACCGCTACCGCCTGATGTGGATGGACGTAGTCTACCAGCCTGGCGAAGTCCGCGTGGTGGCCTACGACAAGGACGGTAAGGCCGCGGCGGAGCGCACCGTGCGCACGGCGGGCAAGCCGCACCGCATCGAGCTGGTACCCAACCGCCAAAACCTCACTGCCGACGGCCGCGACCTGGCCTACGTCACCCTCCGCGTGGTCGACAAGGACGGCAACCTCTGCCCCGCCGACAACCGCTTGGTGCGCTTCGCCGTGAAGGGAGCCGGCACCTTCCGTGCCGTCGCCAACGGCGACCCCACCTGCCTCGAGCCGTTCCAGGAACCGCGTATGCACGCCTTTGGCGGCATGCTCACCGTCATCGTACAGAGCGGCGACACCCCCGGCGACATCACGCTCACCGCCAAGGCCAACGGCTTGAAAGCCGCCGAGCTGACGATGCAAAGCGAGCTGGAGTTTTCCATCGTCGACGACCCTTTCTGAGAGAGAGAAGAAGCTTTTGGGAGCAAGTTTACGGAAGGAATAGTGAGTTTATAGACTATCGGAAATATCTTGCATTTTCCAGACTGGACTTCACAGGGTGATCAAATTCAGAATTGACAAGGTTGGCGTGCCGCTATACTGGTCGGCGAAGTCCAGCGCACGCCAACTTTGTCAACTTACAGCTTGAATGTCTACAAAAGTTGGAACAGGAAGTTCTTGCAAAACATAAAAGGATATTCCCAGTGCTTCAAGTTTAGCCACTATCATGAGCGACTAATCACCGTGATCGCCCCTCTTCCTATCCTTATAAAAGTCGTATGTCAACATCAATATTACAAGAACTGACATTGCAATCATGAAAGCATTGGGGTATCTTTCATTTACTCTCATCTTATAAATAAGCAAATAAGTCGCTGGCAATATCCAGACCCTCTTAAGAAATATCATTAGGAGACGATTCATCTTTATTGTATATAATTTTATGTTGTGGAAGAAAGCTAATTCATTGCGCTAAGAGATGGTAAACCGTCCATGGTATGAAGAGGAGGCAAACTTTGGTCCCATTCCAATTGGATTTATCAGCCATTCTCTATGGATCGCGCTTTTGCCTGCTTGTTCCCCTTGATAGCGATATATAGGGCGACGAGACCACCGATGAAGAGAACAGCCACGACAGACCACACTTTCACGTCTACAGAGAAATCCAAAAGATTCTCAATGCCATAAACAATCAGGCTAAACACGATACTTCCTAATAGTAAGCAAATGATTTTAAGCCATATCTTTTTTTCATTTGCCCCATCTTTATGGAAGTAAGACGAAATCAGTACAGACACAGATGACCCGCTATTGATAAACAAGAAACTGTTAATCCAGTTGCCACAATCTTCCAATAAGCCAGATATAGCAAGAATGCCCCCTATCACTCCAATAAAAGCGTAGATAATAAGTATGATCCGCTGCATTCTTCTACATCTTTATCCCACCCGTTATTACATCTGATTCTACGAGCCTTGAGCTTCCATTCCAGTGTGAACAAACCCAAGATCCAAACATTCTCCAGCCGACAGCAGCGCCCGTGAATGGGGCTGTCGATGTAGTTCTTACCAAAGATTTTGTAGCATTCTGCCGAGAACGACAGAGTTGCCCGGCAAACGAAGTGATGCTAAGCCCTTGCGCTCGCACTTCTTTTTCGATGATTTTTCCAATCATAAGTCTCATTGGTATTCTATGATTTCTATTTAAATAAACGCTAAATCGCCCGACGATCCGGGAAAAGGTTATATAGAGATAACGTCTATCGGACATTATATGTTCATTCTTTCCGCACCTAATGATCTTCCTTCACCCACTCGTCTTTTCAAATCAAAACGCGGCGGATAGGGTGATGAGGCTGCCAATGGAAAAAACGCCCAAGCGTGAACGCCCTTTCGGCAAAAAGCCCTATCTTCGCGTACATTCGATGGCCGAAAGATCTTTAAGCCTGCCGGTTACAACGATATGTAGCATAACGGAATTAATAAATGCTTTATGAACGAAACTTCCCTGTCCGCTTTCAAGGACACCAAACCCCATTACCACATCCTCGACGGCCTGCGCGGGGTGGCGGCGCTCACCGTAGTCTGCTTCCACCTTTTTGAGGCGTACGCCACGAGCCACATCGACCAACGCATCAACCACGGTTACCTGGCCGTCGACTTCTTCTTCATCCTCTCGGGATTCGTGGTGGGCTACGCCTACGACGACCGCTGGAAAAAGGGTGGGCTGACCTCGTGGGAGTTCATCAAGCGACGCTTCATCCGCCTGCATCCCATGGTGGTGATGGGCGCGCTGATTGGCGCGGCGATGTTCTACACCCAGGATTGCTCGGTGTGGGACGTGTCGAAGGTCACGTTCGGCGCGTTGCTGGTGGCCACGCTCCTCAACGCGCTCCTTATCCCCGCCACTCCCGGCACGGAGATCCGCGGGCTGACGGAGATGTATCCCCTCAACGGGCCGAGCTGGTCGCTCTTCTTCGAGTATATCGGCAACTTGCTTTATGTCTTCCTCATCCGTCGGTTGCCTACCGTCGCGCTCTCCGTGCTGGTGGGGCTGGCGGCTTGCGCCCTGGCGGCTTTCGCCATCTGGGGGCCGTTGGGCGACCTCTGCGTGGGCTTCGCGCTCGACGGGACGAACTTCACGGGCGGCTTCTTGCGGTTAGTGTTCGCTTTCTCGGCCGGATTGTTGCTCTCGCGCGTGTTCAAGCCCGTCAAGGTGCGTGGCGCGTTCTGGATCGGTGGCGTGGCGTTCGTCGCGCTGGCGGCTGTCCCCCGCGTCGGCGGGAGCGAGCATCTCTGGATGAACGGCATCTACGACAGCCTCTGCGTCATCGTCCTTTTCCCCCTCATCGTCTTCCTTGGCGCATCAGGACAGACCACGGACCGAACGACCACCCGCGTCTGCCGGTTCCTGGGCGACATCTCCTATCCGCTATACATGGTGCACTACCCCTTCATCTACCTTTACTACGCCTGGGTGAAAAACGAGCAACTCACCTTCGCGCAGTCGCTCCCCGGTGCCGCCGCGCTCGTCGCGGGTAGCGTGCTGCTGGCTTGGCTCTGCCTGAAGCTGTACGACGTGCCGGTGAGACGGTGGCTCACGAAGCGAATGCTCGGAGGGCGAAAAGCGCGATAAAGCGTCGCCGTTTATTAGCTATGATTAATAAAAGCGCTATATTTGCAGCGTTTATTAATCGTAACTAATAAAATGATGAAGCTGATTGAGCGTCCGTCGTACACCGACCGAATCCGCCCGTTCATCGGGAAAGGCATTATCAAAGTGCTCACGGGACAGCGTCGCGTAGGAAGGCGTTGGAGAACGCGTTTCTTATCCATAAGGCGGAACGCATGGACATCAAGAGGCTGAAGAAATTTGAGATGGGTAGCAAATACTTCTACGAAGACCTCGGCTTGCGCAATTGCAATCTGGGGTTCGACCTGCAAAGGGATATCCACAAACTTATGGAGAATGCCGTCTACCTGCACCTCAGCCAATTGCGATACGATGTGTATGTCGGGCTGAGCGGTCAGCAAAAGATCGATTTCGTGGGCATCAGGCAAGGGCGAAGAATCTACGTGCAAGTGGCTTACCTGCTTACGGACGAGAAAACGAGGCAACGTGAATTTGGCAATCTGCTCGAGATCCCCGACAATTATCCCAAATACGTGGTGACATTAGACGAATTCAATCCCGGAAGCAACGTGAATGGCATCCGCCACCTGCATCTCGCCGCGTTTCTCTCTTTGGCGGAGCTATAACCCTTTTATACCTCGTGCGGGGTAATTTTGTGCAATGATTTTTTAGACGCTGATGAGTTTCGCTTTGTCCGAATGCGCACCTTTCGCCCCAAGCACAAAAACAGGCCGCACGAAGTATAATCCATTAGCAATCTTCTCGACGGTAAGGCGATCGTCTTCTTTGTCGAACAGGCGATATCCAGCGTGTTCGCTCCTGACTTCGTCAATGCGCCACCCATTTTTTTCTCACCCCTCGAAGAGGAGTCATGCAAAGACCTATCCCGGAGACGCGAAAGCTTTATGCAAATCCGCGTGAGACGAAAAGCCCGGGCTTTTTTCTCCATTCCCGAAATCTGATTACAAAAGCCCGGGCTTTTTTCTCCATTCCCGAAATCTGATTACAAAAGCCCGGGCTTTTTTCTCCATTCCCGAAATCTGAT
>JAISIZ010000078.1 GCA_031261785.1 Mediterranea sp. (in: CFB group bacteria)
GGCCTGGCCGACGACGCGTTCCTGCCCGGACGCCATTACACCGTGACGAGCTACCTGACCAAGCGCGTGACGTGGGCCACGTCGAATATCTACTGGGATGGCTCTAAGCTGACGTTCGACGCCGACGCCACCCATGGCGGTGTAGCGGGCGGCATTCCTTCTGTCACTACGGTGAATAGTCCCCGTTATCAAGGCCTGTTGTTCAAATGGGGGTCGTTGGACGGAATATCCCCGGCAGGCAGCGTTTATCTTAATCTGTTTTCATACGTTTATGTTCCGTCAACAACAACTGCCGGATATAACGCGAGCTATTCGAAGGTAAGGCCTACTACGTCTGTGTGGACTGCTATTCCTTATATTCCAGAGACGCTTGTTCCCGCAGACGGATCGGTCCTTCCTCGCAAGGCTATTCTGGATTCTGGAACTTGGTATGGCGATATTTGTGCGTACATTACCCATGGAGTATGGCGTATGCCAACTAAACAGGAATATAATCCAGGAAATCAAACTGATAATATTGTCTTAGTAGATACTGAACCTACAGGAGAGGGATGGTGGATATCCAATGAAAATACTTGGTCCTCTGTTACCCCTGATAATGATGAAATTTCGAGCTCGGGTAAATTTGAACTCGATCCTGATAACATGTTTATGCTTAAGACCAAGTGGGGGCAGAGGGTAGCTCTGCCTCCTGTACAGCAAACCACTCTCGGGGGATTGGGGGGTGGGTTTATTATTCTGCCTGATCCCGGAATTGCCGGAGATTACTGGACTGGGTCTTCATCGTTACTCAATGATCAAGCGGCCTTCATACGGCTACGTGCGGCGGGGGATCCAAATGGCACCAATTTTTCAGTTGATGCTGGTCGAGATGTGGCATGTCCCGTCCGCTGCGTTAAGTAGTCTCAGCCTTTTCCTGACTTCGTCAATGCGCCACCTATTTTTTCTCACCCTTCGAAGAAGTGTCAGCAAGCTCCTATTCCGGAGACGCGAAAGCTTTATGTAAATCCGCATGAGACGAGAAGCCCGGGCTTTTTTCTCCATTCCCGAAATGTGATTACAAAAGCCCGGGCTTTTCGTTTCTCGCGAATCCTCGATTGAAATTTGTCGATCTCGCGAAACCTCCATGCGGTGCGTGAGATCTTCGCGGATCAGCGAAGATTCGCCTACATCAACGTGTTCGCTATCTCCGTAGCCTGGCGGATGCGGTCGGCCATACCGATGCCCCCCTTGATGTTGCCCGCCAGGATGAGTCCGGGGTGCCGCCGTTGCAGCTGGTCGATGGTGTCGAGGCGGACGCCGCTGCTCAGCTCGTATTGCGGGATGGCCTGGGGGTGGCGGAAGACGCGGACCAGATCGGGCTTTGTGTCTTCGGGATAGTGGAGCATGGTGTGGAGCGTCTGTCGCGCCAGCTCGGCGACCTCGTCGTCGGTGAGGCGCAGGAGTTCGGGATGCTTCATGCCGCCGATGAAGTAAGAGAAGAGCGCGCCTCCCCGCGGAGCGCGTCCGGTGAAGCAGGCCGAGGGAAAGAGGATGCCGAGTACGGACTGCCGTTCGCGGGTAGGTACCAGTCCGCCGAAAGCGAGGAAGTCGTGCCCGCGGGTGTCGCGCAGACCAACGCTGACTTGCATCACGGGGGCGTAGCGAAGGTCGCTTATCCGCCGTGTCAACGCTTCGGGCACGAAGGGCAGAAGCGTGGGTAAGGCGTAGGCCCCGACGGTGGTGATCACCGTGTCGGCGTCCGCCTGGCGAGGCTGTCCGTCGAGGGTGTAGCGCACCGTCCAGCGGGCATTGGCGGCTGTGTCCAGCGCGGGCACGACACGTACGTCGTTGGCTCCGGTCACGATGCGTTGCCGTCCGATGCCATCGGCCAACGCCTCTACCAATTGGCCCAGTCCGCCGCGGGCTGAGAACACGTTCTTGGTGGCGAGGCGATCGCGTTCGCTCTTGGGCTGCTTGGCCTTGGCGATGGCGCCTCGCACGAAGCTGCCGTGCTCCTGCTCCAATTGGTAGAGCTTGGGCAGGGCGTAGCGGGTGATAAGCGTGTCGGGGTCGCCGGCGTACACACCCGAGAGGAAGGGGTCGACGGCATAGTCGACAAACGAGCGTCCCAAGCGTCGGCGAGCCAGACAGCCTACCGATTCGTCGGGATCGGTGCCTCGCGGTCTCCACGGCTCGCCGAGTATGCGAATTTTGTCGGGCAGGGTGAAGAGCGGGGTGAAGATAGCCGACAGCAAGCCCGATGGCAACGCCCGGAAGCGGTCGCCTTTCCAGATGAGGCGTCTGGCGGCCGCCTCCCGTGCCGTCTCCAGCTCGCAGTGCGGGGCGAGGGAGGTGAACAGCTCCGCCACTTCGGGGTACGACACCACGCCGGTATTCGGTCCGCTCTCGAACACGAAGTCACCCTCGACATGAGTTTGTATCTGTCCGCCTATGCGGGGTTGCCGTTCCACCACCGTCACGTCGTGTCCGCGCTGGCGGAGGAGGTAGGCGGTGGTGAGGCCGGTCAGTCCGGCACCTATCACGATGATTCGCTGGTTCATAATGTTGTGTGTGATGGATTATAAGGGTTTGGAGAACGACAGCCGGTTATCCCTCATCAGCGGGTCGAGCGCCGCCGCCACGTTGCGCACGAAGGGTTGTCCGGCGGGTGTCACGCTCAGGGTATCGGCGTCGAAGTCGATAAGGCCGTCGAGCTGAAGGTCGGCCAGTCGCCGCTCGTCGTAGGCGGTAGCGCTTTTCAGCGTACTGGCGTCGAGGGCGAGCCGCCGGGCGAGTTCGTTCCAGTCGATACGATAGTTGCACATCAACGTCTCGACGACCTCGCGGATAGCGCGTTCGTCGGGACTTAGCGTATAGCCTTTCTTGACGCATAGCTCCCCGTGGTTGAGAAGGCTGTCTATGTACTCGTCGATCATCTTGGTGTTCTGCATATAGGCGGTGTCGAGCTGACTGATACCCGTCACGCCAAAAGCGTACACCTGCGCCGTGGTGCGGCGGGTGCAGTACCCCTGGAAGTTGCGATGCAGCCGATGGGTGCGCAGGGCGACGTTCAGCTCGTCGTCGGGCAGCACGAAGTGATCCATGCCGACGCGTACATAACCGGCCTCCCGGAGCAGCGCGGAGGCGCGGACGAACATCCGGCTCTTCTCGTCGCCGTCGGGCAGTCCGGCCTTTTCGAGGATGAGTTGGCGGGAGTTGACCCACGGCACGTGGGCGTAGCTAAAGGTGACGACGCGATCGGGTCGTAGGGCGATGGCCTGGCGGACGCTCCGGGCGAAGGATTCGGCTGTCTGCCGCGGCAATCCGTAGAGCAGGTCGAGGTTGATGCGGGCACCCGCCTGGCGAAGCAGGCCGAAAATCTCCTCCATGGGCAAAAGGGAGGGACGTCGGCCCACCATCTTCAGCACCGTCGTGTCGAAATCCTGCACGCCGATGCTATAACGGTTGAATCCGCAACGGGTCAGCTCCTGCCAGTCGGCGGCGCTCAGGTAGCCGGGGTGGCACTCGATAGCGACCTCGGGGGCGTCGATAGTGCCGAAGGCGGAGAGCAACCGCTCGTTCAGCGAACGTATATGGCGCGGGGGAAGGGCGGTGGGACTTCCTCCGCCGTAATGGATCTGGGCGATGAGGCGATGGCTGTCGAGCAGCGGTAGCACAAGATCGATCTCGCGATGGAGCGCCCTCACGTACTCGTCCACCACCTCGGGGCGCGGCATGGGGTAGGAATTGCATCCGCAGTAGTGGCAGAGGTGGTGGCAGAAAGGGATATGGAGGTAGAACGAGAGGTGGTTGTCGCGTGCCTCGTTGGATTGTCTCACGGCCTCGCGGTAAGCCTCGTTGCCAAACCCGTGGAAGTAGTTGGCCGGCGGATAGCTGGTGTAGCGCGGCACGGGCACGTTGTACTTGCTGAACAATTCGGTATTCATCATGACTTTGGATGTTTTAATGTGTCGCCAGTCTTTGTCTCAGGCTCCGCTTTCGGCTGGCGGAAGAAGTAGAGGATGTAAATGATGGAGCAGCCCGACAGTGCCAACAAGAAGGTGAACAGTCCCGAGAAGCCGATCTTGTCGCCCACATGTCCGCAGAGCAACGCCACGAGCATGCCGATGACGTGAGTGATGACGGTCTGCACGGTGAAGTCGGTCCCCTCGCGTCCCGGTCTCACGCAGTCCATGGCGGTGGTATTGACCACTACCGACGACATGCCGTAGGCGCACCACAGCAACACGTAGCCCGTGCCGACCGGTATCAGCCCGGGGTGGTGTGGCAGCGTCGACAACGCGAGAAAGTAAGCCAACGCGCAGGAAGTGAAGCAGGCGAAACCTATCCGCGCTCTCCGTCGCCCTATGCGCCGCACGAAGATTCCTATGGGAAACGAGATGGCGAACGCTGTCCCCGTGCCCAGCATATTCAGGAAGCCGATAGTTTTCATGCCATAGCCCATGTCGACCATCCAAGGCCGAAGCACGGATAGAGTGCCGGTGATGCCGGCGAGATAGAGCACGAGGAAGCCTATCTGCGGCCAGATGGAGCGCTGAGTGAAGAAATAGGCGAAATCGGCTGGTCGCGCCCGCTGGCTCGGTTGCTTGGGAGCGATGGTGAGACGCCGGTTCAGCGACAGCGGCACGAGTGCCAGCAGCACGAAGACAGCGAGCAGGGGCACTACCGTCTGCCAGCCATAGCTTTTGAGCAGCATCAGCAGCACGCCACTACCTACCAACGTGCCGCCGAAGCGCCCCATGGCCTGTATGGAGTTGATCACGCTCTTGTCCCTGCGCTTGAACGACAGTGCCGCCAACGCGTCGGTGGCGATGTCCTGCGTGGCCGAGGCCGTAAGCGAGAGAATCACCAGCACGGCGATGAGGTAGATGTCGCTCTCCAACCGGAGCATGCCCACCATGAGGATGAGCAACGCGTACACGCCCTCGGAGGTAAGTATGGTTCGCTTATAATCGCGCACGGTAAGGCAATGCCTGTCCACGTAAGGTGCCCAGGCGAATTTCAGTATCCACGGCAGCTTGACTAATTGGAACAGCGCGATGCTCCACAGTGAGTAATCGGCCTGCCGCATCATCACCTGTATGGCGGTGGAGAAAAACGACGACGGTATGCTCTGCGCGATATAGAGGAAGAAGAACGTCCCCAGGTTCATCACCTTGTCCGCCCCTCTCGTCCCGGCCCCCCTCGTCTCCTCCGTCCCGTGCGTCCCTATTTCCAACTCCTCATCCTTCATCATTTATTTTTTAATTCTCAATTTTTAATTTTTAATTCAAAGAGTGACCACGAACGCCGTCCCCACCGTCACCGGCTTGCCCCGTTGCGCGAAGCCGTCGCTTCCCAGCTTAAAGTAATAGGTGTGGTAGTGGGTGTTGGTGAGGTTTTTCGTCCATAGCTCCCAGGTGAAGCGCGACTTGGTGATCGAGAGTTTGAGGTTGAGCATGGCGTAGAAGGGTTGCTTCACCGCATTGTCCTCGGCCCAGTAGATGGGGCCGGCCGCCGTGAGCAGTCCGCTCAGGGTAAGGCGGTCGATGGCGCGGCAGGGACGTTCCCACGAATAGGCGGCGTCCGCGGCCAGCGTCTGTCGGGGCACCAGGGGGATGAAGTGGCGCGAGTAGTCGGTCCGGTCGTCTTTCTTGTAGTCCAGGAAACGGGCGTAAGTGTATCCGTAGTTCAGGCCGATGCGGAGGTTCTCCACGGGACGATACTGCACGGTCAGCTCGCCTCCTTTGCTCTCCGAGTGCCCGGCGTTGCGCTGCACGTTGCCCACGCCGGGGATGTAGAGTGGAACCTGCTGGTGCCTCCAGTCGATGTAGAAAAGAGCCATCTGCGCCGAGAGGCGGCCGTCGAATGCCGTCAGTTTGGCACCTATCTCGTAGTTCCAGTTGTACTCGGGCTTGAAGGTTCGGGTGCTCTCGTCCCCGGTGTCGAAAGCGGTGTTGAAGCCTCCCGCCTTGTAGCCCCTCGCCACGGCAGCGTAGATCTGCCCGTCGGCGGGGAGATGATATTGCAGTGTCAGCTTGGGAGTGAACTGGCTGAAGCTCAACCGGCTGTCGGCATATCGTTCGCGGGCGTGCTCGTAATCGTAACGCAGGCCCAGCAGGATGGAGAGTGGATTGGCGACACGTAGCGACGACTGGTGGTAGAGGGCCAGCCCGTATGTAGGTATGGCGTACTGCTTGAGGGTGCCGGCGGTCTGGTTGGTCACGTCCTTGTCGATATCCTGGTAGAAGAGGAATGCGCCCGTGATGTGCTGGTAACGGCTTCGCGTCGTCGACTTGAGGGTGAACTCCTGGCTGGCCAGGTGCTGTTTGAGGCGCTGTATGATGAACGTCTTGCTCTCGGGCGTGAAATCCTGGTCGATGTCCTGCTTGTCGCTGATGTACTGGTAGGCTGTCTGGCTGTTCAGGCTGACGCGACTGTCGGTATAGCGCAGGTTCAGCCCCGAGGTCACGATGGCCCGGCGGTACGAGCTGTACGCGTTGTAATTCACCGGATCGGTGTGCCCCGTCGCCTCGTCGTACTTGCCGTAGGGGTAACCGCCCTGGTCGCTGTAGTCCACCGACGCGTTGAGGCGGGCCATCCAGCGGCTTCCGGGCTTCCATACCAGCGACAGGGCGCCCGTACCTTCGTTCATGTTGTCGGACTTCTTGCCGGTGTAGATGTTGGTGAAGAAGCCGTCGTTATGGTGGTAGTTGCCTCGGGCGGAAAAGCCGAAGCGGTCGGACACCCGGGTGTAGTTGGAGGCCGATACCCGCACGTCGTCGCGGCTGCCGTAGCCGGCGCTGAGGCGTGTCTGCTGGAAATCGAGTGGAGAGTGCGTATAGACGTTGATGATACCGCCTATGGCGTTGCGCCCGTAAAGCGTTCCCTGCGGGCCGCGTAGCACCTCCACGTTGCTGATGTCGGACAGGTCGATGTCGAGCGCCGACCGTTCGAACCGTGGCACGCCGTCGACATAGAAGCCTACCGACGGCGCGTTGACTCTCGATCCTATACCTCTTATATATATAGGCGACGTCTGGCGCGAGCCGTAGTCGGGCATGAAAAAGTTGGGCAGCACCGCGCTCAGCTCTTTCACGCTCTGTATCTGTCCCTCGCGGAGGTAACGGCTGTTCAGCGAGGAAGCCGACAATGGCTCGTCCAGCAATTTGTCTTGCTTGAAGCCTGTTACCACCACTTCCGAGAGGTCGACTTGCTTGTAATGGAGAGTGTCCCCAGGGTCGGTATAAGCGTACGCGAGCGTGTCTATCGCTACAGCCCGTACCAATAGCGGGAAGAACACGCTCCCCAGCGCGAGAATCCTTTTTAGCATAACGTTAGAGTTTATTAAATAGCCGGCACAAAGGTACGCCCGCCATCGGTGGCAGGCAATCCTCATTTATGAGGATTTTATCTTCATGCTAACAAAGCGCGCATGAAGAATAGTCGTAATGGTTGGCAAGTCTATCCCAAAGTGAGGCTGTATCATAAGTGAAAAGTCCTATCAAAAAGAGAATATTTAGGCACGGATTACACGGATTTCACTGCGATGTGTTCTGGAAGAGACTGCGTAATCCGTGTAATCCGTGCCTAAAAGAAAGCCGCTCCGATTTTATGATACAGCCTCTGCCCGGAGGGCGGAGGGGAGGGACAAAGAATGAAGCACGAAGAATGAAGCACGAAGAATGAAGAATGAAGCCTCGAGCACGAAGAATAGTCGTAATGGTTGGCAAGTCTATTCCCAAGTCCTCCCTTCCAGCGGAGGGGAGGTGCCCGGAGGGCGGAGGGGAGGGACAAAGAATGAAGCACGAAGAATGGAGAATGAAGCCTCGAGCACGAAGAATAGTCGTAATGGTTGGCACGTCTATTCCTACGTCCTCCCCTCCGCTGGAAGGGAGGACTCAGAGTTACCACCTCGCGGGTCTGCCGCCAAGTGAGTGATGCTTGGGGAAATGGCGGGTCTGCCGCCATGTCCAAGCATCGCTGTCCGTGCGGGTGTCGCGGCCAGTGTCGGGAAGATGGGAAACTTAGGCTATTGATTAACCGACGTCGGGTCAATCGTGATCGGCGTGCCGCGCCACTAACCACTCGCCCAGCGTACGGGTCTCCTTGCTGAAGGCGGCGCCGATCTTCACCAATCGCTTGCCGCTGGCGTTGTAGGGGATGAGGTATCCTTTCTCGTCGATTTGCCGCAACGCGTCGGCGGCCGTGCCGTAGCCAATCATCTTGAACTCGAAGACGTAGACGGTGCCGGCGATCTCCACCACGAGGTCGGCCCGGCCCTTGGCCGTCTGCCGCTCCATGCGGGCGTATTCGCCGATGAGGGTGAAGAGCATGTAGAGCGCCGTCTGGTAGTAGTTCTCCGACTTCTCCTCCTGGCCGTAGGGGATGTCGGCGAGGAAGGCTTGCAGGCGGGTCATGAAAGCGTCGACCTCGCCACGGTAGAGGTCTTGCAGGAAGAGTTTCGATTCGAATTGCTGGTCGTTGCCCCGGGGAAGATAGAGCGGAAGCAGGGCTTTCAGGAAAGCGACGCGGACCTCCTCGTTGGGGAAGCCAAGCGTGTACAGGCCGATGGCCGGGTTGTAGTCCTTGATGGTGAGGTATCCGCTCTGGTACATGAAGGGGATGAGGTTGTCATCGCCCGCGCGGTAGTCGGTAAAGGCGTCTTGCGAGGCGGGGATGTCGTTCTCCAGGCTGGGGACCTTCACGCCTTTCGCCTTGACGAGATTGACTAAGAACGTGGGGGTACCGGTATGGGACCAGTAATACGCGTATCTCCGTTTCGCGAAAGTATTCAGTACGCTGAAGGGATTGTAAACGCCTTCGGTATCCTCCAGGAAGTGGTAGCCGTCGTACATCCG
>JAISIZ010000100.1 GCA_031261785.1 Mediterranea sp. (in: CFB group bacteria)
TAATACTTCTCCGCCAGCGGATCCATCGTCGTGAACCGCAGGCCGTCCATCATGCGGGCTTCCACGTCGTACCAGTCCAGGCCGTTATCCGTGTCGTACTCCTTGCCGATGTACTTGTATTTCTGGATGTCGGAAGAGTAGCTCTCGGCGAAGGGGGCGCCGTAAGGGTAGTAATGGTTGGCCTGGATGATGTTGCCGTTCGCGTCGGCTACCACGCGGTTGCTCCCCAGGTGGTCCTGGAGGTAGAAGTGGTACTGGCCGTTCTTGATGTAGCCGCCGTCCACGAGAATCATGTCCAATGAATCGTTTTTGTAGATCATATTGCCGACATAATCGGTACGTTCCTCGGAGCTCGCCTTCTTGTGGAGGACGGAGAGCTTCGTCCCGTCGGCCGAGTAGACGTACTCGTTGAAAACGCCCGGTTCCGCAAAGGTAATCTTTTCCGGGAGATTCAGGAGGTTGTAGGCAATGGAATAAATTCCATTGTTGGCGTTCATGGTCATGTTGCCGTTGGCGTCGTAGGCGTATTCGACATCGATGTCCGCCCCGTCCATGAAGTCATGGGAGAAGGAGTTATTCGCCGCCTCGCCCGTATCGGTCGCTTTCACGAGCTGGTTGCCGACGTAGGTGAAGGTGACGTTATCCACGAGGTCATACGCGGCGGGGCCTTTGTTTCCGTGACGTTGCAGGCTCAGGATGTTGCCATGCATGTCGTAGGAGTATGCGGCGCTGAATTTCTCGCTTGACGTTCCCGCTTCGCGGTAGTCGGCCGCCGTCAGGCGGGAGAGGTTGTCGTACGTGAAGTTGTAACCTCGCCGCTTGTTGTCCCCAGTATGCGTCACCTGCCAGTCCATGGCGGAGATGTTGCCGTTGTAGTGAGGATTGTTCGACCCATCCGGGCGGGCGTCGTTGTAGTACAGCGTCTGGCTGAACAGCGGGCCTGTTATGTTTTTTATCCATGATCTTATATTATAGGTGTAGTCCGTGCGGAGGTTGGCGTTGCCGTTCCGTTTGTTGGACTTCAGACGACCGAGAATGTCGTAGACGTTGTCGACGATAACGACGGGGGGCAGGCTATCCAATTGATGCGTGGTGGAAAGCGGGCGCATATAGGCATCGTACGTATAGGTGTACAGTTCCGTCACGGTGGGCTTGTTGTTGGCGAAATGGACGCGTTTCATCTTTGTCGGCTCGCCAACGAAGTTGTAGGCGAAATAAGTCGCACTGCTCCCTCTCGGATTGCTCTCGTGGATTTGGGTCGGACGATGCCGGTAGTCGTAATAGGTAAAGGTGTAATCGTAACCCGTGACACTATCGGCTTCGGCAACACTGATTCGAGCGGTCTTTTCGCTTGTGAGCTGTCCGTGAAACGCGTAGCTAAATCCCCCATATTGTCGCCCGAACCCGTCGTATATCGCCGCCGACCAATCGAAATAATGCGAAAAGCCATCGGGAAGTTCACCTTTCCCGAAGGAAGGATAGGTGTCGTAATACTTCACGTTCAGGAAGACGGGCGAAGCGAGCGTCACGCCATCCAGATAATAACCATGTCCGATGGGTGCCGAAGTCGCCGAGCCCTCTCTCGACACTTTCACGACGGAGGGGAAAGAAGTGGCATCGAACGGGTTGAGATCATTGGCGCAGATTCCCGTCACGCACTCCCTGCCGAAGGGGTCAGGCAAGGCGTAGAGCCATTTCCCCTTTCGCCGCAAGTTGCCATCTTGCGTGAATACCAGCCGATCAGCGTCATCATAGATATAATAGGTCCAATCCGTTCCCGGCTGGCGCTTGCCTATCAGGCGTGAACCTCCATCGTAAAGATAGAGGTAGGCGTAATCGCGCAACGCGGCTGAATTGGCATTCGTCCACGTGCCGACCGACTTCATCCGGTCGGAAGCCTCGGGTGGGAGTACCGCCACTTTGTTCTCAAACTCGTCATATATATGATAAGTGTCGAATAATTCCCTCTTGCCATTCATGGAATTAAGGGCCCGATTGAGGAGCGTCCTCCCCATCTTGTCCTTGAACTCGAAAGAGACGTTGCCGTCCTCATCCTCCATGCGGACGACGTTAAGCTGCGCCGTGACGTAATTTCCGGCGTTCGCGATGGTGACTATGGTGTCCGTGGCGGGCAAAAACGAACCCGATTGGTAAAGGACGCAATTCAGCGTGTCGTTCCCTGCGACATTTACCAAATAAGAAGTCCTCACCCTTTTATGGTTCTCGTGCCAAGCCTGTCCCGGTCCATACTGCTCAAACGTACGATTCAAAGGCGATCCATCATAGATGGTCAGAGAGCAAGGCTCTACGTCGTCGTACGTACGGGGCACCTCCGAACGGACAGTCTCAAGTGGGACGAAAAAGCCGTACGTCATGGGAGCCACCACGGGTAGCCAAGTATGGGATGGGCGGCCCATTTTGTCGTACCCTTGGTAAGAGACGATATTGCTGTTGGCGGGAACAACATACATCTGTACGGTCTCCTCAAGGCGGCCGAAGCCGTCGTAGAAAGACATGTCCTGACGGTAAGCCATGCCGTCCTCATGGGTGAACTCGTGATGATATATGTAATTTTGGGAAGAATAATGGGAATTGACCGAGGGAACGCTATCTGGGATAGTAACGATGGGAGGCTCTGGATCCTCTATTATGGGAGGGTCAGGCTCCGGTTCCTCTATTACGGGAGGGTCGGGATCTTCTGTCACGGGAGGTTCAGGGTCCGGCTTTGGGACCACCACCACGGTACCCGCGATGGTGACACTAAGGGTTGACGATCCCATGCAATATTCGGCCACGATATAGTAATCGCCGGCATTTAAACGAATATTCAAGACCTTCTCCCGCAACTCGTCAGTGTCGGTGCTTTGAATAATGTTAAAGCTACTTGTCAAAAGATGAATCTGTTTGGGCCTCATCATACTACTACTTAGAGAGATCGATATATCCATTTGTTTAGTTGTGGAAAACCTGATCCATCCCTTGAATTCTCCGCAATCACAACCCAGATTCTCCGAATCGCGCACGGTGGTAACCGTGACGCTTTTCGAGAAGGAGGCATCGTAACTACCTGCCGCGACGGGGTTCCCTTTCGTTTGCGCCCTTGTTCCCGCTATCATGCCAAGAACGAGAAAGACAGTAAATAGTGTCCGTTTCATAACTAACATCGAGCATTTATTGGTTTTTGTATTGGTACTTATAGCCGCTATCATGTTGGCGCACGCCAGCGGCATCCTTAATATAGACCCACCGCGGCCGTCCCATATCGTCACATCTTGTGGGAGGGACAGGCCTCGGTTTCACTTGCCCCATGGCTCGCGATTGGAATGTGAGGCACAGGATAGCGACCATATGCGCTACATTATTTCTCATAACATGTGGATTCATTGGGTCGTTCTTGCTTTTATTTCCCGGTATCGCTGAAAGGTCCCGCATAACCATATTGATACTTGTCCAGATACTCTTTCTTATCCTCATTGAGGATGTAGATGCCCGACAGGCGTCCGAATCCATCATATTCATAATGAGTGCCTGTGCCGTCGGGGGCGATTTCGCTGGTCATTCCCACGAGAGGCTTATACGAATAAGTCCGTATAAGGGCTTTCGGAAGAGCGCTACGTAAACTTCTTACTTTCTCCCTGTTGATGCCATTTGATAGAGACAAGGCTTCCAGGCTGTCCACGAAGTAAGCAGACTTCACGGCCTCCTCCACCTCGTCGTAAGTGTAGGCGCCGAAGTCGCTTCCTATCTGGATTTCGGCGATGAGGTAATGGGCGGCGTACGTCCAAAGATAAACCGTGTAAACGCCATCCCTGTAAACGAGAAGCGGATTGCCGTGGGAGTCATGATGGGTACAAGCGTACTTGGTCCTCCAGAGAGATGAACCCACTTTCTCCTTTACCGACGCTACGGCATACACCATCACTCCTGTCTTAGGATAGCTGACGGCAAAGTCAGTACGGACCTGCCGAATTTCCCGGGCACTTCCCGTCAAGGAAGTGAAAGAGGTAACCTCCTCCACCACGGGAGACAACACCCCGGCTTGGATCATGGAGGGATAAGCTCCCGAGGCGAATTCGTCCGGACGTTTGTACAGGACGGTTCTCGTACCTCCGTTCACCGTTTGGGAAACTTTCCGGACCAATCCGTAGGGGTTGTAGACGTACGCCTTGGTGGTGGATACGGGGATCGACAGCCGATCCCCATAGACTTTTTCGGTCTCCTCCTTGAGACGGTAGGAGTAAGTGTAAATTTTGTAAGACGAACCTTCGTCATAGGATACGGAGACTTCAGGGCAGATATTTTCATAACGGGCACTCATGGCGCGGACGTATTGGCTTGACGAGCGTTCATACAGGAACTCCCGCACTCGCTTCAAGATTCCGGTTGCGGAATACTCTTCCGTCAAGATTGGTTTTCCTCGCTCCATGGATCGCGAGGCGTACGGCTCGTAAGGCGTGCGGCTTTCCTGGATGATAGCGTCGGCCGGTTCATCCGGATGGCCGTTGTCGAAGTTGGTGAACAGGTTGCGGACGAAAGAACCGTCCGCACGTTTCTCTACAACTTCGCTATATCCGATATGGCTCCCTTGCGCATTGTGGCAAGCGGGCAGGACGGACTGGGAAGAGAAGACACTCGTCAATGTCCTCGTGTCGTTGAGGTTAAATGCGTAAGCCATATATGAGAAACCGTACATGGTCTCGCCACCAAGCACGCCGCTGGACGCGCCCGCCTTGCCTTTGTTCGCTGGATAATCGGTCACGTAGTAATATTCCTTCTCCACGAACTCGTCAGCGGGTCTTCCGGTCGGGCTTTGCACGATCCTCTTTATGCGCAACCCACCGGCACTCTTGTTGTAAGGCAAGCTATCACAGGCTTCCCATCTCCTGACTTTCAGCTTTTTCCGATAGGAATGCGATTCAAAGACCAAGCGGGTATATCCTCCTGTGGGATATGAGATCTTGTTAAGCACTCCGTATTGCGAATAAACGGCGTTAGGCTCCCGTTGTTCGTGATAATGGACGGGATCGAATATGTCGTCCGCCGTTCTCCCATTATAAAAGCCCCAATGGTCCACTTGGTTAGACAGGTAACGAGGCAGGCGCTCGGGTTCGTTGTATTCGAACGCGTGCGTCTTGGAGACTTGCCCCGCCACTTCGTGCACGGAAGATAACGTCAGCCTTTGCGAAGAGGAGTTGGTATATTCGAAACGGAATCTTTTCACCTCCTGTCCATCACTGCCCTGGACGATCATGTTGTCCAATCTGTACCATCGCAGGTTCTCCAGGCAAGCGGGAAAATCCAAATCATCCGATTTCAAGAAATACAAAAAAGGATAGAATCTGCCATAGTCATACCATTGCCTGTATTTAATCGCATAGACGTCCAACGGGTAACGAAGTTCATCGCTAATGCTTTTGTCGAAAGCCACGCAGCAAACAGGAGTGGAGATGCTTTCCAGATATACCGGTGATAGCAATTTGCCGCTATAACCGGCGGGGATGGAGGTGTACTCGAAAACGGGAGGACAATTATAGATATCCTTGAATACGCCGGGTTCCTCGCTTTCAGTGCTCTTATAGAGGATATTGCGAACCGACAGGTACATCTGGTTGACGAAATTACCCCTCTGGTAAGTGAATGAGATTTCATCCCCCCTGGGAGAGACGATCTTTGTCAGGTACCAGGCGCTCGCCGTCCAAAGCTCGCTGATTTGCTGATAAAACCCTACTGAATACTCGATGGAGGTGTCCGTGCCACCAAACACGTAGTTCGTCCCATCTTCCCCGATGAGGGTAAAGCCACTGAACGGCTTCACCGTCCACCCTCTATCGAAATACGTAGTGCCGTACACCATATCGAGCGGCATGTCCGAGAAAGTGCCGTCGAACACTACCCGTAGGGGCCTGTCGCACTGCACTTGCCAATTGCCGAGATGGTCAAGATAAAACTTTCCGTTATAATCAAGGAAGCTGAAAGAGAACTCATCGGGTTCGGTGTCGAGAAAGGACTCATCGTCTTGGGCTATGCTCCGCAGGTAGCCCCTGTCATTCCATCGCACCGTGTTCAGCACAGAGTGATGGAAATAATAGCCGTTTCTTGCCCCAAAAGAGACATTCGGGCTGTCGTACTCATCCATCATGTCCCTCACTTCCCTGTAGATCGCCCCGCCGGCCTGTAGCGTCCATCCCATCCCCACCCATCCGGGATGCTGGTCAGGACGGATGCCCGCAGAGTGATAGGTGAGCGACAGAGGAATTTTCAAACCGATTCCCTCTATGGTGTACAGCGGGATCTCTATCGAGGGAGTCCCCGTGAACAGCGAGACGGGAATGTCCCCGTACAGTCCCAGGCTCGCCACGTTGGGACTTTGCAGGTTGGCGGGCGGCCCGGGAATCTGCGCGTGCGTGAACGCGCAAGCCGTGATGGACGCTATCCAGCACGCGGCCCGTTTCAGGATCATTGAGCTTTCCATATCTATTCAAGTTTTGATTGGCTACCGGTAGCGGCAAGAGGCCCCCCATCTCGCGCGTTCTCGATGGGAGGATGCTGCCTGGGACAAGAAAGGACGCGTGGAACAGAAATCTGTCCTTCCTCATTGGTTTCCTATATTTTAGCGTCTTCATAAAAAAGAAGATGGTTCGATCATTGGGCTTTGATTATATAGATAGAACACCATATCCTTCCAAAATGTTTTTATTATGAATAATAATTCATCGCATTTATATGATACGGCCTTATTGTCGACGCCAGCTCTACATTTCTCATCATCCCCATAAATGAACGGGAATACCGACACCCGTCCCGACCCCCGCCCGAAAATCATCGCTTCCCACATACACCGTTTATTTCCCCGACCAAAACCGGATGGCTCCACAAACGCCGTTTATTTGCCCAACCAAAAATGGATGGGCAAATAAACGGTGTATATTCGCTCCGCGGGAAAATAAATGGTCCGATAAACGGTGTTTATTTCTACAATCGGAATCGGATAAGCCCATAAACAGTGTGTATTTGCTTCCCTAAAAAAAGGATGGGCAAATAAACAGTGTTTGTGGAGCCAACCAAAAACGGATGGAGAAATAAACGGTGTTTGTGGGGCCAACCAAAAACGGATGGGGAAATAAACAGTGTACTTGGCCCCCACCGAAAACCGAATGGAGAAATAAACGGTGTTTGTGGAGCCATCAAAAAATGAATGGGAAAATAAACGCCGCGCTGGAGCTTCTCCAGAAACCTATCGGGCAAATAAACACCGTATCCGGCTTCCCTCGGGAACCGAATGACGGCGGATACGGTGTGCCGGGGTTTCGGTAGAATCTATCGGGTGGGAATGGCGGCGAGCAGGCGTATCTCCGGAATCACGATCTCTTTGCGGCGCAGCTCGAGCAATCCCTCGGCCTGCATGGCGTTGAGGATGCGGGAAGTGTTGAGGCGGGTGTCGTCCACGTAATGGGCCAGATCCTCCATCTTGATCTTAAAAACCTTGACGCCCGCCGACTTCTCGCAGCGCGACAGGAAGAAGGCCAGGATCCGCTCCCTCAGTCCCGCCGCGGGCTCCTGCCAGATTTGCGCGCGCAAGGCCTGCGCACGGTTGCTCACGATGTTCATGTAGTTGAGGCGGAAGATGTCGTAGCCCAACAACAAGTCCATCACGTACGCCTTGTCGATGCTCACCGTGTGCGCCTCCGCGCTCGCGGTGTACGAGGCGACGTAGCGGGTGCTCATGCCGAAAAGGGAATGAGGCTCCACCACGTAGGGAGCCGTGGCGCGCTCGACAAGCGTCAAGATCCCTTCGTCGGAGCGGGTGGTGACGATCAGCTCACCTTTCATCAGGAAGCAGAGGCGGTCGCACGGGCGGCCGGCCGGGATGAAAGTCTCGCCTCCCTTGTGTTGGGCAAAATGGAGCTTTACTTTGTCCAATATGCTTGTAAGATCTTCGTGGCTTATGCCTTGGAACAGCGGCAACTGCAACAGGGTATCAAACATTGTATCCATATCTTCTCTGTCTGTAACTCTCTGGGATGATTTTGCCACAAAATTACGCAGAAAGGAAGGCTACCGGCTGTCTTCTCCCGCTTCTTTTTGTTTTTTTATTGTTTGGCGCATAAAAATAGAGTATATTTGCACTTCAAAAAAAGGAGGAACAATGTTTATCGCTTACAACTCGGGAAGCTGGTGGGCCGGTTGCGTCGACTGGATAGCGGATGTATGGAACTCGGCGGTGGGCGGCACCGTCGAATGGTTTTCGTATTTTGACTGGACACAGATGGTGAGCGCGTTCATCGTGCTCTTCGCCGTGATAGACATCATCGGCTCTATAC
This sequence comes from Mediterranea sp. (in: CFB group bacteria), assembly GCA_031261785.1. GTDB lineage: Bacteria > Bacteroidota > Bacteroidia > Bacteroidales > Bacteroidaceae > Bacteroides. The sequence goes on from JAISIZ010000100.1 coordinate 8,322, forward strand.
CTATTATAATAAACCTGAAGGAGAAAGGGAAAGAGGTGAACGCCACGAAAGCCACCATCATCTCCTTCGCGTTGCTGGTGGGGTTCTTCTACGCGGGCGACATGATGCTGAAGCTGTTCCATGTCGACATCGAGTCGTTCGCCGTGGCCGGCGCGTTCGTCATCTTCCTCATGTCGCTCGAGATGATTCTCGACGTGGAGATCTTCAAGAACCAAGGCCCCATCAAGGAGGCCACGCTGGTACCGCTCGTCTTCCCGCTCCTGGCGGGCGCGGGGGCGTTCACCACGTTGCTCTCGCTGCGGGCCGAGTACGCCAGCATCAACATCATCGTCGCCCTGGTGCTGAACATGCTCTTCGTCTACTTCGTGGTCCGCATGACCGGCTGGGTGGAGCACCTGCTCGGCAAGGGAGGCATCTACATCATCCGCAAGTTTTTCGGCATCATCCTGCTGGCCATCTCCGTACGCCTGTTCACCGCCAACATCACCCAGCTGGTGGAGGCGCTCCACGGGAATTGAGGCGAGGCTGTATCATAAATCGGAGTGGCTTTCTTTTAGGCACGGATTACACGGATTACGCAGTCTCTTCCAAAACACACCGCGGCGTAATCCGTGTAATCCGTGCCTAAATATTCTCTTTTTGATAGGACCTTTCACTTATGATACAGCCTCGTTTTTGTTCTATTGGACACGGATAAGACAAGGATACGCCCCTTCGCGCGGAAGATTTGCGTGGAAAGTGAAAATAAAGAGCCGTTTTGTTTTCGTTCTTATGTAAAAAGCGTACATTTGGGGCAATCTTAACTTTAAATGAAGCATAAGCTATGAGTTATTTGCGATTTGACAAGACGCTCATGACCAATCTGGAGGAATCCTTGCAAAGAGAGATCCTCCGGACGAACAAGGCGGGAGCCTATCACTGCACCACGATTGTCGATTGTAACACACGAAAATATCATGGCCTGTTGGTTATCCCGGTACCCAACTTGGATGATGAGAATCACGTGCTGTTATCGTCGCTCGACGAGACAGTGATACAACACGGAGCGGAGTTCAACCTCGGACTGCACAAGTACCGGGGAGGACACTTCAGCCCCAACGGGCATAAATACATCCGTGAGTTCGACTGTGAGCACATCCCCGCCACCACCTATCGGGTGGGGGGCGTTATCCTGCGCAAGGAAAAGATATTCGTCCACCATGAGAATCGTATCTTGATACGTTACAGGCTGGTGGAGGCACACTCGCCCACCACCCTGCGCTTCCGCCCGTTCCTGGCCTTCAGGAGCGTACGCGAGTACACGCACGAGAACCCGCAAGCGAGCCGCGACTACCAACCGGTGGAGAACGGCATCAAGACCTGCATGTACCCCGGCTACCCCGAGCTGTACATGCAGCTCAACAAAAAGTGCGAGTTCCACTTCCAGCCCGACTGGTACCGCGGCATCGAGTATTCCAAGGAGCAAGAGCGGGGATACGACTTCAACGAGGACCTCTACGTGCCCGGCTACTTCGAGGTGGACATCAAGAAAGGCGAATGCATCGTCTTCTCGGCCGGCATCTCGGAAGTCAGCCCCCGGAGGCTGAAACAGACCTTCGAGACGGAAGTGGCCGCGCGCACCCCGCGCGACAGCTTCTACCACTGCCTGAAGAACTCGGCCCACCAGTTCCACAACCTGCAAGACGACGAGCACTACCTGCTGGCCGGATACCCCTGGTTCAAGTGCCGGGCGCGCGACCTCTTCGTGTCGCTGCCGGGACTGACGCTGGCGGTGGACGAGCCGGAGATGTTCGACAGCGTGATGGGCACCGCCGAGAAGGCCCTCCGCCAATTCATGGAAGGAAAGCCCCTGACATACAAGATACACGAGATGGAGCACCCCGACGTGCTGCTCTGGGCGGTATGGGCGCTGCAACAGTACGCCAAGGAGATCTCGCGCGAGCAGTGCCGCCGGAAGTACGAAGCCCTGCTGCTCGACATCCTGGAGTACATACGGGCGGGCAACCACCCCAACCTCTTCCCGCACGCCAACGGGCTGCTCTACGCCAACGGCAAGGAGAAAGCCATCACCTGGATGAACGCCACCGTGGACGGGCGCCCGGTGACACCGAGGTCGGGATATATCGTGGAGTTCAACGCCTTGTGGTACAACGCCCTCCGATTCGTGGCCGACCTCGTGCGCGAAGGCGACAACGCCGCCCTGGCCGCCCCCCTCGACGCGCAGGCCGAGCTGACGGGACGCTCCTTCGTGGAGGTGTTCCGCAACGAGAGCGGCTACCTGCTCGACTACGTGGACGGCAACATGATGGACTGGAGCGTACGCCCCAACATGATATTCGCCGTGGCACTCGACTACTCCCCACTCGACAAGGCGCAGAAGAAACAGGTGCTCGACGTGGTGACCCGCGAGCTGCTCACGCCCAAGGGCATCCGCAGCCTAAGCCCCAAGAGCGGAGGGTACAACCCCAACTACGAAGGGCCGCCCATGCGGCGCGACTACGCCTACCACCAAGGCACGGCCTGGCCCTGGCTGATGGGATTCTACTTCGAGGCGTACTTGCGCATTTACCGGACAAGCGGCCTCTCGTTCGTGCAGCGCGAACTCATCGGGCTGGAAGACGAGCTGACCCTGCACTGCGTCAGCTCGCTGCCCGAGATGTTCGACGGCAACCCGCCCTACAAGGGACGGGGAGCCATATCGTTCGCCATGAACGTGGCCGAGGTGCTGAGAATACTGAAATTACTGGCCAAGTATATCTAAATAAGAAAAAAGAAAAACCATTTATGAAAGTATTAATGTTCGGATGGGAGTTTCCCCCGCATATCTTAGGAGGATTGGGAACGGCCAGCTACGGACTGACGAAAGGCATGTCGACGCAGCCCGACATGGAGATCACCTTCTGCATACCCAAGCCATGGGGCGACGAGGACCAGAGCTTCCTGCGCATCATCGGCATGAACAGCACGCCGGTGGTGTGGAAGGACGTCAACTGGGAGTACGTGAAAAGCAGGGTGGGAAACTATATGGATCCCCAGCTGTACTACGACTTGCGCGACCATATCTATGCCGACTTCCGATACCTGTACACCAACGACCTGGGATGCATCGAGTTCTCGGGACGTTACCCCGACAACCTGCACGAGGAGATCAACAACTACTCCATCGTGGCCGGCGTAGTGGCACGGCAACAGGAGTTCGACATCATCCACTCGCACGACTGGCTCACCTACCCCGCCGGCATACACGCCAAGCAGGTGTCGGGCAAGCCTCTCGTCATACACGTGCACGCCACCGACTTCGACCGTAGCCGCGGCAACGTGAACCCCACCGTCTATGCCATCGAGAAGAATGGCATGGACAACGCCGACCACATCATGTGCGTGAGCGAGCTGACCCGGCAAACGGTGATCCACAAATACCACCAGGATCCCCGCAAGGTATCGACGGTACACAACGCCGTGGCCCCGCTGCACGAAGACATACAGAACATCGTGCCCAACAAGAAACCCAACGAGAAGGTAGTCACCTTCCTGGGACGCATCACCATGCAGAAAGGGCCGGAGTACTTCGTCGAGGCCGCCGCCATGGTGCTCCACCGCACCCACAACGTCCGCTTCGTGATGGCCGGCAACGGCGACATGATGGAGCAGATGATCCGCCTGGCCGCCGCGCGGGGCATCGCCGACCGCTTCCACTTTCCCGGATTCATGCGGGGCAAGGAGGTGTACGAGATGCTCAAGGCCAGCGATGTCTACATCATGCCCTCCGTCTCCGAGCCTTTCGGCATATCGCCCCTGGAAGCCATGCAGTGCAGCGTGCCCACCATCATCTCCAAACAGTCGGGATGCGCCGAGATCCTGAGCAAGTGCATCAAGATCGACTACTGGGACATACACGCCATGGCCGACGCCATCTTCTCCATCTGCGCCTATCCCGCCATGTACGAGTACCTGCGCGACGAGGGAAAGGCGGAGGTCGACCAGATCACCTGGGAGAACGTGGGCCTGAAGGTGCGCGGCATCTACAACGAAGTTATTGACAACTATGGTAAATAATAAAAAATAAGGATAAGAACTATGAGAACTATCTGCCTCTATTTTGAGATGCACCAGATCATTCACCTGAAACGCTACCGCTTCTTCGACATCGGCACCGATCATTATTATTATGACGACTACGCCAACGAGGCAAGCATGAACGACGTGGCCGAACGCTCCTACATACCCGCGCTCAACACGCTCATCGGGATGGCCAAGGATTCGGGTGGCTCGTTCAAGGTCGCCCTCTCCGTCTCGGGCGTGGCGCTGGAGCTGCTCGAGATCAACGCCCCGGCGGTCGTCGACCTGTTGCACCAGCTCAACGACACGGGTTGCTGCGAGTTCCTGTGCGAACCCTATTCGCATGGCCTGTCGTCGTTGGTCAACGAAGACTGCTTCCGCGAGGAGGTGCTCAGGCAACGGGCCAAGATCAAGCAACTATTCGGCAAGGAACCCAAGGTGTTCCGCAACTCCAGCCTCATCTATTCCGACGACATCGGCGGGGTGGTGGCCTCCATGGGATTCAAGGGGATGCTGACCGAGGGTGCCAAGCACGTGCTGGGATGGAAAAGCCCGCACTACCTCTACCACTGCAACCAGGCGCCCAGCCTCAAGCTGCTGCTGCGCGACTTCAAGCTGTCCGACGACATCAGCCTGCGTTTCTCCAACCCCGACTGGCTGGAGTACCCGCTCTTCGCCGACAAGTACATCGACTGGATCGACGCCCTGCCGACCGACGAGCAGGTGATCAACATCTTCATGGAGCTGGGGGCGTTGGGCATGGTGCAACCGCTGTCGTCCAACATCCTCGAGTTCATGAAAGCCTTGCCCGCCTGCGCCAAGGCCAAGGGCATCACTTTCTCCACCCCCTCGGAGATCGTGTCGAAACTGAAATCGGTGTCGCCCCTCGACGTCATCTACCCCATCTCCTGGACCGACGAGGAGAGGGACACCAGCAGCTGGCTGGGAAACGTCATGCAAAGGGAGGCGTTCAACAAGCTGTATAGCGTGGCCGAGCGGGTGCACCTCTGCGACGACCGCCGCATCAAGCAGGACTGGGACTACCTGCAGGCCAGCAACAACTTCCGCTTCATGACCACCAAGAATACGGGCATCGCGCTGAACCGCGGCATCTACGACTCACCGTACGACGCGTTCACCAACTACATGAACATCCTCGGCGATTTCATGAAGCGGGTCGAATCGCTCTACCCGGTGGACATGGACAACGAGGAGCTGAACTCCCTGCTCACCACCATCAAGAACCAAGGCGAGGAAATCGCCGGCCTCGAGAAGGAGGTCGCCAAATGGCAAGGAAAGGCCAAAAAGATGATGGAAAAGAAAGCGGAAGCCCCGGCGAAAGCCGCGGACGCGGAGAATAAATCTCCCAAGAAAGCCCCCGCGAAAAAACGGTGACCCGGGGACGGGCCGCTTAGTGAACATAATTAGCCCGCGCACCGTGGAGACATGGCGCGCGGGCATTATGTTCACGGACCGGCCAATCACTCCTTAAAGTCCATCGGCCTTCGTCGCCGTCCCGAAATCGGTCGAGATGACCTCGAGCTTCAGCATGTTGGCGGGGTTGAGCGGCTTGCCCGCGCCGTCGGTCTGGGCACCTTTGCTGCCGCCCTTCAGCTTGACGTATCCCGGCTTCAGGTCGTGCTGCACGCTCACCACGGTGGGAGTTTGCGAGTTGGAGGTGTCGTACGTCAGGAGCACGGGGATGAGCACCACCTTGTTCCAGTCGCTGTACTTCTCCCACTCCTCGATGGTGGTCACCGTCTGGTTGACGTCGTTGCCATGCTCGTCGCTGACTTGCAGCGTGATGCTCCCCTCTTCTTGCAGTTTCTTCACGGCCGCCTCCCGCTCCCCGTCGCCGAGGCAGCTGGTCACCAATCCGGCGATGTTGGCGAACGAATATTGGGTCGCCGCCGTGGACGAGGCCTGGGCGACGTACGAAGTCACGCCGTCGTACACGTCGTTCTTCTCAAAGAAGGTATCCTTGTCTTTTTTCCTCAGCAACAACACGTTGGTGGGAGCCGTCATGCCAAACTTCTGCCCGTTCGTCTCGTAGTAGGCGGGGAAAGTCAGCTTCACGGCGTTGAGCGTGTCGCCCTTCAGCTTCTCGGCGATCTGGGTGATGGGGAGCGAAGCCTCGGTGAATATGCCGGCGGGGCTTTTCAGGTACGTCCATCCGTCGTTGTCGATACAGGCCTGTATGGCCTCCTGGTCGTTCTTCAGCTGGTTGGCCTGTATCACCTCCCGAGTGGCGTTGAAGCTACGCCCGCCATACAGCACCGAATCTTTTGCCGTGGTGGTCTTCAGCTTCACGCCGGTGATGCTGTCGGTGGCGTATTTCACGAAGGCGATGTCGAGCTGTATCTGGTTGACGTATAGCACGGTTCCGTCGCCATAGTCGTTCTTCACGTAGATGCCCTTGAACACCTCGGGGAAGTATTTCCAGAAGTTCGAGCCATTCTCCAGTGCCGACTGGAACAGGCGGTCGCCCAGATCTTCGGCCTTCTCGTTGCTCAGCCTGAGGCTTACGCTGGGCACGTACGAGCTTAGCGCGCGCACGGAATCGCTCACGGAGAGATCCACGGCGGTATATGCCTTGCTGCCCAGCAGGTCGGTCTCCTTATTGTAATAGTTCGCGGGGTTGATGTCGGTATAATGCGCGCTCTGCTCGTCGAGATCCTTGCTCAGCTCGTAGATGCTGAGGCGGCAAGCCGCCAGCGAATCGCCGAAGTAGGCGTCGTACCACAGGTAGAGGTTGATCTGGCAGTTGCCTATCGGGTTGCCGTCCTTGTCCCTCACCAGCACGTAGCGGGTCTTGGCTTTCTCGTCCATCCCGGCGTTGGTGAAGTCGGTCACCAGCGTTCCGGTGGCCTTGGTCGCTTTGCCGTCCGAGCTTTCGGTCTCTTCGTAAGGTGCGGGGAGGGTCAGGTTCTCGGGGCAGTTCAGCTCGGCCAGGAAGCCGGCGTCGTAGGTGCCGAACGTGTCGTCGGTGAATTTGCCTACGTATCCGACATTGGTCTTCGAGAAGATCTTTCCGGCGTGTACCGACCGTGTGGTGACGTCGAATGCCGACAATTTCCCGTTGATGCCTTGGTCGCTTCCCGGAAACATTCCGAGGCCCAGTTTTCCCGTGTTGTCATCGCAGCCGGCGAAGGCGAGGGCGATGAGCGCCAGTATGGCATATCTTGCTTTCATAAAAAAAAGATGTATCTCTTTATATTGTTGATGGTTGGTTCTATTCGCTGGCCTCGCTATCGCCGCTCTTGTCCGGCTCCCACACCAGGTCGTAGAACGCGTTGCAGGCGTCGGCGTAGCGTTCGGGAGGCGTGTATTCCATGACGGGCTTGCCCAGCGAGCGGGCATAGTCGATCACCTCTTGGTCCACATGCTCGCTGTTCTGTATCACTCCGTCGGAATAATCCACGGCCAGCTTGCAAAGGGTGGTGAAGTTGATGGGTGATTTCAGCGTGGTGAGGTCCTTCTTGGCGATGCCCTTCAGCATCAGGTTGGAGGCGAAGTTCTCGCTGAAGGTGCTCTTGAAGTCGTCCTCGTAGAGCGAGAAGATGACTTTCGAGCCGCGGTACGACGGTTCGTCGCGATAGGCTTTCTTGATATAGAGCGGCGCCAACGCGGTGACCCATCCGTGGCAATGTATAATGTCGGGATACCAGCGCAGCTTCTTCACCGTCTCCAGCACGCCCCGGGCATAGAAAATGGCCCGTTCGTCGTTGTCCGTATATTCCACGCCGTTCTCGTCGGCCGTCTGCAAGCGGTTCTGGAAGTAGTCATCGTTGTCGATGAAGTACACCTGCATGCGGGCCGACTGTATGGAAGCTACCTTGATGATGAGGGGATGGTCGGTATCATCGATGATCAGGTTCATACCCGAAAGGCGAATCACTTCGTGGAGTTGGTTCCTCCGCTCGTTCACAGTCCCCCATTTGGGCATGAACGTCCTTATTTCACGGCCTTTGTCCTGAATGGCTTGCGGTAGATGCCTCCCGGCGTACGCCATCTCGGTCTCAGGAACGTAAGGTGTTATTTCTTGAGTAATGAATAATACTTTGTTCGCCTTTGTCATAATACGAATGATTCTCTGTAATAATGTGCAAAGATAGCAAAAAAAAGGGAGTTTAAGTAGGCTTTCTTTTCTTTATGTGGCAATTATTAGTTTATTTTGCAGAGTTTTTGCAAACAACTAAGCGTCTATAAATTGACAGAAATGAAAATAGCAGATACCATCGAGGCGTTGCGGGCGGAATTGTCCGCCCTGCGTTCCTCGGGAAAAACGGTGGGATTGGTGCCCACCATGGGAGCCTTGCACGACGGGCATGCCTCATTGGTTAGACGTAGCGTGGAAGAGAACGGCGCCACCGTGGTGAGCGTCTTCGTGAACCCTACGCAGTTCAACGACACGACCGACCTGGCGAAATATCCTCGCACGCTCGAGGCGGACTGCCGCCTGCTCGAGGCGTGCGGCGCCACCCTCGTCTTCACCCCCTCGGTGAGCGAGATGTACCCCGAACCCGATACCCGCAACTTCAGCTTCGCCCCGTTAGACACGGTGATGGAGGGCGCTTTCCGCCCCGGACATTTCAATGGCGTGTGCCAGATCGTGAGCAAGCTGTTCGACGCCGTGCGTCCCGACAGGGCCTACTTCGGCGAGAAGGATTTCCAGCAGCTGGCCGTCGTGCGCGCCATGACACGGCAGCTGGACTATCCCATCGAGGTGATTGGCTGCCCCATCGTGCGCGAGGCCGACGGCCTGGCCATGAGCAGCCGCAACACCCGCCTGTCGGCCTCCGAACGTGAAATAGCCTTAAATATTTCCCGTACCTTATTTAAAAGCCGTAACTTCGCGGTCTCCCATACCGTGGGCGCGACGCTCGAGATGGTCCGCACGGCCATAGCCGACACCCCGGGATTGCGGTTGGAGTACTTCCAGATTGTCGACGGCGACACGCTCCAACCCATCGCCAACTGGGAAGATACGTCTCGCGCCGTGGGCTGCGTGGCGGTATTCTGCGGAGACGTTCGCTTGATCGACAACATCAAGTATAGTAATTAGTGATTAGTGTTTAGCGATTAATAAAATAAGGAGGATACCTTATGATGATAGAAGTATTGAAGTCGAAAATTCATTGCGCTCGCGTCACGGAGGCGAATCTGAACTATATGGGCAGCATCACCATCGACGAGGATCTGCTCGACGCCGCCCGCATGGTGCCCGGGGAGAAGGTGTACATCGCCGACAACAACAACGGCGAACGCTTCGAGACCTATATCATAAAAGGTAAGCGAGGCTCGGGCGAGATTTGCCTCAACGGAGCCGCCGCCCGCAAGGTGCAACCCGGCGACATCATCATCATCATGGCTTTCGCCCTGATGGATCCCGAGGAGGCACGGACGTACACGCCCGCGCTCGTCTTCCCCGACCCCGCCACCAACAAGGTAGTCTGAGGGAAATTAAAAATTGAGAATTGAGAATTAACAAATGATAGTCCGCAAGCGAAGGGATTGGTACGTATGGCCAATCTTCTCCTCCAGCGGACTATCATTTTTTAATTCTCAATTCTCAATTTTTAATTTCCCTGTCCATCGCCTCCGCCGCCCTCCGTCCGTCGCCCATGGCGAGTATGACGGTGGCTCCTCCGCGCACGATGTCGCCGCCGGCGAATATCATCGGGATTGACGACTGCATGTCGTCGTCCACCACGATGGTGCCTTTGCGTCCCAGTTCCAGTCCCTTGATGGAATGGGGGACGATGGGGTTGGGCGAGACGCCCACGCTCACGATGGCCAGGTCGATGTCGATGGTCTCCGTCGCTCCGGGAATCGGCACGGGGCTGCGTCGGCCCGAGTCGTCAGGCTCTCCCAGTTCCATCTTTTGGAGCACCACTTGCTTCACGCGTCCTTGCTCGTCGGCGATGTAGGCTATGGGGTTGTGGAGGGTGAGAAATTCCACCCCCTCTTCCTTGGCGTGCTTCACCTCCTCGATGCGGGCGGGCATCTCCTGCTCCGAGCGCCGGTAGACGATGATGGCCCGTTCGGCACCCAGCCTCCGGGCGGTACGCACGGAATCCATGGCGGTGTTGCCCCCGCCTATCACGGCCACGTTCCTGCCGAAAGCCACGGGCGTGTCCGAGTCCTCGCTGGCGGCGTCCATCAGGTTGACGCGGGTGAGGTATTCGTTGGACGACATCACGTTGATGAAGTTCTCGCCGGGTATGCCCATGAAGTTGGGCAGCCCGGCTCCCGAGGCGACGAAGATGCCCTTGAATCCGTCGGCCTTCAGGTCGTCCACACCGATGGTCTTCCCCACGATGCAGTCCTTCACGAAGCGCACGCCCATCTTGGAGAGGCTTTCTATCTCCACGTCCACGATCTTGTTGGGCAGTCGGAACTCGGGTATGCCATATTTCAGCACGCCGCCAATCTCGTGCAGCGCCTCGAAGACGGTGACGTCGTAGCCCAGCTTCGCCATGTCGCCCGCGAAGGCCAGTCCGGCGGGGCCTGACCCTACGGCGGCCACCTTGATGCCATTCTTCTTCCCGACCACAGGAACGGAGATGTTTCCGCTCTCCCGCTCGTAGTCGGCGGCGAAGCGTTCGAGGTAGCCGATGGCCACCGCCGGCCCGTTCATCTTCAGGTGTATGCACCTGGCCTCGCACTGCTTCTCCTGGGGGCACACCCGTCCGCACACGGCGGGCAGGGCGCTGGTCTCCTTCAGTGTCTTCGCGGCGTCGAGAAACTCGCCCAGCTCGATGTGCTTGATGAATCGGGGGATGTCGATGCCCACGGGGCACCCCTCCATGCAGCCGGGGTTGGCGCAGTCGAGACAGCGTCGGGCCTCGGTCGTGGCCAGCTCGGCCGTCAGTCCGAGGTTGACTTCCTCCTTGCGGCTACGCGAACGATACTCGGGGTCGAGTTCGGGCATCAGCACGCGGGGTATGGCGGCTCGTTGCCTGGGCTTCAGGGCTTGGCGCAGCTCCTTCCTCCAGGCGGCGTCGCGGCTCTTGGCATCGGTCTCCCTGGCGCCCTCGCACGCCCGCTCGAAGCGTCGCATCTCGTTTTGTTCGGCGCTCTTGAAGGCGCCCATCCGCTTCAGCATCTCGTCGAAGTCCACCTGGTGTCCGTCGAACTCGGGGCCATCCACGCAGACGAACCGGGTCTTCCCGCCCACCGTCACGCGGCAGGCTCCGCACATGCCGGTGCCGTCCACCATGATGGTATTCAGCGACACGTCGGTGGGGATGTCGTACTTCTTGGTGAGCAGGCAGACAAACTTCATCATCACGGGCGGCCCGATGGCGAAGCATTTGTCCACCGTCTCGCGCCGGATCACCTCCTCCACGCCGGCCGTCACCAATCCTTTCCGGCCGTACGAGCCATCGTCGGTCATCACAATTACCTCGTCGGCGCAGGCGCGCGTCTCCTCCTCGAGGATGATCAGCTCCTTGGTACGTCCGGCCAGCACGGCCACCACGCGGTTGCCGGCCGCCTTCAGCGCCTGCACGATGGGGTACATGGGCGCTATGCCCACTCCTCCCCCGGCGCATACCACGGTGCCGAAGCGTTCGATGCGCGTGGCCTGTCCCAGCGGGCCTACCACGTCGGTGATCTCCTCGCCCTCGTTCAGCTCACAGAGGCGGGCCGACGACAGTCCCACTTCCTGCACCACCAGCGTGATGGTGCCCCTGCCCACGTCGGCGTCGGCGATGGTAAGCGGCATGCGCTCTCCTTTCTCGCCTACGCGTACGATGACGAAATGTCCCGCCTTGCGCGACTTGGCAATGAGCGGCGCCTCTATCTCGAACTTGAAAACCTTCTCGGAGAGGCGTTCCTTGCGGATAATCTTATTCATGGCGTTTCCGTGCTCCCCCTAATCTATCCTTTCGAAGCCGCAGTACGGCACCAACGCCTTGGGGACGCGTATGCCTTCGGGCGTCTGGTTGTTCTCGAGCAGGGCGGCCACGATGCGGGGCAGCGCCAGGGCGGAGCCGTTGAGCGTGTGGCATAGCTCGGTCTTTTTCTCGGCGGTGCGGTAGCGGCACTTCAGGCGATTGGCCTGATAGGTGTCGAAGTTGGACACGGAGCTGACCTCCAGCCAGCGTTTCTGCGCCTCGGAGTAGACCTCGAAGTCGAAGCAGAGGGCGGCGGTGAAACTCATGTCGCCTCCGCAGAGGCGCAGGATGCGATAGGGCAGTTCCAGCTTCTTGAGCAGTCCCTCCACGTGGTCGAGCATCTCCTGGTGCGACTGTTTCGAGTGTTCGGGCTTGTCGACGCGCACCAGTTCCACCTTCGAGAACTCGTGCAGGCGGTTCAGCCCCCGCACGTCCTTGCCGTACGAGCCGGCCTCGCGCCGGAAACACTCGGTGTAGGCACAGTTCTTGATGGGCAGTTGCTTCTCGTCGATGATGACGTCGCGATAGATGTTCGTCACCGGCACCTCGGCGGTGGGGATGAGGTAGAGGTCGTCCTGCTGGCAGTGGTACATCTGTCCCTCCTTGTCGGGCAGTTGCCCGGTGCCGTATCCCGAGTCGGCGTTCACCACGGCGGGCGGCATAATCTCGGTGTATCCCGAGGCCTGCGCCTCGTCGAGGAAGAAGTTGATGAGGGCGCGTTGCAGGCGTGCCCCCTTACCTTTATATATAGGGAATCCGGCGCCGGTAATCTTCACGCCGAGGTCGAAGTCGATGAGGTCGTATTTCTTCGCCAGCTCCCAGTGGGGTAGCGCGTCCTTGGGCAGCTCGGTCTCCATGCCTCCCATCTTCTCCACCACGTTGTCCTCGGCGCCAGCTCCCTCGGGCACGCTGTCGTAGGGTACGTTGGGGATGGTGTAGAGCAAGGCTTGCAGCTCGTCGGAGACCTTTCCCATGGCCACCTCCAGCTCCGCCACCGCGGCTTTCAGCGTCAGCACCTTGGCGCGTGCCGCCTCGGCGTCAGCCTTCTGGCCCTCCTTCATCAGCTGCCCGATGGACCGCGAGAGGCTGTTCACCTCGGCCAGGTTGTTGTCCAGCACGCTCTGCGTGCCCCGTCTTTTCTCATTGAGGGCCAGCACCTGCTCTACCGATTCGCGGGCACCTTTGAAATGCTTCTTTTCCAGTCCGCGTATCACGGCCTCCTTGTCTTCTGTAATCTGTTTAATGGTAAGCATATCTATCTGTTGTTTGTTTCATACTGGATGCGAAAAACAAAGAAAGGAGACGCAATCGCCCGATCGCATCTCCTTTTCTCCTGATTATTTCCGGGCGTGGTTACGCTTCTTCGGCCGGAATCACGGAGACATATCTCCGGTCCTCCCTGCCTACCTTGAAGTTCACCGTCCCGTCTACCAAGGCGAAGAGGGTGTGGTCCTTGCCCATGCCGATGTTCCGGCCGGGAAAAAACTCCGTGCCCCGCTGGCGGATGATGATGTTTCCCGCCTTGCACTTCTCGCCTCCGAATATTTTCACGCCTAATCGCTTGCTTTCCGATTCGCGGCCGTTCTTCGAACTGCCGACACCTTTTTTATGTGCCATTTTCTTCTTCCTTTCTTTAAATGATTAAGCCACTACTTCCTTGATCGTTAACTCGGTGAACTGCTGACGGTGACCGTTCAGCTTGCGGTGTCCTTTCCTTCTTTTCTTGTGGAACACCAGCACTTTGTCGCCTTTCACTAACGGCGACACCACTTCGCATACCACCTTGGCTCCCGCTATGGTAGGCACGCCTACGGTAACGTTGCCATCATTGTCTACCAACAATACCTTCTCGAACTCCACTGTCGCTCCGCCTTCGGCGCCTTGGATGTGGTGAACGAAAAGTTTCTTCCCGGCCTCTGCCTTGAACTGCTGGCCGTTGATTTCTACAATCGCGTACATGAATATAAACTTGTATAAGTTAGCTCCGGCGGGTGGCTCTTAATCACTTAAGACGCTCTTCTCGAACCCGTTGCGGAATAATCGGGCACAAAAGTATGGTTTTCCAACGAGGCGCGCAAGCGTTCGCCCGGCTTTTTTCCTCCCTGAACCAATTTTTCCACCACAGAGCACACAGCGCTTCACCGAGTTTTCTATCCGGGGGATGAAGCACGGCCGGCTTGGGGGTCGTTCGCTGCCGTGACCTTTTCAGATGCGCCCTCTTCGCGCGACGCTATTCACGAGGAGCGCGCAAGGCCATTGGATACGCCCTTTCGGGCAACCATGTTACCTCTTCAAAAGCTTTTGTAACATCAGTGAATCGCTAACGCAACATCTTGTAACATAGATACACCGCTACTGAAAACATATCCCGTACATTTGCTCCCAGAATTCACCTTATATTATCTAAATACTTAATTAAAGGCAATGAAGAATAGGATAAAGCAATTCACGCGGTCGGCGTATCTCTGCCTGTTCATGCTCCTCGCCTCGCTATCGGCGACGGCACAGAACATCACGGTGCGGGGTACAGTAGTCGACGGGAACGGGGAATCCATCATTGGAGCCTCTGTCCGCCTTAAAGGGAATGATGCCATGGGTACGATCACCGACTTTGACGGGCACTTCACGTTGAGCAACGTGCCGGTCGGGTCGACCATCGTCGTGTCATTCATAGGCATGCAGACGCAAGAAGTCAGGACGACTTCCAGCGGTAACCTTAAAATCACTATGGCAGAAGACTCCGAGCTTCTCGACGAAGTGGTAGTGGTTGGCTTCGGCCAACAAAAAAAGGAGAGTGTGGTGGGCGCCATCGCCCAGACCACGGCCAAGGTGCTCGAACGCACCGGCGGTGTATCCAGCTTGGGACAGGCGCTCACCGGTAACCTGCCGGGCGTGGTGACCATGACTACCACCGGAAAGCCGGGCGAGGAAGACCCGCAGATCACCATCCGTGGCGTAAGCTCATGGAACAACAGTGACCCGTTGATCCTCGTCGACGGTATCGAACGCCCGATGAGCGGCGTCGACATCAACTCCGTGGCCACCATCTCCGTGCTCAAGGACGCCTCCGCCACCGCCGTGTTCGGCGTACGCGGCGCCAACGGCGTTATCCTCATCACCACCAAGCGTGGAGCCGAGGGACGGGCCAACATCAACATCAACGCCAGCACCACGCTGAAGACCTATTCCAAGCTGCCCGAGCTGATGGACGCGTACGACTCGTACAAGCTGCGCAACACCGTCATCGAGCATGAGCTGGGTACCGCGCCCAACGGCTGGAGCTACTACCAGCCGCAGGCCATCATGAACAAGTACCGCTACCCCGCCAACCTCGAGGAGTTCGAGCGTTACCCCAACGTGGATTGGGTCGACGAGTTGCTCAAGGACGTGGCCATGTCGTACAACGCCAACGTCAACGTGTCGGGCGGAACGAGCTTCGTGAAGTACTTCGCCAGCGTCGACTACCAGCACGAGGGCGACATCTACAAGAAGATCGACAGCGGACGCGGCTACCAGCCGGGATTCGTCTACGACCGCATCAACGTGCGTAGCAACCTCGACTTCGACCTGACGAAAACCACCAAGCTGCACGTCAACCTCTCCGGTTCGCACGCCGTGTCGAAGGGACGCGGAATGACCTATTCGGGTGACGGCGAGAACCTTGTCTGGGCCGCCTTCTACGGTATCGCGCCCGACGCGTTTCGCCCGCGTTACAGCGACGGCACCTTCGGCTACTACCGTCCACAACCCACGCAGGCGGCGCAGAACTCCATGGAGTCGCTGGCCGTGAGCGGCATCAGCTACAATACCGTGGACAGGCTCAACACCGACTTCACGCTCGAACAGGACCTGAGCTTCATCACCAAGGGCCTCTCCATACAGGGCCGACTGGCGTTCGACAACGCTTTCCAGGAAGCGAACCGCGGCGTGGACGACATGAACGACAACGAGGCCAACCTCCACAAGTGGATCGACCCCGACACGGGACAGTCGTACACCGACGTCACCATTGACGCCGTCAACCGATGGGACTTCAAGAACAACAACGCGTGGGCCGCAAGTGCCGGTGCGATGAACGACTGGGCGACCTACCGACGTACCAACTACTCCCTGCAGCTCAACTATGCCCGCACCTTCGGCCTCCACTCGGTGGGCGCCATGGGCAACTTCAGCCGCGAGGAGTTCGCCACGGGAAGCATGGAACCGTTCTATAGAGAGAACTGGGTGTTCCGCGCCACGTACGACTACGGCAAGCGTTACCTCCTGGAATACAACGGCGCCTACAACGGCTCCGAGAAGTTCGCTCCCGAATACCGCTTCGCCTTCTTCCAGTCGGGCGCCCTCGGATGGGTGGTGACCGAAGAGCCTTGGTTCAAGAAGCTCAACCTGAAGTGGATCGACTACCTCAA
Organism: Mediterranea sp. (in: CFB group bacteria); assembly: GCA_031261785.1. GTDB lineage: Bacteria > Bacteroidota > Bacteroidia > Bacteroidales > Bacteroidaceae > Bacteroides. Next base: position 24,691 of record JAISIZ010000100.1, read on the forward strand.
GTTCCGCGGCTCCTACGGTGAGATAGGCGACGACAACATCAACGGCCGCTGGCTCTTCATGGACACGTGGAGCTATGGCGGAGCCATCTGGCAAGGCCTCGATGGCGAGTGGGGCAACCGTGCCACGAGTCCGTACCAATATTACCAGCAGTCGCAGGTGGGTAACCCCAACGTACGCTGGGAGGTAGCCACCAAGATGGACGTGGCTATGGAATTCGGCTTCCTCGGCATATTCACCGGTTCGGTGGACTTCTTCAGCGAGAAGCGCAAGGACATCCTCCTCGCCGGTGCCGACCGATCCGTACCTTCTTATTATGGCGCCACCGCCCCGACGGCCAACCTCGGACAGGTGGACAGCAAGGGCTACGAGATAGAGCTGCGCTGGAACAAGATGCTCAACCGCGACTGGCGCTTATGGGGTAACGCCTCGTACACGCACGCCACGAACAAGGTCAAGTTCGCCGACGACCCGCAACTCATGCCCGACTACCAGAAGACAGCCGGCAAGGCCATCAACCAGACCAATTCGTACGTGGACAAGGGCTACTACAACAACTGGGACGAGCTGTACGGCAGTACGTCGCACGACGGCCTCGACGAGAACCGTATGCCGGGCAACTACCTCATACTCGACTACGACGCCGACGGTATCATCTCCACGTTCGACAACATCCCCTACGGATTCACCGGCGTGCCGCAGAATACCCTCAACGCGCAAATCGGCGTCGACTGGAAGGGATGGAGCTTCTTCGTGCAGTTCTATGGCGTGAACAACGTCACCCGCTACGTCGGCCTCACGAGCTTGGGTGGTATCCGCAACACGGCCTTCGACGAAGGCTCGTACTGGTCGAAAGACAATATGAACGCCGACGTGCCCCTGCCGCGCTGGAACGCGCAGGCCAGTGCCTTCACCAACGGCACCCGCTACCTGTACGACGGATCCTACCTCCGCCTGAAGTACGCCGAGCTGTCGTACACCTTCGACAACTCCAGCTGGATCAAGAAGATCGGGCTGAACAGCCTCAAGCTGTTCGCCAACGGCAACAACCTCTTCTTGTGGACGAAAATGCCCGACGACCGCGAATCGAATACCGGCGGCAACACCGCCTATCCTACGCCGAGACGCTACAACCTGGGCTTGAGAATAACGCTATAATCTGAGTACACAATGAAAATATCATTTATACGACCTTTACTTTGCGGAGCGGCCGCGCTGACGCTGAGCCTCACCGCATGCACGGATTACCTGGACAAGGCGCCCGAGTCGGTCATTTCCGGCGACGACGCTTATAAGAACTTCAACAACTTCCAAGGGTTCGTGGAGATTATGTACTATAGGATACCCGATATCATGAAATCGTATTGGGTGAACTCCTTCAACTGGGGCGAGGACGAGGTAATCACCATTGGTGCCGGAGAATACCTTTACGGGTTCAGCGTGGACCGGGGCAACTACCGCGATTATATCAATAAGAACGATTTGTTCCTTGACCGTGCCGACCAAGGCGACCAAAACGGCAGCGGCATACGCGCCAACCGCTCCATCTGGCGCGACGGATGGCTGAACATCCGTACGGCCAACATGGGACTCGAAGCCATCGCCAATGGCAAGATGACTGATGCCAGCCAAGCCGAAAGAGACATCATCACCGGACAGCTCCACTTCTTCCGCGCCTGGAACTACTTCCAGATCACGAAGTATTGGGGAGGTATGCCTTACATAGAGACCGTGCTGCCCAGCGACGAGGCGTTCACGCTGCCCCGCGAGACCTATCGCGAGAACGTGGAGAAGATGGCCGCCGACTTCCGGAAAGCCGCCGACCTGTTGCCCATCAACTGGGACAACACCGAGATTGGCCGACGCACGCCGGGCAACAACGCCCTACGCGTCAACAAGATCTGGGCGCTGGGATACCTCGGCAAGGCACTCCTTTACGGCGGTAGCCCACTGATGGCCAACGGCGTGAATGCGCAACCCACCGACTACGACGCGGAGATGTGCAAGCGCGCGGCCGATGCTTTCGGCGAGCTGCTCACCCTTGTGGAGAGCGGACAGACGCAATACTCCATGGTCGACTTCGAGAATTACAGCTCCATGTTCTACAATACCCAGCAGAACTTCATGCTTCCCGGAAGCACCGAGGCCATCATGCGTAGCATCTCTTTCGAGCCGCACTCCGGCTCTTACTACCGCCAGATGAACTCTTACCAGATAGGTCCCATGGCAGAGGGCGACCAGATCGTGTTTCACCCCGCGGCCAACTACGTGAACTATTTCGGCATGGCCAACGGATTGCCGCTCGAGGATTCCGAATCGGGTTTCGACCGCAGCCACCCGTGGAAGGATCGCGATCCCCGCTTCTATAATAACTTTATATACGATGGCGTGAAGCTGGTATTCACCTCCAACGCCGTAGCGGATCCCTATCGCTACGCTAACCTGCACACGGACGGCAACTTCCGCGACGACCCGCGCACGAAAAGCCGTACGGGATACCTCAATTACAAGTTCATCCCCATCACCGCCAACCTGTGGGACAACGGAATCAACAATACGCAGGCCCACGTCAATCTCTGCTGGATGCGTCTGGCAGACGTCTACCTGATGTACGCCGAGGCCGCCGCGCAAGGATATGGCTCCGCCCAGGGCAAGAGCAGCAACTTCACCAAGAATGCCGTGGAGGCGGTCAACGTCGTGCGCACCCGCGCCGGCGTAGCTGAAGTGGCGTCGAAGTTCACTGGCTCGCTGCAAGCGTTCATGGATGAGCTGCGTCGCGAGCGCGCCGTTGAACTCGCGTTCGAGGGACAGCGCTTCCACGACCTGCGTCGCTGGCTGCTCCTCACACGTGCCCCGTACAACATCAAGACCAGTCAGGAGTTCGACCGCGTAGGCGAGTTCGACCCCGACGCTGACCCCAAGGAAGCGGAAGTGGCCAACTTCCGCGAAGTAGAACTCATCACCCGTAACTTGACCAACAAGCACTACTGGTTGCCGCTCAAGACCGAGGACGTGAGCATGTATCCCGAGTTCTACCAAAATCCGGGATGGTAAACGATTGAAAACCTTTAAACGAAGATGACAATGAGACATATATATAAAGGACTCGCGCTCTGCACCGCCTTCGCGTTCGGCTCGACGCACGCCTTCGCCCAAGGGGCGGATCCGGCGTTGGACACGATGGGCGATTCGACGAAAGTGCAAGTCGCGTTCCGGACCGCCGACCAACAGGATCTGCTGGGAGGTATATCCGTGATCAACGTAGCCGACCTCTCGAAGAAGGCCTACACCACCGGTAGCCTGAATTTCGTGGAGAACGTGGTCGGAGGCGTGAATGGCAATATATGGGGTATGACCGAATACTTGGTCGTGATTGATGGAATAGTGCGCGACGCCAATAACGTATTGCCCTCCGAGATCGACCAGATCACCATCCTCAAGGGAGCCTCCGCCGTGGTACTCTACGGCAGCCGCGCCTCCAAGGGTGTGATACAGATCACCACCAAGCGCGGGAAGGTAGGCGACACGCGCGTCTACATCACCGCCAACACCGGTCTGCATACCCCGAAGCGCTATCCCAAGTATCTGGGAGCGGCCGAGTACATGACCCTGTACAACGAGGCGCGCGCCAACGACAACGCCGGAGCCGGCTTCTCCGCCGAGCAGATTTACCACACCGCGCAGGGAACGAATCCCTATCGTTATCCCGACCTCGACATGTACTCGTCGGACTTCCTCCGCAAGGTGTACAACCGCACGGAGGCCGTGGCCGAGATTACGGGAGGTAACGAGCGGGTGAAGTTCTATACCACCGGCGGATACCTCCGCGAATCGAGCCTGCTCAAGGTAGGCAACGCCGCCGACAACTACGTGAGCCGTTTCTTCGTACGCGGTAACATCGACATGAAGCTGCACGACCTCATCACCGCGCAGGCCGACGCCAACGTTACCTTCTACGACTCCTACTCGGCGGCCGGCAACTGGTGGGGCGACGCCACCACCCTGCGCCCCCACCGCGTGGCGCCGCTCATCCCCCTGAGCTACCTCGAGGAGAACGACGTGCCTTCGTGGAACACCATCAATAACAGCAACAACATCGTCGATGGTAAGTACTTCCTGGGCGGCACGCAGCAGGATCCCACCAACCCGATAGCCGCTGCGTACGCCGGGGGCGACAGCAAGTACGTCAGCCGGCAGTACCAGTTCAACACGAGGTTCGACATCAACCTCAGTCCCGTGCTCAACGGCCTCTTCTTCCGCGCCAAGTACGGTATCGACTACGCCACCACGTACAGCCAGGGATACTCCAACGAGTACGCCACCTTCGCGCCCAGCTGGACCAACTACGCCGGCGCCGACAAGATCGCCAGCATCACCCAGTACGGCAACGACCGGAAGAGCGGCGTGGAGAACATCAGCGGCTCGTCCTATCGATTTACCTATAATGTATCGGCGCAGTTCGACTATACGAAGACGATCAACGAGGACCACAACCTGTTCGGCATGTTGGTGGGCAACGTTTGGCAACGGCAGGTCAACGGCGAGTATCACCGCACCACCAACGCCAACCTCGGCTTCCAGGCTTCGTACAACTATAAGCATAAGTACTACGCCGACCTGAGCGTGGCCTTGCCTTACTCCGCCAAGATGCCGTCGGGCAACCGTCTGGGCTTCTCGCCCACGCTGACCCTCGGATGGCGTCCGGTGAAGGAGGACTTCTTCAAGAACACCGCGTTCGACGACCTCATGATCACCGCCTCGGCGGGCATCATCGCGCAGGACCTCGACATCACCACCGACGACAACGCCATGGGGTACAACCTCTACCTGGCGCAGATCCTGCACGGGAACGGCGTCACCGGTTGGTACGGTTGGGGTGACAATGGCGGCGGTCCCATCACGCAGTTCTCGAAGAGCAACAACCCCAACCTCACCTTCGTGAAGCGCAAGGAGATCACCGTCGGATTGCGCGGATCGTTGTGGGAGAAGACGCTGACGTTCGACATGAACTTCTTCATGAACCGCATGGACGGCGACATCGTGCAGCCCAGGTCGCTCTACCCCAACTACTTTGAGCAGATAGGTTACCCCGTCTCCAACATCCTGCCGTGGCTGAACTTCAACATCGACGACCGCATGGGCATGGACTTCAGCGTCTACTTCAACAAGCGGGCGGGCGAAGTCGACTTCACCGTGGGTTTGAGCGGGATGTACTACAGCGCCAAGGCCAAGAAGCGCGACGAGATCTATGCCCCCAACGAGCAGTACCGCTCGCGCGCCGGACAGCAGATCAACAGCCTGTGGGGATTGGAGAGCATGGGCTTCTTCAACAGCCAGGCGGAGATCGACAAAGCGCCCCGCCAGACGTTCGCCACCGCCCAGCCGGGCGACCTGCGCTACAAAGACCAGAACGGCGACAACAAGATCGACGAGAACGACGAGGTATACCTCGGACGCTGGGACACGCCCATGCGCCTCGGTATCAACCTCACGGCCCAGTGGCGCGACTTCAGCGTGTTCGCCATGCTCGACGGATACTTCGGCGGCTATGGCATGAAGGATAGCTCCTACTGGTGGGCGAGCGGCGAAGGCAAGTACTCCGAGGCAGTTCGCGGACGCTGGACGCCCGAGACGAAGAACAACGCCTCCTACCCGCGCCTCACCACCTCCAACGGAGCCAACAACTTCCGCTACTCCGACTTCTGGATGTACAAGACCGCCCGCATGAGCCTCTCGCAGGTACAGGTGACCTACAACTTGCCCCAGGCTTGGTTCGAGAGCAAGTTCGTGCGCGGCCTGAGCGTCTACCTCAGCGGATACAACCTGCTGACCCTCGGCGCCGAGCGTAAAATCACGGAGCTGAACGTAGGCAGCGCGCCGCAGACACGCTTCTACAATCTCGGCGTAAAAGCGACCTTTTAACGAATAAATCAAAGCGAATCATGAAGAAGATCATAAGAATGGCAATACTGGCGGCACTCGCGGTGCCCGCGCTCACGGTGCCCACCAGTTGCGAAGACTTGTTCGAACCCGCCATCGAGAACAACAAGGACATCCCCGACCTGCCCGACATGCCTCTCTGGGCGGGTGGCTTGCTGGAGCACGCCTACCTGAGCAACCCCGTAGGGTCGTGGCCGTTCAGCGAGGCGGCTACCGATGATGCCGTGTCCAACGACCCCAACAACGGTTACCGCCAAATCGCCACCGGCGCATGGAGCGCCAACAACAACCCGTTGAGCCAGTGGCAATACCTCCGCGCCTCGTGGCAATACCTCAACGTCTTCCTCCAGGTGTCGAGTGACATCCCCTGGGCCGAGGACCAACAGGTGGACGCCATGTTCAGGGAACGCATGGACGCCGAGGCCAAAGGGCTGCGTGCGTTCTACATGTACCACCTGCTGCTCAACCACGCCGGATATGCCGGTGGTGAGCTGCTGGGCATACCTGTCCTCACCGAGGCCGAGACGGTGAACACCGATCTCTCTACCGACATACGCGAGGACTACAACCACCCGCGCAATACATTCCAGGAGTGTCTGGCGCAGATCGAGTCCGACGCTGCCGTCGCCATCGCCTCGCTGCCCAATATGTACGGCGACCTGGCCAACGACGCCGACGTGCCCGAGAAGTATCGTTCGCAGGGCATCGTGGCCGGACAGTACAACCGCGTATTCGGTACGCCCACCCGCAACCGTATGAGCGCGCAGATTGCCCGCGGCGTACGCGCCCAGGCCGCCCTGCTGGCCGCCAGCCCCGCGTATAGCGGCGCGTCGGGCGTGACGTGGGAGCAGGCCGCCGACCGCATGGCCGAGGTGCTCGAGGCCGGACTGGGGAGCAACCCCACCGGAAGTCTCGATCCCAAAGGCATCACCTGGTATGCCAGCTCGGCCGACAACGACGCATTGGCGCAAGGCGAGAATCCGCTGGAGATTATTTGGCGAGCCAACAAGGAGACCAACAGCAGCACGCTCGAGGCCACCCATTTCCCGCCCTCGCTCTACGGCAGCGGACGGATCAACCCCACGCAGAACTTAGTCGACGCCTTCCCCATGGCTAACGGATACCCCATCACCGACGCCGCCAGCGGATTCGACGCTTCGAACCCCTACGCCGGTCGCGACCCGCGCTTAGACCTCTATATCCTGCGCAACGGCGGCACCGCCGGGCCGCAGAACACGGTGATCAACACCTCGGTCGACGACACGGAGAAGAATGGCATAGGCCAAATAGAAACTTCCACCCGCACGGGATACTACCTGAAGAAGCACCTCATACAGGGAGTCAACGCCAATCCGAGTTCCACCTCGGGCGCCACGCACTACAAGGCTTTCATGCGCTACACCGAGTTCTTCCTCGGATACGCCGAGGCGGCCAACGAGGCTTGGGGACCCACCGGCACGGGCAGCCACTCCTTCTCCGCCTACGACGTGGTGAAGGCCATCCGCCAGCGTGCGAAGGTGGGCGTGGACAATGGTGACGCCTATCTGGAATCCATCAAGAACGACAAGGACAGGATGCGCGAGCTGATACGCAACGAGCGCCGCCTGGAACTCTGCTTCGAGGGAATCCGCTTCTGGGATCTCCGTCGCTGGAAAGCGCCGCTCAACGAGTCGGCCAGAGGCATGCGCATCAGCGGAACCACCTACACCGTGCTCCCCACCGTGGAGGCGCGCAGCTACCAGGACTATATGTACTACGGCCCGATACCCTACACCGAGACGGTGAAGTTCAGCAACCTTCTCCAGAACGATGGATGGTAAACAGGATCCTTTGTCTAAAACATTAATAAGAATGACACAATGAAGAAAGTACTCATACTATCACTGCTGGCCCTCACGGGGCTTAGCTTCAGCGGTTGCCAGAACGGCGACTGGGAGTTCCCGGACTACGAATACAGCGCGGTGTACTTTGCCTACCAAAGTCCCGTACGTACCATCTGTCTGGGAGAAGACGTGTACGACACCTCGTTGGACAACCTCCACCAGTGCCAGATACTGGCCACTATTGGCGGCGTGTACGACAACAAGAACAACGTCAACATCGGCTTCCGGGTAGACAACTCCATCTGCGACGGCCTGATATTTAGCGATACGGAAACCGATGTGCTCCCCTTGCCGTCGAGCCACTACTCGCTCTCGTCGGACAACACGCTGACCATCCCCAGCGGCAAGATCCTCGGAGGCGTGACGGTGCAGCTCACCGACGCGTTCTTCGCCGATCCCAAGGCGTTGACCAACAACTACGTCATCCCCCTGGTGATGACCTCCGTGTCGGGCGCCGACACCATCCTCTCGGGCACGCCGCTGGTGGACAATCCGCGCCTCGCCGTGGCTGCCGACTGGGACGTGTTGCCGAAGAACTATATCCTCTACGCCGTGAAGTACATCAACAAGTACGACGCCAACTACCTGCGTCGCGGCAAGGACGTGTATAGCGGCGCGCAGAGCGGGACTACCGTGCGCCACGGCCAGTACGTGGAGAAGGACGAGGTGATCGACGACGTGACCACACGCTCGCTCAACACCATCGCCTGGGCACACGAGCTGCGCGACGCGGGCGGTACGCTCATCGACTGCAGCCTGCTCATCACCTTCGACAACGACGGCAACTGCACCCTCACCTCCGAATCGGAGGGTGTCGCCGCTACGGGAAGCGGCAAGTTCGTCCCCAAGGGCGACAAGCTGAGCTGGGGCAACACCGACCGCGACGTGCTCTATTTGGACTATACGCTTGAGTACGACGGCGTCACCCGCGTCACCAGCGATACCCTCGTGGTGCGCGACCGCGGCATGAAGGCCGAATGGTTCACCGTGGCCGAGAAACAACAACTATAAAGAGATTTGATGATTATGAAACGATTATCTTACAGATACACAGCAGGCGCTTTCCTGCTCGCCGCCGCGGCCCTGGCCACGACGTCGTGCGTCGACGATGAGGTCGTGGACTACAAGGTGGAGAAGCCCGCCTCCATAGCCAATATGGAATACCTGAACGATTACGACGCGCTGAAGACTTACGTCGCCGCCGGCAACCCCGACTTCAAGTTGGGGGCTGGCGTCAACGCCGAAACGTACAATCAGCAAGGCCTCGCCTACCGCGTGATCAACGAGAACTTCGTCGAGGTCGTGGCGGGCAACGCCATGAAATACTCGTCGGTGGTGAACGACAAGGGCGAGATGAACTTCGGCACCGTCAGCGCATTCGTGGAGGCCGCCAAGACGGCCGGCATGAGCGTCTATGGGCATACGCTGGTGTGGCACTCGCAGCAGACTAACAAATACCTGAACGGACTGTTGGCCGACAAACCCGTAGAGGGTGGCGACGTGGAATACGTCCTACACGTCGTCAATCCGACGGCGGTCGCTGATCAACCATGGACAGGCGACCTTTACTACGATTTGCCCGCTCCCCTCACCGCCGGAGTGACATACACGTTGACGCTTGACATGAAAGCCAGTGAGGCAATGAGCATTGGCTTCTGGCCCGAGACAGACGGGTCGGCGGAATATTTCAGCTCGTTCAACGCGGCGACAACTTGGTTGCCCGTGAGCATCAACTTCACGCCCGCCAATAACATTACGACGTTGCGTTGGGTCTTCGGCAATTATGCGGGCGAATTTTCTATCGACAATGCCGTATTGACAGCGGCAGGCTCGGAGGACAACCTGATAGCCAACAGCACCTTCGATGATGGAGATATGAGCGGATGGAGAAAGTCGTCTTGGAACAACAATACAGTCAATGTCGCCCAGGAGACCGCCGCCGCCTCGTGGTGGGAGAATTTGGTGAACAACTCCGATTGCGAAAGCGACGACGACTCATCCTACAGATCCACCGAGAATGGGGTAGGTCCAACGAATCCTCGGTTCAGCGATCCGGGTACGGGTGCCGGCGGAGTGGGACGCGCTATCGTCGTAACGACGGGCGCAAGTCATACCAATAATTGGGATACGCAGTTCTTCGTAACGACGAGCCATGTGTTCGAAGCGGGAGACGCATTCCGCTTTAGCATGATGATGAGGGCGGACAAGCCTGTTACCTTCGAAACTCAAGCGCATGCCGCCCCGGGAGGATACCTCCATTGGTCGATGGTGGGAAACCCCAGCGTTACGACAGAATGGACAGAATACACCTATAGCGGAGCGATACCCGCCGAGGCCGCCGGTGCGCAAACCATCGCGTTCAACCTCGCCATGTCGGACAATACGACCTATTATTTCGACGACATCAAGTGGGAGATCGAGAAGACTGGCGGTGTCCCCCTCACCCCCGAGGAGAAAGCCGACACCCTCACCTGGGCGTTGAACAACTGGATGGCCGGCATGATGGAAGCCACCGGCGGCTACGTCACCGCGTGGGACGTGGTGAACGAGCCGATCTCGGGCAGCGACGGCGACGGCGACGGCAAGTACGACCTCTGGTCGGCCACGAACGCCGGGTCGGGCGCGTCGAGCAACTTCTACTGGCAGGACTACCTGGGCGACACCTTCGTCCGCACCGCCGTGAAGCTCGCCCGCGAGAACAGCACCGTGCCCCTCAAGCTCTTCGTGAACGACTACAACCTGGAATCCGACTGGGACAACAACAAGAAGCTCGAGAGCCTCATCAAGTGGATCGAATACTGGGAGAGCGACGGCGTGACCGTGGTCGACGGCATCGGCACGCAGATGCACGTCTCCTACTACGAGAATCCCGCCTCACAGGCCAGCAAGGAAGCGGCCATCACCCGGATGTTCGAGCTGATGGCGGCCACCGGCAAGCTCGTCAAGGTCTCTGAGCTTGACATGGGCTGCGTCGACGCCAGCGGCAGCACCGTGATGACGCCCGCCCTCACCGACGAGCAGGCGCGGGGCATGTCGGACTTCTACAAGTTCATCGTCAAGGAGTACTTCCGCATCATCCCCGCCGCGCAGCAGTACGGCATCACGCAGTGGGCCACCACCGATAGCCCCGCAGGCTCCGGCTGGCGAGGCGGTGAGCCTATCGGCCTCTGGACGGAGAACTACGCCACCCGCAAGCATGCGTACGCAGGCTTCGCCGACGGGCTGGCCGGGAAATGATGAACTAAAGTCTCCCATCCGTGCCCCCGCGGATTGGAGATGGCCGCAGACCCCGCGAGGGGTAACTGTCAGGAGCAGACCCGCAAGGGGTAACTGACAGGCACAGACCCGCGAGGGGTAACTTCAAGTCCTCCCTTCCAACGGAGGGGAGGTGCCCGGAGGGCGGAGGGGA
>JAISIZ010000111.1 GCA_031261785.1 Mediterranea sp. (in: CFB group bacteria)
ATGTCGCCGGATTGGTGAAGACGACAGGAAAAGTCAGTGAAGAGGCCAAAGAAATAATCACGGTCACCAAAAGCGGAAACTTCTCGGACGCATTGAAAGTAGCGAAGGACGTGGTTGGGGATCTGGGGGATGATGCGACGGATTATGTAACCAATACGGGCAAAGGAAAGAATCCATTTTTTGGTAAGGCTACAGGTAAATCATCTGCAGACGGGAAGCGCTATTGGCGGGTTGATGTAGATTCGGATACAGGACAGGCTCATATAAATTGGGTAAATGGAAAGCAAAAAGGTTCCATTGATTTCAATGGAGGTCTTGATCAAGCTAAATGGATTGGTGATAATGAAATTTTCAGATAATTATGGAGAAGGACATTATTTTGCCGCAAATAAAGAATTGGAGAATAAGAGAAATAATACAGCATGTATCTATTGTCTCTGAAGATTCAACAGATTATAAATATGATATGATTGAACAGTTGCATTTACCCTTATCTACGAAAGAGGAATACGAAAATATGCGTACGGACATAGGATGGGATAGGATGCCTCAACATTTTATATTTGACACAGATATTGCAGGGAAAGAGAATGAAATAAGCAAAGCTTTTATGGCTTCTGCATTAGGGCATATAGAGGCTGTTATAGTTCCGTGCGGCTGGAAAAAACCTGCTGTAAAAATTCCCACTAAACTATTTATAGAAGATTGGGAAGGACTATTTTCTAGTATTGGTTGGGAGTCTGTAATGTTTAGTGATGATTTCACTTTAATAATGGAGATTAGCAATAAATATTATCTACATAGTAATTTCTTTATTATGGAGTAATAAAATGTTCTTAATGGATGATATAGTAAGATCTTCTCATTGACTACTCACATGGCCACACTTCGCAAGAACCCCATATAATATCCCTGCACAGTTCACAATTCCGTAAGACACAATCGTTGGAGATTGGTAGGGAACAAAATAGAATGGAAATGAAGAACGACGAGACCTTCTCGTTTGTTGCCAACGGCAACATGACCATGAACGCCAACAATGGAATTTATTCCATCGCTTACAACGTCCAGAATCTCCCCAAAAAGGTTACCTTCGCGGAACCGGGCGTTTACAACGAGTACGTCTACTCGGCGGACGGGACGAAGCTCTCCGTCCTCCACAAGAAGGCCAGCACCGAGGTACGCACGGATTACGTCGATATGATCTACAGGAACGACTCATAGAACATGATTCTCGTGGACGGCGGCTACGTCAAGGACGGCCAGTACCACTTCTTTCTCCAGGGCCACCTAGGGAGCAACCGTGTGGTGGCACGTGCCGACGGAACTGTCGTACAAACGAACCATTACTACCCCTACGGCACCCCCTTCGCCGAGAGCTACTCTTCCGACATCCAGAAGTACAAGTACATCGGCAAGGAGTACGACACGGATAACGGTCTGGGCTGGTACGACGTGGAAGCCCGCATGATGGACGGCCTGCGGTTCACGACGATGGACCCGCTGGCGGAGAAGTATTACTCGATAAGCCCGTACACGTATTGTGCGGGGAATCCCATCTTATTTGTCGACCCTAACGGACTGTCGGTTCACCTGAACAGATGGGGTGAGATCGTACAAGAGAATGACGACGGAGATGACGGCATCTACACCCACGACGATCTATCCAATTGGGATAACTCTTCAACCTTGGGGAAAAGCGGAATGGGTATAAGATACATAGGAGACATCGGTGGGACAGTCAACATCGACTATGTATTTAGCAATTTGTTGGAGCAGAATATGAATTATGCGGCTGTTAACAATCGCAGAAACTTGTTGAGTTTGCCAGTGGCAATGGTCGATTTTATTTTCAAAGTGTGGACGGGAGGAGAATGGGATCTTAAAAATAATGAGAAATACATCTATAACAGATTTCTTAAAGAAACCTCTTACAGCTTTCAGGGAAAGCTAATGGAAGCTGAAGATGTAGGCAATCTTCATTTTGGGGCTGTTGCGTTGGCATTTGGACTTTTCGAAGAAGATTTTGTCCTAAGGAATGCGGGGAATTATCAAATCTGGAGTGATACATCACAGCCCGAATGGCAAAAATATAGCTCCCATGTAACAATGACAATGCAATCTTCAGCAGGTGCGTTTCTATATACTCAAAGAATCAGATTGTCTCCGTATGGAGATGATCCAAGAGACCAGAAATGGATACAGGAAGGATTTTCTTACTTCAAGCAATATGGGAAATGAGAAAACATAATATTTATAGTGCAGTTGCTCTCCTGTCCTGCTGGCTATGGGGACATTCGTGTGAATTCTTATATGGAGGGCCAATCCTCAAAACAATCGGGAAAATACGTGTTGATGATAAAATTGAGATTGAGTTTGCAACTTCCCCTGGAGGTGCGACTGTTGGTGACAATTTTAAGATCAACAAGATAAAGAATAGTGATACTTATGTGATTGCTTGGATTTACACCCACGGAAGAGATTGCTATCTTCATAGTTTTGATTTGAGCAGAGATAGCCTTACTGTTGTATTGGCAGACGTGGAAGATTTGACTTATAGTGATACGATTAGGACGAATATTTCTCTGGATGGATATAGAATACTTACCCGGCATCGAATCGATATAGAATAGCGCACTAAGTATCAATTATGTACTTCTATTTAGAAAGTGTAAACAATGAAAAAGATTTTTGTTTATAGAGCTATCGTTTTCGTACAAATCCTCTTATGGGGATATTCATGTACATCTGAATCTCGCGCTTTCGTTGTTTTAGGACAAGTGCGAGTGAACAACAACGTCACCCTTGAGGTGTTATCCGCCAGAGCGAACGCCACGCCCATCGATTCATTGCAAATCAGGAGAATCGAAAACGACAGTTGCGTTTACATGCTTAAATGGATGGACACTCACGGGCGGGACTATTATCTCCGCAGCTACAAGCTGGAAGGAGATAGCCTGAGGATTGTCTTGAGGGACGCGAACGACCCCGAATGCCGTGACACGGTCAGGGTGATCATCTCCGATATCCTGTATGAGATTAAATGACGCATCCTGTTTTACTGCCAACTCATGCCCATTTGCCCGAACAATAGCTACGGCAATCCTGACCGCCTCAAGGTAGACGAGCGTCGCGTCGTCGGAGTCACCGACGGCTTACGATACAAGCAGATTTTTCTTACTATAAACAACGTAAAAGATGAAACGAATAATAATTTTTGGAATAGCAACGCTCGTATTGTGCTTTTTTGCCTTTATGTGTTGGGGTGTCTATGTTATGGCATCTTTTGATTTAGGAGAACCCCGTGTCATCCCCAAGGGATTAATCAAAGTAGGTGATAAAACGACAATTGAGTTCGTATCTGTTTCTCCAGGTGCGACATCGGGCTTTTCGTTCCACATAATCAAACATGAAGATGATCGTGCTTACAATATCAAATGGATCTATCTTGGCTTAGATTATTATATTCACAATTTTGATCTCGATGGAGATAGTCTGACTCTCGTATTGTTAGATACAAGCGATCGTTATTATTATCGCCGTCATAATCATTACCGAAGTGATACAATCAGGACGAACATCTCTCATGCTGGATATGAAATTTCTAATTATAATAAGTAAACGATGAAAAAATATTGTATCTACGGAATATTGGCATTCCTGCCAATCTTACTCTGGGGGTATTCCTGCGCCTCGGCTCCCGATAAACCCGCTGGTGGTTCTTTGTCCAATCAATTTGTTCCTGACACGTTAGGACAATTGCAAGTGAACGA
Organism: Mediterranea sp. (in: CFB group bacteria); assembly: GCA_031261785.1. Taxonomy (GTDB): domain Bacteria; phylum Bacteroidota; class Bacteroidia; order Bacteroidales; family Bacteroidaceae; genus Bacteroides. Next base: position 3,774 of record JAISIZ010000111.1, read on the forward strand.
TGGTGTCACTATTGATATTTTGTCAACCAGAGCGAACGCCACGCCCATCGATTCATTGCAAATCAGGAGAATCGAAAACGACAGTTGCGTTTACATGCTTAAATGGATGGACACTCACGGGCGAGACTATTATCTCCGCAGCTACAAGCTGGAAGGAGATAGCCTGAGGATTGTCTTGAGGGACGCGAACGACCCTGAATGCCGTGACACGGTCAGGGTGATCATCTCCGATATCCTGTATGAGATTAAATAACGATTCCTTCGCATACTCCTCATGCCATCCGCGAGAGAGGCTATCAAGTTCGCAAAGTGTTCATGCGATTCGCATAAGCGCTTCGCTTACTTGCGCCGTAGAGATGTGGCAACTCCCATTGTAACACTGAAAATCTCCGGATTTTCGATGCCTCTTTTTTCTGGAAACAATATACCGGGTATTTTTCGCCTTCCTCCCGTCTTGGAGAAATATACCGGATAATTTTTCGCCTTCCTCCCGTCTTGGAGAAATATACCGGGTATTTTTCGCCTTTCTCCCGTCTTGAAGAAATATACCGGATATTTTTTGTCTTTCTCCCGTCTTGAAGAAATATACCGGGTATTTTTTCGTCTTTCTTACGTCTTGGGGAAATATACCGGGTATTTTTCGCCTTTCTCCCGTCTTGGAGAAATATACCGGGTATTTTTTTCGCTTTCCTTACGTTTGGAAGAAATATACCGAGTATTTTTGTTCACGCTCCCGTCTTGGAGAAATATACCCGGTATTTTTGTTCACGCTCCCGTCTTGAAGAAATATACCGGGTATATTTTCGTCTTCCGTTAGTCGGGAAGAAAAAATCCCTCTATACGCTATACGCGCTGAATTGACGCTCTGTTTATCCCTGCATCGGACGCATCCGAAGCAATATGACACAAAGATAGGTCGGAACATCCAAATTACCAAAATTTGGAGAACAAAAATTCCTATTTTAGGGGCTTTCTGATTTTGAGGCTGAAAAAGTGACGAAAATAGGAGACGCGGCATGCCATGTCTCTACATGCCAATCATTACAAAATCTGTGCGAATCTGTGTAATCTGTGGTGAACTCCCTCCCGCCAATCACTAATCACTTCCCTTTTACCCATCTATCCAGCCGCACGCGAATGGCGATTCGGCGATAAAGGTACGGGATTTAAATTAGAACGGAGAATTGAGACTTAAAAAAGGAGTGTGGAGAGTGCGAAGAGCGGGACAAATACGGAGGAGACTGAGATTAAAAGGGGATAGGCATAAGCGTTCGGGGCGCGGATGATGCGCCCCGAACGCCTATGCCTATCGTCTCTTGGTTACTTCACCTCGAAAGCCGTGTCGATGAGGGCTTGCAGGTTGAGGTAGTGGGCGCGCACGATCCCCGTGGAGGAAGCCGCGGCGGCGGCCAGCTGCCTTTTGAGGTCAACCAATTGCCCGCGGGCGATGGCCGGTGCCTCGGAGTAGACGGAGGGAGCATTGCTGCCTGAGGAGGCTACAACGATCACGCCAGGAGCGGCAGGCTTCCTGTCGAGCATCTCAATGAGCGCGTTGACATAAGCCTTTTGCAGGACGCGGCGTACCCGGTCGGGACGCTGTCCGCCTTGCAGGTCGGGCCAGATGCCTCGTTTCAGGTCGGCGAACAGGTTGTCGGTGGTGTAGGCTTTCGCCGCGCCGTTGATCTGCTCGTTGTACACCATCTTGTTGATGGTGCGCAGGCTGATCAGGCGTTTCACGACGCCGATCTGCGCCCACGAGATGAGGGTGTAGCAATCCACCCTCGCCTTCTCGGTGAGCCTGGTATCGACTAACCAGGAGGGGGTGGCGAACAGCTCCTTGTTGAGGAAGTCCACGGCACGCTTCTGCGTGGCCTTCGGCACGAACTCCATCGCCTTCACGTCGGTCTGTTCCACGGTGATGGGGGTGTTGTAGATACCCGCCACGTTGGTGGCGACATGCCCCATATAGCGGTAGAACTGCTGCACGATGTTGGCGTAGAGATCGGCGGCCTTGGCGTAGTTCTCGTTGTCGGCGCGTGTCCACTCCATCACGTGGGGCAGTATGCGCTTGAGGTTCTTGATGCCGTAGGAGCTAGCCAGCATGGCATCGTCGCCGAGATCCTCGTTCTGGTTACGCGGGTCGTCGCGGTCGGTCTCCGTGCCGAAGGTATAGCGCTTGTCTTCCTTCAGCTTGCCCATCACCCACTTGTTGAGGTAAGGCGTCTCGTCGTCGGCCGTCTTGAACTGCGGCATCCAGCGGTATCCCCATTCCACCGACCATTTGTCGTACATCCCTATGCCGGGAATCATCCCGGCCTGGCCGATGTTGTCCTCGGGCTGCGCCACGTAGTTGAAGCGGGCGTAATCCATGATAGAGGGCGTATTTCCGTTGGCTTCCACCCATGCCTTGTCGCGCAGCTTCTCCACGGGCACGGTCGCCGACGCGCCCCAGTTGTGGCGCAAGCCGAGCGTATGTCCCACCTCATGGGCGGCGACAAAGCGGATGAGCCGTCCCATCAGCTCGTCGCTGAACTCGTTTTTGCGGGCCTCGGGGTCGACGGCTCCGGCTTGTACGATGTACCAGTCGTGCACGAGGCTCATCACGTTGTGGTACCAGTTGATGTGCGTCTCGAGTATCTCGCCGCTGCGCGGGTCGTGCACGTGGGGGCCGCTGGCGTTGGGGATGTCGGAGGGTTTGTAGACGATGGCCGAGTGGCGTGCGTCCTCGAGACTCCAGGTGGGGTCGTCGGTGGGCGCTTCCTTACCGACGATGGCGTTCTTGAAGCCGGCCTGCTCGAAGGCGACATTCCAGTCGTTGACACCCTGTATGAGGTAGGGCACCCACGTCTTGGGCGTGGCGGGGTCGATATAGATCACGATGGGCTGCTTGGGTTCCACCAGCTCGCCGCGGAGGTAGCGTTCCTTGTCCTCGTCCTTGGGTTCGAGGCGCCAGCGGGTGATGTTGGACTTATACTTGATGCCTTGCGGGTCGGCGTCGAAGTCGGTGTAGCGCACGGCGAAGTAGGCCACGCGGGGGTCGAACAGCCGAGGCTTCATGGGTTCTTTGGGGAGCAGGAGCAGGGAGCTATTCAGCTCGTAGGTCATGGGCGTGGTGGGGGCGTACTGGTTCGCCGCCGCCGGTCCCGTGGGCGGTTTCCGCTGGAAGGTGCGCACGGTACGCATCTCGATGTTGAGCGGGAAGGCTTTCAGCGTGTCGACGTAGCTGGAAGCGTCGACCTGCGAGGCGAGGCCGGTGCGGTTCTTCATCTGGTTCGTGAAGGAGAACAGGGCGTTGTCCTTCTTCAGGTAATCGCTGATCTCCACGACGTAGTTGACACCGCCGCCCACCTTGCGCGTGGTCTTGAGCGTGAGGGAGGCCACGATGGGCTGTAGGTTGGAGTTGAGCACGGACTGGTACATGCCCAGCGTGTCGCTCGAGTGCTCGAGGTAAGAGATTTGCCGGATGAAGAGGTTTTTGTCCTTTCCCTTCTCGAAACGAATCACGTTGTCGCCAATCGCGTCGCCAGGGTATCCTACCTTGCCTTTCTGCCTGTCTACGGGCGCTTTCACGATGCGGTTCACCACGAGGATGTCGCGTCCGAAGAGCGAGTCGGGCACTTCGAAGTAGTACTTGCCATCCACCTGGTGCACCAGGAAGAAGCCGTTCATGGTCTTGGCCTTGCCGGTGATGACGCTGCCGTAGGGTTGCAAGGCACCCTTCTTCGCCTTGGCGATGGAATCGGACTTTGCCTTTGCCTCAGCCTGCTCGGTGGGGCTGAGCTTCTTCTGTTTCTTCTTGCTCTTGGCAAGGTCGGTCGACTGCGCTCCTGCGGATGTCGCCAGGAGGGCGAACATCGCGAGCATTGCTAATGGTCTTTTCATGTCGTTTTTGTTAAAAAATTGATAATTGGTTATGATATGGATATATAATGTACGTACCTGTCCATGAAGCGACGGAAGAGGGGCAGACGCATCAGCGCCCGCTCGAACAGCAACCACCCCACCAACGCGCAGGCGATACCCAGCAGCACGTCGATGACGTAGTGGTGGCAGGTATAGACGGCCGTGCTCCAGATGCCCACCATGATGAGGGCGAAAAGCGCCTTGACAGGCCACCGGCACTTGGCGCGGACGGCGTAGAGGAGCGTCACCACCATGTACGAGGAGTGGAGCGACGGCACGGCCGCGAAGACGTTGGCGTTGCGTCCGTAGATGCCTTCGAACACCGTGGTGCCGAGCATCGCGTCGAAGCGTCCCAGCCCCGCCATGTTGCCCGGCGTGTGCAATATCGGCTCGAAGCCGTACCGGAGGACATACCAAGGGGGTGCGGCGGGATGGATGTAGTAGCCGGCAAACCCAATGAGGTTGACCAGCAGGAAGACGAGGGCGAAATGCAGGTAAACCTCCTCACGCTTGGTGAAGTAGAGCCAGATGCCGAAAGCGATGGGTACCGGCACCCAGCAGAGGTAAAAGAGGCCGGCGAAGAAGTCGGCCACCGCCCAGTGATGCGCGGCGAAATATTCGCTGGGAGTAACCAGCGTGCCGCCGGACATGAAGCCGAACAACGATTTCTCCGCATGGTAGATGCCCGACACGTCGATGGGGTTCACCTCGTAGTTGGGCCACAGGCGCATCCAGTCGTAAGAGATGCCGAAAAGGGCGAACGGCAACAACGCCACCGCCAGCTTGCGGGTAGGCAGCCCGCCAAAAAACATCGCCAGATAGAGCGCCGCCATCAGCAGGTGCTCCGGACGAAGCCCTATGAAAAGACCCGTCAGTACAAGGAAAAGGACAATAGCGAAAAGGGCCGTCCAACTCTCTCTCTCTGACGGACGTTTGTAATTCTTCATTCTTTATTCTAACTTCTTCATTTCTTTATAGCAGTGTCGGATGCGTGCGAAAGCGGTGATGTTGGCGAAAAGGGCGACCAAGGCCAGGGCGACAACCAGGATGAGGATGGGATTGAAAGCGGTGATGTCCTTGAACACGCCGGTGAACAAAGCGCCCAGGCTGACCAGCACCACCCGCTCGGGACGCTGCATGAAGCCGACCTTGCACTCGATGCCCAGCCCCTCGGCACGGGCACGCACGTAGCTCACCATCAGCGATCCCATCAGCGCCAGGTAGGCGATGACGGCGTAGATGTACTCGTCCTTCACCGACAGGTAGTAGCAGATGCCGAAAAGCGTCATCAGCTCGCTGTAACGGTCGAGCACGGAGTCGTAAAGCGCGCCGAAACGGGAACTCATGTTTCCCAGGCGGGCCACACGCCCGTCCATCATGTCGAACAATCCCGCGAAGAGCACCACGCCACCGGCCCATCCCACCACGGCCAGCCCGTCACCCTCGACCCATACGCCGGCATACACGAACAGGGCGGCAGCCACCACGTTGAGCACGAAGCCGGTGGTGGTGATGAAATTGGGGGTGATGCCCACCTTGATCATGCCACGCACCAGCGGGTTGATGACCCGATAGATAAGCTGCTGCAAATAATCTCTATAATTCATAAGCGTTCTCTTGTGATATCTGTTCCCTAAACGTTCTTCTTGAACAAGCTCCGGAAATGGAGGTCACGGTACACGAAATAGCGATGCATGTTGTAGTTCCAAAACACGGCGATGATGACGGCCACCACGATCTTGGGCACGATGAAGAAATCGCTGAAGTAGAGGCTGAGCGTGTCGCGCACCCACGGTATCTTCCGCATCGACTCGGTGAGCGCGTACGTGCCCCAGGTGTTGAGCCATACGCTGCACGCCCACACGATGATGAACTTGAGGACGACATATCGTTTCTTCCCGTCGGACTTGAACGTCCACTTGTAGTTGAGCACGCAGTTGACGACGCCGCCAGAGATGGCTCCCGTGAACGTGGCATACACATAATAGATGTTGAATAGCTGCACCAGAAGAATGGTCACGATGAAATCCACCATGGTGGCCGTCTGCGCCGAGAGCTGCGCCCTCAGGAACATGAAGAACCCACCTTTCTGGGAGATCATCCGCGACACCGTCTTCAGCCAATTACCCATCGCGCGCCGATCAATAGAATGAAACCATATATTCCCGCCAACACATCGTCCATCATCACCCCTACCCCGCCCTTGAGGCGTTCCATGCGTCGGATACCCAACGGCTTGGCGATGTCCAGCAGGCGGAACAGGGCAAAAGCCGCGATGGCGTACCCGTACCAAACGTCGGTGTCGGGCACGGCCAGCAAAGCGATCCACACGCCCACCATCTCGTCAACCACCACCCGCGAGGGATCCTCACCCCAATAGGCCTCCAGCCTGTCGGCCGCCCAGGTACCCGCGAAGCCAAACACGACGATGAGCGCCACCATGACCCAAAGCAGCACCTGGAAAGACAGGAAGTGATGGAGCGCCACCCATAGGGCGGAAGCCAACAGAGCTCCGGCAGTGCCTGGGGCGAAAGGTGAGAAGCCGGAACCGAAACCCGTGCCTATCAGTGTGGGCAGAAAAGGTGGACGCATGATCAATCCGTATAAATCGACAAGGGGACAAGGGGAACAAGTTGATAGGGAAACAAGGGAACAAGGGGACAAGGCCTTGTCAACTTGTTCCCTTGTCCCCTTATATACCTTATTATATACTAAGCCAAATAGTCGGGTTCTTTCTCGCCAACCATTCCGCGGAGCGTCTGCTTCACCATTCGCCATTGCTCAAACAGGTCATGTTCGGGCAGATGGTCGAAATCGTGCATCGGGCTTTTGCAGAAGAACGAGAGCCACGTCTGGATGCCGCACATACCGGCACGGCTGGCCAGGTCGCAAAACAGCACGAGGTCGAGCGCGATGGGTGCGGCCAGGATAGAATCGCGGCAGAGGAAGTTCACCTTGATCTCCATCGGATAGCCCATCCATCCGAAGATGTCGATGTTGTCCCACGCCTCCTTGTTGTCCTTACGGGGAGGATAATAGTTGATGCGCACCTTGTGGTACACGTCGCCGTATAGATCGGGGAATTTCTCGGGTTCGAAGATGGTGTCGAGCACGGAGAGCTTGCTCACCTCCTTCGTCTTGAAGTTGTCCGGGTCGTCCAGCACCTCACCGTCGCGGTTGCCCAGGATGTTGGTGGAGAACCATCCGCTCACGCCCAGCATACGGGTCTTGAACATGGGGGCGAGCACGGTCTTCATCAGCGTCTGCCCGCTCTTGAAGTCCTTGCCGGCGATGGGCACTTGCATCTTCTTGGCGAATTCCCACATCGCGGGGATGTCGACACATAGATTGGGGGCGCCCATCACGAACGGAGCGTCTTCGGCGATAGCCGCGTACGCGTAGCACATGCTGGGCGATACGACTTCCGTGTTGTTCTCCTTCATCGCTTTCTCCAACGCGGCGAGCGACTGGTGCTCATCCGACAACGGAATGTAGATTTCTGTACTTGCGGCCCACAGCACTACGACGCGGTCGCATTTGTTGGCCACCTTGAAGTCGCGTATGTCCTGGCGGAGTTGCTCCACCATCTCCCAACGCGTGGTTGCCTTCTTGATGTGTGTCCCGTTCAATCGCTTGGCCCAGTTGTGGTCGAAAGCGGCTGCCATAGGGCTGATGGCTTGCAGTTCATCCTTCACGCCCTCCAGATCCTCCCTCTTGAGAACTTCGGCATACTTCGCCGCCTCGTAAGCGTTGTCGGGGAATATGTCCCAGCCCCCGAACACAATATCGTTCAAGCTTGCCAGAGGCACTACTTCTTTGATCAGCTTCTCTTGGTTGTTTTGCATGCGCATGGTGGCCAATTGTGTAATAGAACCTATAGGTTTCGCCAATCCTTTGCGTGAGGCCAATGTACCTGTAATCATCGTAGTGGCTACAGCGCCACCAACCCCTACAACCAGCACTCCCAAGCGTCCGGTAGCGGGCTTAATTTCCTGTTTCATTTTTTTTCTATTAACATTAAACTAAAATTGATGCAAAAATATAACTTATTACTCATTAATACTCTGTTTATTTGTCCTATCTACATGGCAATTAGCAGGATTTAACTATTCGGAGACTTTTGGGACGCGCACCGTGAAGCGCGTGCCCACTCCCCTTTGCGATTCGACGGCTATCGTTCCACCCATTCGTTCCACGATGGTGAGGCAGATGCTCAGTCCTAATCCCGCGCCTTGCGTAAAACTATCTTCCTTATAAAACCGTTCGAAGACATGCTTCAGTCCTTCCTCGGATATACCCACTCCGGTATCCTCTACAAAGAGGCGCACAAAGTCCGGTCGCTCGTCTTCCTCGTAGCCGAACGCGATGCTTCCCTCATGGGTGAACTTGGCGGCATTGTTGATCAAATTGTTTACCACCTGTTGCAAGCGCAGGCTATCAGTTCTCAAGACAACCGGTTCGCCGGGAGGCAAGCGCAACTCCAGCTCCACGCCGGGAGGCATATTAAGTCGCTGCGATTCGTTGACGTTTCTCAATAGAGACGAAAGGTCGTGCTCGGAGGACATGAACTCCATGGCTCCCGATTCGATGCGCGACAGGTCGAGTATGTCGTTGATGAGCGCCAGCAGAAGCGCGCAATTCTTGTTGATGGTCTCCACGAACTGCGCCACCTCCTCGGGCGAGAAGTCGTCCGTGTCGCGCAGCAGGTCCGAGAAGCCCACGATGGCGTTGAGTGGCGTACGTATCTCGTGGCTCATGTTGGCGAGGAAGGCCGACTTCAGCCGGTCGGCTTGCAAGGCCTTGTCGCGCGCCTCCTTCATCTCCTGCTCGGCGTCCTTGAAGCGTTGGATGTTCTGGCACACGCCCAGCACGTTGTAGAGCGTGCCTTTCTCTATCCCCATCGTCACCGAGAAGCGGAACTCCCACCATTCGTACTCACCCTTTATGCCGCGTATGCGGAAGCTCAGCCGGGTATCGTTTTGCTTGCCCAGCAGGATCTTGTCGAACGAGGTACGGGTGGGAATGAGGTCGTCGGGATGGATGATCCGGTTGATCTCGCCCCGGGGGATGAGGTTGTCGCCGCCGAAGAAGCCGAAATGGTCGAGAAACGTGCGCGGGAAGACAAAGCTGTCGTTCTCGATATCGTATTGGCAGGGGAAGATATCGTTCTCGTCGACCGCCAGGCTGAAAAAACGTTTCCGCCGTTCCTCGTCGGAGATGTTGCGTAGCGAGAGTACCAGTCCCCTCACACTCTTCTTGATGTAGATGGGCAGAATTTCGCCCGACGCCGGGAAGTAGCGGTCCGTATCCGTCTCCTTGGCGAAGGCGTTGGGGGGAATCTCCTTGCTCTTGCCCGTGCGCAGCACCTCGGTCAGCATATCGAGCAGGATGTCCCTCCCCTCGTGGTAGATACGGAAAATGCTCCCCGCGCGCATTCCCTCATAGCTCCGCCCGTCGGCGTCGGCGGTGAGGTTCAGCATATTGATCATGGCGTAGTTGGTGAAGTGGATGTTGAGGTTGGCATCGTAGGTGACGATGCCGTCGCGTATGGAGTGAAACACGTTGTCAAACTCATCGCGCTGCTCCACCAGCTTGTTCTGTATCAGCAGGCGAGTCTGCGCATGCCGCCGCCGGCGGATCTCCCTCCGCCTGGAATGCGATTGCCACACGATGAGAATCACCAGTGCCGCCAAGACCAATATATAGAGTAGTTGTTCCATGATTCGCTCAACGCAGGCGCAGACGGTCGCCAATCTCGGGCACGTAGTCGCCCTCTTTTCGATTCATCTTATATAAGTTTTTCAGCCTTATGCCAAACTTCTGCGAGATGGAGTGCATCGAGTCTCCGTCCTTCACCACGTACGCCGTATAAGCCTTGGCAGCCCGCTTCTGTTTCTTTTTCAGGTAGACGATGTCACCCGCCATCAGCGTGTAGTCGCGCTGTAAGTCGTTGTACTTCACCAGCTTCTTCCAGGATATATCAAGCTCGTCGGCAAGGAGCTTGAACGTGTCGCCGTCGCGAGCCACCACATAAGCGATGTCGTTGGCGATATACACCTGGTGGGGATTCATCAGCCAGGGATGCTTGGCCAGCTTGCGCTCGGAGTAGACGCCCTTGCGATCGTATTTATAGAGTTCGTAGTCCTCGATGATGGTAATCAGCCGGTTGGCATACGAAGGGTCGGTGGCGTATCCCGCCTTCTTCAATCCCTTTGCCCATCCGCGGTAATCGGTGATCTCGAGCCTGAAGAGGAACGCGTATCGGCTGCCGCGCTTCAGGAAGTCGGAGTGGTCTTCGTACGATTCGCGCGGGTTCCGGTATGCCCTGAAGCATTCGTCGCGCAGGTCGTCGTCGTGCCTCACGCTCTTCCCCCGCCAGCCGGACCCACACTTGATGCCGAAGTGGTTGTGGCTATCGCGCGCCAACTTGCTTAGCCCCGCCCCGCTCTCCAGCAGCCCTTGCGCCAGGGTGATGCTGGCCGGGATCTTATGCCGCTTCATCTGCTCCACGGCCATCTCCTCGTACTTCTTTATATATTCGTTATAGCGAACGTTCCTTCGCTGTGCCTGGACGTTCAAGACGAGGAGCGAAACGACCGCGAATAGTAACATCCTATGGGTATTATTCTTCATATTGACTCTATATCGCAAATTTCAAGTCACAAAAATCTAAAAAATAATTGGGATTACCAATCTCTTTCCTAACTTTGTGACATTTATTATATATCAACGTCTTAAAACACACTGATTGTATGAGAGAACTAACTATTAGCTCCATCATCAACGCCTACCGGTTCGATGAGTTGAGCGCAGACGACAAAGCCTTGTTGCGAGCGGCCATGGACGCTACCCAACGAAGCTACTCTCCTTATTCGCACTTCGCCGTAGGCGCTGCCGCCTTGCTGGACGACGGAACCGTAGTGACCGGCTCCAACCAGGAGAACGCCGCCTACCCATCCGGGCTTTGCGCCGAGCGCACCACGCTTTTCTACGCCAATTCCAGCTATCCCGACCAACCTGTCCGCACGCTCGCCATCGCCGCACGGACGGAGGACGATTTCATCGACAGCCCTATCCCCCCTTGCGGTGCCTGTCGCCAGGTGATTCTCGAGACGGAGAAACGCTACGGGGATCCCATCCGCATCCTGCTCTACGGGCGCGAGGAGATCTACGAGATACGAGGTATATCCGGCTTGCTTCCCCTCTCATTCGAGGCCTCGGCCATGAACACTAAACGTTGACTTACCTGTAAAGACCAGACTCATGATACTACGATACCAGAATAAACTAAAAGGAGCGTTCATACTCACGGACGATTACCTGAAAGCGCGCGCGCTCCAGCCCGACCAGTTTTACAAATTCATCTGGATACGCCAGGGGAAACTCATCGCGGATATCGACCATCAGGAGGTCACCTTGGGCGAGCACGAGATTATCTCGCTCACCCATCTCCAACATTTCAAGATCAAGGAAGCCCAGGGAGAGCACCTCACGCTGATGTTCAACTGCGACTTCTACTGCATCTACAAGAATGACGAAGAGGTATCGTGCAGCGGCTTCCTCTTCAAAGGCTCCTCTCAGCCCGTCCGCATCACGATCGACGAAGAGGAGAGATTCACCCTGGAAAGCATACTCAACGTGATCGAAAAGCAGTTCAGCGTGGCCGACAGCCTACAGGAGGAGACGTTGCGTATCCTCCTCAAGGGATTCATCATCCAATGCACGCGCATCGCCTTCAGGCAGCTCGACGTCCAGCGCGAGCGAGGGAGCAGTTTCGACATCGTGCGCCAATACTACAACCTTGTCGACGCCAACTACCGCACCAAGAAACAGGTGCAGGACTACGCCGGCATGCTCCACAAGTCGCCCAAAGCACTTTCCTACCTTTTCTCCACCTACAAACAGCCCACCCCGCTCAAGGTCATCCACGAGCGGATAGAATCCGAGGCCAAACGCCTGCTGCTCTACAGCGACAAGAGCGTGAAAGAGGTGGCCGACATCCTCGGCTTCGAAGACCAGGCTACCTTCAGCCGCTTCTTCAAGAAGGTCAGCGGACAGAGTGCCCGAGCCTTTCGCGACTCGCAGGTGAGCGAAGAGGAACGAGCCGTGGGATAAACGCGCGCGAAAAGCCCCGTACCCCGGAAAATAGGGCGCGAAATAGCGAAAACAGGGTGATTGTGCCCATTGGTATCCGAAGAATCACTATCTTTGGAGCCTCTACTAAGTCACCTCAAGATGATACCAATAAAAAAACAATCGCTACTACTGCTTTTCCTAAGTCTTTTGCCTTTGCCGAGAATGACACCCCCTCTTCACGCGCGGGCAAACGACGCCATCACCTTCACACACATATCCCTGCAAGAAGGACTCTCCCAAAGCACCGTCTTCTCCATCGACCAAGACAAGCGGGGCAACCTTTGGTTTGCCACCTACGACGGCGTGAACAAATACGATGGCTACTCCTTCACCGTCTACCGCCATGACGAGAACGATTCCACCAGCATCGCCCGCGATATCGCCCGCATCGTCAAGACCGACAGTCACGGACGGGTATGGGTAGGCACGCCCGACGGCTTGTCGTGCTACGACGAGGCGAAAGACCGCTTCCGCAACTTCCACTACGAAAGGCGGGGAAAACGGCTTTCCGTGAACGGCATCATCGAGCTGTCGCCCAACCACCTGCTGCTCAGCACTTCCGACGGATTGCTGGTGTTCGACACCCAAACGTCGCTCTTCGCCGACGACATGCTGGGCACGCCCATGCGCGAGCTGACCGCCTCGGCCCTCTACCGACAGGACGGCCTCGTCTATATCGGCACGCCGGCCGATGGACTATACACCTACTCCATCAACCGCAAGGTGCTCGAGAAAATACCCGCCATATCCACCCGGCGGCAGATTCTCGCCATCCTCCAGCAGTCGCCCAGCCGCGTGTGGATAGCCACCGAAGGCGACGGACTTTTCCTCTACAACCCGCAGTCGGGCGAAGTGAGGCACTACCTCCACAATCCGGCGCGGCCGCGGAGCATCAGCTCCAATTACATCCGCGCGCTGGCGCTCGACTCGCGCCACAGGTTATGGATAGGCACCTTCAACGACCTCAACATCTACCGCGAAGCCGACGACAGCTTCATCGCCTACAGCAGCAACCCCGTGGAGAGCGGCAGCCTGTCGCAACGCTCCGTGCGAAGCATCTTCATGGATTCGCAAGGAGGCGTGTGGCTCGGCACCTACTTCGGCGGGCTGAACTACTACCATCCCATCAAGAACCGGTTCACGAACATCCGCCACATCCCCTATCAAAATTCACTGAGCGACAACGTAGTAAGCTGCATCGTTGAGGACAGTCGCAAAACGCTGTGGATAGGCACCAACGACGGCGGGCTGAACCGCTACGACCCCGCCACGCGACGGTTCGCCCACTATGCCCCGCAGGAAAGACGACAGGGACAAGGCATCTCCAACAATGTCAAGGCCGTGTACGTGGACGAACGGTCCGAACATATCTACATCGGCACGCACGCCGGCGGACTGAGTGTGCTCCGCCGGGGCGGCACGCACGTGGAGACCAACTACAACCAGCACAACAGCCAGCTGCCCGACGATAACGTCTACGCCATCCTGCCCGACGGAGAGGGACATCTCCTCCTCGGTACGCTGAGCGCCTTGGTGAGCTTCGACCCCGCAAGGCAGAGCTTCGCCACCATCGACAGGGAGAAAGATGGCACCCCCATCAACCACAGGCAGATCACCCTCCTCTTCCGCGACTCGCGCCAACGGGTATGGGTAGGCGGCGAGAACGGAATCTCCGTCTACCACCAACGAGGCAGCCAGTTCGAGCGGGCACGCGTCCTGCCAGCGTCGCCCCTCTTCAAGATGTTCACCAACTGCGTCACCGAAAGTTCCAACGGCCTTATATATATAGGTACACGAGAGGGATTCTACAGCTTCGACGAGCGAAGCCGCCAGACGCGACGCTATACCACGGCCGACGGCCTGCCCAACAACGTGGTGTACGGCATCCTCGAAGACGCCCTCGGCCGCCTCTGGATAAGCACCAACCAAGGCCTCTCCTGTTTCAGCCCCGACACCGGCACGTTCCGCAACTTCATCGAGAGCGACGGGCTACAGGGCAACCAGTTCAACAACGCCTCCTGCTGTCGCGCTTCCGACGGGCAGATGTACTTCGGCGGCATCAACGGCATCACTACCTTCAGCCCCGAACTGTTGCCCGACAACCCCTACACGCCACCGGTGGTCATCACGCAGCTGCGCCTCTTCAACAAGCCCGTGCGACCCGACGACAAGACCGGCATCCTCACCCGAAGCGTCAGCGAGACCGAGCACATCACGTTGCGTTCGTGGCAGAGCACCTTCTCGCTTGAGTTCGTGGTGTCCAACTACATCTCGGGCAAGCACAACACCTTCGCCTATCAGCTCGAACCGTACGACAAGGAGTGGTACTACCTCACCGACAAGCGGGTCGCCACCTACTCCAACCTGCCACAAGGCACCTACCGCTTCCTCGTGAAAGCCGCCAACAACGACGGCAAATGGAACCCCGACCCCACCGCGCTCCTGATCACCGTACTCCCCGTGTGGTACCAGACCTGGTGGGCCATCGTCCTCTTCGTCCTCGCCGCCCTCGCCCTTGTCGGGTTCGTTATCCGCTTCTTCTGGATGCGCAAGAGCATGGAAGCCAAGCTGGAGATGGAGCGCAGGGACAAGGAGCACAAAGAGGAGATCGGGCAGATGAAGACGCGCTTCTTCATCAACATCTCGCACGAGCTGCGCACCCCCCTCACGCTCATCCTCGCCCCGCTGCACGAGTTGATAGCCCGCACCGGCAACGACCAGTGGACGCGGGAACGCCTCGAATACATACAGCGCAATTCCAACCGGTTGCTGCACATCGTCAACCAGCTGATGGACTATCGCCGGGCCGAGCTTGGCGTGTTTGAGCTCAAGGTCGGAGAGGGCGACGCGCACCGCCTCATCGAAGAGAACGTCCTCCTTTACGACAAGCTTGCGCGCCAGAAGTCGCTTGACTATACCTTCCACTCCGAGCTGGAAGGACGCACGGCCCTCTTCGACGCGCGCTACCTCGAGCTGATCGTCAACAACCTGCTCTCCAACGCCTTCAAGTACACCGAAAGCGGGCAAAGCGTCACCGTCGCCCTACGCGAGACGGAAGGAAACCTGACGCTCCAGGTGAGCGACACCGGCGCGGGCATACCCGCCGACAAGCAAGCGAGGGTGTTCGAACGCTTCTACCAAGCCGAGAGCGAACACATCGGCAGCGGCATCGGACTCTCGCTCGTCAAGCGGCTGGTGGAGCTGCACCACGGACACATCACCCTGGAAAGCGAGGAGGGAAAGGGTAGCACCTTCATCGTGAGCCTGCCGCAAGATCCCGACACCTACCTCCCCATCGAGTTCGCCGCCCCCGACGACGGGAAGGAGGAGAGGCAGGTGTACTCCACCAATACGAAGGAGATGTACTCCATCGACACGGAGAAGGCAGAGAACGAACGCACGCCTGCCACCGAGGGCAAGCAAGGCACGCTGCTCATCGTCGAGGACAACGACGAGATACGCCAATACCTGCGCGACGGGCTTTCGCCCTTGTTCGACACGCTACAGGCCAGCAACGGCGAAGAGGCGCTGGAGCTGCTGAAGGAGCGCGAAGCCGACCTCGTCATCACCGACGTCATGATGCCCGTCATGGACGGCATCAAGCTGTGCAAGTCGCTGAAGCAGAACATACGCACCTGCCACGTCCCCGTCTTCATCCTCTCCGCCAAGAGCGAGATCCAGGATCAGCTGGAGGCGTTGCAGGTGGGCGCCGACGACTATATCCCCAAGCCCTTCTCGCTGCCCGTGCTGACCGCCAAGCTGCTGAACACCACACGCACCCGGCGGCGCACCATCGAGAAGTACGTACGCTCCACCGAGGTCAGGCCCGAGCAGATCGCCTTCACTCCCATGGACGAGGCGTTGTTGCGCCGGGCTTTGGAAGTGGTGACGCGCAACATGGACAACATCGAGTTCTCTACCGACGAGTTCGCCCGCGAAATGAACATGAGCCGCTCCAACCTCCATCTCAAGCTCAAGGCCATCACCGGCGAATCCGCCATCGACTTCATCCGCAAGGTGCGCTTCGCCAAGGCCGCCGAGCTGCTGAAAGAGGGAAACCATAGCGTGGGCGAAGTCAGTTCCATGGTGGGATTCAACACCCCATCCTACTTCGCCACCAGCTTCAAAAAGCACTTCGGATGCCTGCCCACGGAGTACGCCAGGAGGGGATAAGCACCCACATTGCACAAAAGTGAAAGCCGACCGCGCAAAAGTGAAAGCAAAAGAGGTGTTTTTGAACAAACACTCAACAAGATTATCCTCCCACCCGGCATAAAGGCGGTACCTTCGCGAACGAAGAAGCGACACTGCTTCTCCACTACTATCATTAATACCTAAGAGTAAATGAAGCACATACCCTTTATCTTTTCCGGCCTCTGCGCGCTGCTCGTGCTGACCTACAGCTGCGGCGACGCCGACGATGAATGGACGGGTGGCGACGGTGACATTGACGTGACCCTCCTGCCCGCCGACAAGCCCAACGACGTGATCGACCCCAAGCTGTTCGAGTACGTCAATCTCGACTACCCCGGACTGGAAACAGTGAAGTCGTTCCACGAGGCCAACGACCACTATCACGCCGCCTACGCGTTACTGGCGTACTACCGCATGCGTACCAGCGTGACAAACCCCGCCCTCTCGCTCGTCAATGTCACCCTCACGGACGACGACCGCGCCAAGGCCGACTACGCGCTCACCAACGCCCGATTCTTCGTCAACAACTTCTACGAGGACGCCGCCACACGACAACCCTACTCCCTGCTGAAAGGCGGTGCCATCAACTGGGAGTTCGCGCCCGAAGGGGCGTCGGACGAATACCAGAAGCAGCTGCACCGGCACCAGTGGTTCATCCCCCAGGCCAAAGCCTACCGGGTAACGAGAGACGAGAAGTACGCCAGCTCATGGATGAGCGTGTACCAAGACTGGATGACGCACAACCCCGCCCCAGCAAGCGGACCTAACACCACCTCGTGGTGGCAGTTGCAAGTCTCCTCCCGCCTCATCGACCAAGTCCAACTGCTGGAATACTTCAAGAACTCGGCCAACTTCACTCCCGAGTGGCTCGCCACTTTCCTCGTGGCCTTCGCCGAGCAAGCCGACTTCCTCGCTAAGTATCCCTACGCTGAAGGAGGCAACATCCTCGTCACGCAAGGCAACGCGCTGGCCACCGCCGGCACGCTCCTGCCCGAGTTCAAGAACGCGTCCACATGGATGGACGCCGGTTACCGGATCCTGGGCGACGAGGCGCGCGGACAATTCCTCGACGACGGCTGGCACAAGGAGATGTCGCTGCACTACCACATCGGCGCCATAGCCGACTTCTACGAGGCCATGCGCCTGGCCGAGGCCAACGGGCTGGCCGGCAAGCTGCCCGCCGACTTCACCGCCTCGCTACGCAAGGCCACCGAGGTGGTGACCCACTTCACCTACCCCAACTATTTCGCCAAAGGCTCCGACTACGTGGTGCCCGCCTTCAACGATTCGTGGGTAAGCAACTGGACACGCAACGTGCTGAAAAACAACTTCACCCGCTACACCAATATGTTTCCCGACAGCGAGGAGCTGCTCTACATGGCCACCGCCGCCAACGGCGGAACACCTCGGGGCAGCGCGCCCGGCAACGGCATGAAGCTCTTCGAACAAGCGGGATACTACGTGCTGCGCGACGGATGGACACCCGCCTCGACAGTGATGATTTTCAGCAACAACCGCTCGAACGACATCTCCAAGAGCCTCAGCTCGTGGAGCCACAACCAAGCCGACAACGGCACCTTCGAATTGTATCACGCCGGACGGAACTTCTTCCCCGACTCGGGCGTCTGCACGTATTACGCCAGCGGTGACGGAGCCGACAACACCCTCCGCTACTGGTTTCGCGGCATCGACAAGCACAACACCCTCTCGCTGGGCAAGGCCAACATCAGCAAGGCCGACGGCAAGCTGCTGAAAGCCGAAGAGGGGAGCACGGAACTGCTCGTGTTCGAGAACCAGGGATACACCAATCTGAAGCACCGACGCGCCGTCTTCTACGTCGACAAGAGGTTCTTCGTGCTCGTGGACGAGGCCATCGGCGACGCCGAAGGCACCCTCAACCTGAGCTTTAACCTCTGCGAGGGCGACGATACGCAGGTGGTGATGGACGTCGCCGACGCCGGAGCGCACACCGCCTTCGCCGACAACAACAACATCATCGTACGTACCTTCGCCAACAAAACCATCACCTGCTCCCCCTTCACGGGACGACGCGCCTACGCTGTCGACGGCACCTACGCCACCCGCCAAGCATACACCATCGACATGGAGAAGAAAGCCGACGAAACGGGACGCTACATCACCGTCATCTGTCCCGCCACCGGCGGCGCCAACCTCCCCGTGCTCTCCGCCTCGTTCGCCGACAGCGGCTACAGCGCCGGCGGCGCCGCGGTGACCGTCACCGTGGATGGCACGGCGTACAACTTGTCTTATTCGCTATAACCGAACATCTATCGCATCGAACAAATGAGAAACTATCCCAAATCCATCATCAGTCTCGTCGGCGGAGTGGCCTTGCTGCTCTGCGTAGCGCTCACCCAGAGTGCCTGCACGAAGACGGAGACCACCGACCCCACGCCGTTCGCCCTCTACTACACCGGGCTGACGGACATCGGCCCCTCCATGAGCGGCACCATCGCCAGTCCCACTTATCTCGGCAGCGCGCCCTACGACTTCGCCATCACGGGCATCAGCCTCGACGGCACGCCGTATACCGACACGGATATATTCGTCATCGACGCCGCTACCGGCTCACTCACGCTGAACAGTACCCGCGCCACCTCCGTCGGGCTGTACAAGATATCGATATCCTGCTACTCGGACGGCACACGATACGACTATCCCGACATCGTGACCATCAACATGATGAAGCCCATCCCCACCGGTATCAGCGTGCTCCCCGCCTCGCTCGAGGCCGACTACGGCGACGTGCGCGGCACTTCCGCACAGCTGCCCACGGCACAGGTCACTACCGACGGCGACCACATCAGCATCAAGGGTTACCGCATCGCCGCCGCGATGTATGGCGGCACGCCGCTCGACAATCCCACGCGCTATTTCAGCATCACGGGGACCGGCCTCTTCTCCATCGTCGGGGGGAACACGTCCATACAGCCCGGGCAATACATCATCTCCCTCCGATTGGTGACGGGAGCCGTTGACGGCGACGACGAAGAGGGCATCTTCGCCGACGCCATCCGGGTGAATATCACCTCCAAGCCGATAAGCCTCACCTACTCGCCCGCCGAGGGATTGATCGAGGAGGAGACCGCGGCCAGCGGATCGACCACTTATATCAGTCCGACACCCGCCTACGTCGGGTCGGAGGAAGAGCTGGCCTACGCCATAGAGCGCGTCGAGCCCGCCACGGAGAAGATCGCCATCGACCCCGCCACGGGCATCCTCAGCGTAGCCGCCAACCACGGGCTGACGGCGGATGAGAAATACATCGTCAGCGTGCGGGTCGCCAACAAGTTCGCCCCCGACGGCGTGACGTTCGCCGACGCCTTCACGCTCAACGTCGTGCCGTTCATCAGCCCGATAGCCAACTTCAGCTACGCCGCCAAGCAAGCTACGCAAGCCATGGCGTTCACCGCCGGTAAGGCTGCCGGATTCGTAGGCGACGAGGTGAGGTACGAGTTTGTCGACCTGCCCCAGGCGCTGCAAGGACAGGTTAGCCTTGGCGAGCGCGACGGCATCGTCAGCGCGGCGAAGGGGAACACTATCCCGACGGGCACGTACGACATCAAGGTGCGTGCGTACAACACCAAGAGCGAGGCGACCGCCACCCTGGCGCTCACCGTGATCGAGAATCCCAACTTCTTCACATACATCAGCTACGGCAACAACCTCGGGCTGCCCCCCGCCGGGAACTACGCCAGCCAGTACCGCACCGCCAGCGGCGACGAGCTGAAAGCCCTGCGGCTGACCCCATCCACCGACCTGAAGCCCGGCGCCGAGGTGAAGTGGAGCGTCAAGATCGTCTACCAGGCCAGCGGCACCACCATCGACGCCGAGACAGGCGTCATCACGCCCAGCGGATTCAAGGCATACAACTGCGGCATCGTGCTGGTGACGGCCACCGCCGGAACGGGCGACGAGGCGGTAACCGTGCAGACGCCTCTCTTCTTCCACTATGCCCAGCCCAATACCGACGGCCTCTCCGTGGAGTACTCCCCCTTCGTGCTGCAAGCCAACCCGAAGAACCAGGTACGCTCCGCCGTGCCCGTCATCAACGGACTCGACGACACTTCGAACTTCGTCATGGACTACCGCCGCAACTTCAACTACTTCAACTTCAACGGTAAGCGTTCGGACGGTACCGAGCTGGAGAGCGGACAGGTCACCGCGTCGCCCTTCCTGCAGAACCTGTGGAAAAGCTGCGGATCGAGCAACTACTCCTCCAAGCTCGTAGTCTCCTACTTCGGCTCGGACAATACGCCCAAGACCGACCTGGTGAGCAATACGCTGGCCTACGTGGACAATACCGCGGGCAGCGCCGACAAGTTCTCGGTGGTCGTCAACGCCAACAAATGGTACGACGACGGATGGGCCAACGGCTGCTTCATCGCCCAAATGACCTACGTCAACGATGGCAATACGGGAAGCAAGCTCAACTCGGGCACGCAGGTGTTCCCGCTCGTCATCTGGTTCGACACCAAGTTTTAAAATGAAGAACATCATAAAAAGAACAGTTATGTACAGCATCATGAACAGCATAAAGTCGCGAAGCGCCAGAGGGTGGGTCACCCTCTGGGCACTGCTTCTCTCCCTCAACATCCTCGCGCAAGAGAGCACGCTGAAAGGCGTGGTGACCGACGAGACCGACACTCCGTTGATTGGCGCCACCGTCCGTGTGATGGACACGGCGACGGGTACCGTCACCGACATCGACGGACAGTACACCATCAAGGTCGCCCGGGGTACCACCCTTGCCTTCTCATACATTGGTTACCAGACCCTACAGGTGAAGTACACCGGACAACCCACCATCAACGTAAAGATGGATCCCGACAGCCAGTCGCTCGAAGAGGTGGTGGTAGTGGGTTACGGCACGATGAAACGCGGCGACCTCACCGGCTCTATCTCTTCCGTGGCCGCCAAGGACATTGCCGGATACCAGTCGGGCAACGTCGCCGACGCCCTGGGCGGACGGCTGGCTGGCGTGCAAATTACCTCCGCCGACGGTAGGCCGGGAGCGGGATTCAGTATCAACATCCGCGGCGTGGGGACGCTCACGGGCGATTCATCGCCCCTCTACATCGTCGACGGCTTCGAGGTCGACGGCATCTCCTACCTCTCCGAGGCTGACATCGAGAGTATCGACGTGCTGAAAGACGCCTCGGCGGCCGCCATCTACGGCGCGCGGGCGGCCAATGGCGTGGTACTTATCACCACCAAGGCAGGCAAGGCAGGCAGACCGGTGGTCGTCTACAACGGCTCGGCCAGCTACCGGAAGATCACCAAGACATTACCTTTGCTCAGTCCTTATGAGTTCGTCAAGCTGCAAGGCGAGATAAACCCCAGCTACACCAACGCCTACTACCAGGAAGGCGACGACAGCAGGACCGGACTGCCCTACACGTACCAGTCGCTCGACGACTACGTAGGCGTGGAGGCTGTCGACTGGCAAGGCGAAGTGTTCAACCCCACCTGGTCGCAGAACCACAACCTCTCCATCACCGGCGGGACGGAGACGTCTAAGTACGCCGCCTCCTTCAACCGATACGTCGAGAACGGTATCTTCACCAACAGCGGCTTCGACAAGACTTACGGCAAGTTCCGCCTCGACCAGACGGTGAACAAGAAAGTATCGTTCAACGTGACGGTGAACTACTCCATGACCAATCGCCAGGGCGTAGGCACGTCGGCCGACTCCGGACGCTTCAACATGCTCGCCATCATCCTTAGCGCACGTCCCACCGGAGGATTACGGTACAGCAACGAAGATCTGCTGCTGATGGCCATCGACCCCGTGATGCTTGAGGACGGCACCAGCCTGGCTCAGGTGAACCCCATCCTGCAGGCGGAATCGGTGACCAACAACCGCCGCTCCGAGCTGTGGTCGGCCAACGGCGCCATCAACTGGAAGATCAGCAAGCGCCTCACCTTCAAGACCACCGGCACGTTCAACACCACCAACTATCGCAACGACGTGTTCTACAGGAACGGCTCGAAAGAGGCGTATCGCAACGGACAAAGCCCGTACGGCAACAGCCAGATGGGGCGCAACGTGCGCTGGACCAACAACAACAGCCTGACGTGGACGCAGAAGGTGAAGAAGCACAACTACAACGTCATGCTCGGCCACGAGATCACCTACAACAGTACCGAGTACCTGCTGGGCGAGGCCATGGGCTTCCCGTTCGACAACCTCGGCAACGACAACCTCGGGCTGGGCGCCACGCCGAGCAGGGTGAACAGCAACCACTACGAGAAGAAGCTGCTCTCCTTCTTCGCCCGCGGCAACTACAACTATGCCGACCGCTACCTCGTCACCGCCACTATCCGCGCCGACGGCTCGACGGTGTTCTCCAACCGCAACAAATGGGGGTACTTTCCCTCCTTCTCGGCCGCCTGGCGCGTGTCGCAAGAGCCATTCATGAAAAATGTCGGGTGGCTCTCCAACCTCAAGCTCCGTCTGGGTTGGGGAACGGTGGGCAACGACCGCATCTCCAACTACCTCTCCATGGACCTCTATACCTCGGGCAAGTATGGCGTAGGCACCACCACGACCACCGTGCTGACGCCCAAGCAGCTGCGCAACGCCAACCTGAAGTGGGAAGGCTCCACGTCGACCAATATCGGTATCGACCTGGGTTTCTTCGACGGACGGCTGAACGCCACGGCCGACTTCTTCGTCAAGGATACCAAGGACCTGCTCCTCCTACAGTCGCTACCCCAGCTCACCGGCTTCGAGTCGCAGATGCAGAATATTGGTAAGATACGCAACAAAGGCATCGAACTGAGCCTGAACAGCACCAATGTGCGGTCGGGCGGGTTCCTGTGGCAAACGAACTTCAACATCTCCTTCGTCAAGAACACGTTGGAGCGGCTGGCGTCGGGCGTCGAATCGATGTACGCCCGCACCGGATTCGACAGCAACGTCACCAGCTACGACTATATGGCTACCATCGGGCAGTCGCTCGGTCTCATCTACGGCTACCAGTTCGACGGCGTCTACCAAAGCTCCGACTTCAATACAACCCCCGACGGACAGCTCACGCTTAAGCCCGGCATCACCAACAATGCCCGCTACGGCACGCTCAAGCCCGGCGTGGTGAAGTACAAGGACATCGACGGCGACGGCGTCATCACCACCGCCGACCGCACGGTGATCGGCAACGCCCTGCCCAAGTGGTACGGCGGTTTCAGCAATACGTTCTCCTACAAGGGTGTCGACCTCAGCGTCATGTTCCAGTTCAGCTACGGCAACGATGTCTACAACGCCACGCGCCTCTACGCCACGCAGTCGCGGAGCGGACGGCGCAACATGCTGGCCGAGGTGGCCGACCGCTGGAGTCCCACCAACGCCTCCAACCTCGTTCCGGCGCAAGACGGCTACATCACCAACGACATCTACTCCCGCTTCGTGGAAGACGGCTCGTTTCTCCGCCTGAAGAACGTGACGCTCGGCTACACCTTCCCGCATAAGTGGACACGCCGGTTCCACGTCTCGCGGCTGCGTCTCTACGCCTCGGGGCAGAACCTCTTTTGCCTCAACGGTTACAGCGGCTACGACCCTGAGGTGAACAGCGCATCGGGAAGCCCCATGACGCCGGGCCTCGACTGGGGAGCCTATCCCAAGAGCCGCGTGTTCACCGTAGGTCTCGACCTTCAGTTCTAAAAAACATCCTAAAAAAACAGCATACAATGAAAAAGGTATTATTATATTCCCTGCTCGCGTCGGCCTGCTGCCTGCCACTTTCGTCGTGCTCGCTGGAAGAGCGGAGCAGCACCGAGATGGAGAAGAAACACTACATGAACAACGCCGACGAGGCCGAAGACGTGCTGCTGGGCGTCTACGCCACCAACGTGAGCGACGCCATGTACGCCTACAACCTCTCCATACTCTTCGCCCTCGGCACCGACATCGCCCAGGTGGAGGGAGCCAACAACGAGAATTTCCGCATCATCCCCACCAACTCCTTCCCCACCACGCAGTCCGAGGTGCAAGCCACGTGGGCGGCGCTCTACACAGGCATCTACCGCGCCAACGACTTCCTCGAGCGCGTCGCCGTGAAGATGCACAGCTTCGGCAGCGACGACGAAAAGGCGCTGGCCACCATCTACATCGCCGAAGCCCGGGCGCTGCGGGCCATGTTCTACTTCGAACTGGTACGCCGCTATGGCAACGTGCCGCTCATCACCACCACCGCCCAAGCCAGCCAAACTCCCGAGACCTACGTGCAGGCCGATCCGGTGGAGATCTACAAACAGATCGAGGCCGACCTGCGGTATGCCTGCGACGTGCTGCCGTACGCCGCCGACGACACCTATCGCGCCAACAACGCCTTCCGCTTCTCCAAGGGCGCGGCGCTCGGACTGCTCGCCAAGGTGTACGCCACCTGGGCCGGACAACCCATTGGCGACAGCGCCAAGTGGGAGTTGGCCGCCAACACGGCACGCGTGCTCATCGAATCGGGCAAGCACGCCCTGCTGCCAAGCTACCAGACCCTGTGGGAGAACACCTGCAACAGCGTGTGGGATCCCACGGAGAGCCTTATCGAAATATCGTTCTACTCGCCCACCGGCACGAGCGGGAGCGACCCCGTGGGACGCGTCGGCAAGTGGAATGGCGTGAAGACCACCGCCATCGCGGGCATCAGAGGCAGTTGCGCCGGCAACGTCAAGGTGGTGCACTCCTTCGTCCTCGACTGGCGTGCGGCGGAGAACAGCGGCGACCTGCGCCGAGACCTCTCCGTGGCCAACTACCTGTACAACAACGACTACATCCTCTACGCCGCCTCGGCCAGCGACAGCCAGACCGACGCCCAAGCCAAGGATGCCGACGCCACCAAGGCCCAGAAAGGCAAGCAGAACTATACCCCCGCCAAGTGGGACATCGAGAAGTACGTCACCAGCGGAAAGCTCATCAACAACGACAAGTCCAACGTCAACTGGTACGTGCTGCGCTACGCCGATGTCCTCCTGCTCTACGCCGAGGCACTGAACGAATGGCACCAACGTCCCACCGACGAAGCCTATGCCGCCGTCAACGCCGTGCGCCGACGCGGATTCGGGAACCCCGCCAACACCTCGGCGTGCGACCTGCCCGCCGGCCTCGACACGGAAGCCTTCCGGCAGGCCGTGCGCAAGGAACGAGCCTACGAGCTGGCTTTCGAGGGTCATCGTCGGCACGACCTCATCCGCTGGGGAGTCTACTACGAGACCATCCAGCAGACGAAGCAAGCGCTGGCCAGCTGGTGGACCACCGACAGCTCCGACTTCAACTACGTAGTGGCCAGGTTCACGGTGAAAGGGAAACACGAGCTGTTCCCCATCCCTCAGCGCGAACTGGACCTCTGCAAGCAATTCAGGCAAAATCCCAATTGGTAATCTCATAAACAGCATACGAAGAATATGAAAAAAGAACTCACCCTCGTCGCCTTGACGACACTGGCGCTCGCGGCCTGCCAACCCACCCGGAAAGACGATTACGGCTGGATAAAGAAAGGATTGGACGTGGCCTCCACGCAACTCCAACTCACCGCCAGTGAGGTGGAAAGCAGCGGAATGTTCCCGCGATCCATCTACACCTCCGGCAACATATATTTCCTCACCTGGCAATTAGGCAGGGACTCGGCCAACATCCGCAGGGTGCGCCAACCCGCCCCCGACCAGCTGGGGCAACGACGCCTCTGCGACGCCTACGACTGGACCAGCGGATTCTTTCCCGGATCGCTCTGGTACGCCTACGAGCTGACGGGCGACGAGGCGCTCAAGGCCCAGGCCATACGCTACACCAACAGGCTCAACCCCGTACGGCACTACCGCGGCACGCACGACCTCGGATTCATGGTGAATTGTAGCTATGGCAACGCCCAGCGCCTGGCACCCAACGACACCATTGCCACCGTGATGCGCGAGACAGCCAACAACCTCTCCTCCCGATTCAATGACACGATAGGAGCCATCCGTTCCTGGGATTTCGGCACCTGGCACTTCCCCGTCATCATCGACAACATGATGAACCTCGACCTGCTCTTCGCCGTGTCGAAAGCCACCGGCGACAGCCAGTACAAGGAGATTGCCATACAACATGCCATCACCACCCTGCGCAACCACTTCCGCCCCGACCACACCAGCTGGCACGTGGTAAGCTACAACGCCGACGGTACGGTAGAGCGCAAGCAGACCTACCAGGGACGCGACGACCAATCGGCCTGGGCGCGCGGGCAAGCCTGGGGGCTGTACGGTTACACTTCCTGCTACCGCGAGACGCGCGACACCCTCTTCCTCGGCGAGGCCATACGCATAGCCGACATGATCATGAGCCACGTGCGGACCAACGACGCCATACCCTACTGGGACTACGACGCGCCCGCCAGCATAGAGACGCCGCGCGACGCCTCGGCGGCGGCAATCACCGCCTCGGCCCTGATAGAACTGAGCACCCTGGTTCCCACCGGAGAGCAGTATCTCGACTACGCCGAAAAGATCCTGAAGAGCCTCTCGAGCGACGACTACCTGGCCCGCAAAGGCGAGAACCAAGGCTTCATACTCATGCACTCGGTAGGCTCGTTGCCCAACAGCTCGGAGATCGACACGCCGCTCAACTACGCCGATTACTACTACCTCGAGGCACTAAAACGATTCATCGACGTGAAAAAAATCAAATTGAGTTAATCAGCCATGAAAACAATCATAAAAAGCATCATCATGAACAAAGTCTATATTTACGCCATCCTGTTCGCGCTGGCCAGCTTCGCCGGCCACGCGGACGCCCAGACATTGAACGGCGAGGCATTCGGCATACTCAATCTCGACTACCCCGGACTGGAGAAGGTGAAAGCCCTCCACCAGGCGGGGCAAGACGAGAAAGCCGCCGAAGCCCTGCTCGACTACTACCGGGCACGGACCAACATCAAGACGCCCGAGATAAACCCGCAAAAGCCCTCCATAGGCAAGGAAGAGCGGAAGTGGGCCGACGACGCCCTGCAGCACACCTTCTTCGTGCACAAGGGATACCAGCCCTCGTTCAACTACGGCGAGGACATCGACTGGCGGTACTGGCCGGTGCGCGACAATGAGTTGCGCTGGCAATTGCACCGTCACAAATGGTTCACCCCGATGGGAAAAGCCTACCGCGTAACGGGCGACGAGAAGTATGCCAAGGAGTGGGTCTTCCAGTATCTCGACTGGATCAAGAAGAATCCACTCAGTCCCCAGGACGACGCCGAGAACGTACGCTTCGCCTGGCGGCCGCTCGAGGTGAGCAACCGCCTGCAGGACCAGACTTCGCAGTTCCAGCTCTTCATCCCCTCCAGGCACTTCACGCCCGCCTTCCTCACCCAGTTCCTCGTGAACTACCACAGGCACGCCACGCACATCCTGGGTCACTACTCCAAGCAGGGTAACCACCTGCTGTTCGAGGCGCAGCGCATGATCTACGCCGGCACCTTCTTCCCCGAGTTCAAGGAGGCCAAGGAGTGGCGCAAGAGCGGCATCGATATCCTCAACGAGCAGATCGGCATACAGGTCTACGCCGACGGC
This sequence comes from Mediterranea sp. (in: CFB group bacteria), assembly GCA_031261785.1. Taxonomy (GTDB): domain Bacteria; phylum Bacteroidota; class Bacteroidia; order Bacteroidales; family Bacteroidaceae; genus Bacteroides. The sequence continues at coordinate 31,560 of JAISIZ010000111.1, forward strand.
GGGCAGTATGAACTGGATCCCCACTACCACCTGGCGGCCATCAACATCTTCTGCAAGGCGCTCGCCATGGCCAACCTCAACGGCTTCCGCGACGAGTTTCCGCAGGCGTACCTCGACACGGTGGAGCGGATGATCATGTTCTACGCCAACATTTGCTTCCCCGACTACACCAACCCTTGCTTCAGTGACGCCAAGCTTACCGCCAAGCAGGAGATGGTAAAGAACTACCGCACGTGGAGCAAGATATTCCCGCGCAACGAAGCCATCAAGTACTTCGCCACCGAAGGACGCGAAGGCTCGCTGCCCGCGTACCTGTCGAAAGGCTTCCTCGACTCGGGCTTCTTCGTCTTCCGCAATTCGTGGGGAGCCGACGCCACGCAGATGGTACTCAAGGCGGGGCCGGAAGCCTTCTGGCACTGCCAGCCCGACAATGGCACCTTCGAGCTATGGTTCAACGGCGCTAATCTCTTCCCCGACTCTGGCTCGTACGTCTACGCCGGCGACGGCGAAGTGATGGAGGAGCGCGACTGGTTCCGCCAGACCGCCGTGCACAACACCGTGACGCTCAACAACAAAAATCTCGAGACCACGCAATCCGTTACCCGCTTGTGGCAACCCGAAGGCGACGTGCAGACGCTCGTCACCGAGAACCCGGGCTACAAAAACCTCACGCACCGCCGCACGGTCTTCTTCGTCGACGGCACCTACTTCGTCATTGTCGACGAGCTGACGGGCAGCGCCAAAGGTTTTGTCAACCTGCACTACCAGATGCCCCGAGGCGAGATCGCCAACAGCCGCGAGGACATGACCTTCGCCACCCAGTTCGAGGATGGCAGCAACATGAAGCTCCAGTGCTTCGGCCCCGAGGAGATGACAATGAAGAAGGAACCCGGCTGGTGCTCCACCGCCTACCGCAAACGCTACAAGCGGATGAACGTGTCGTTCAACGCCAAGAAAGAGAGTGGCGACGCCGTGCGCTACATCACCGTCATCTATCCCGTGAAAAAGGCCAAGGAGGCCCCCGCTCTCGCCGCCAAGTTCAAGAACAAGAACTTCAGCGACAACAGCCTATCCGTCGAGGTGAAGGTAAACGGCAAGAAGCGAACACTGGAAATGACGCTCGACGAGAAACGGAATCAGTAACCCGCTACGCTGTCCACCCCCTCCTCCGGCACCACCGGGTCGGCAGGGGGCGGCACGGGCGTCATGCCAATGAGCAGATAGGGTTCGATCACCGCGTCGCGCGTCAGGAACCCCGTCATGGTCACCGTGACTTCCTTCACGGTAGCCGGCACATCCTTCAGCGAGAAACGCCCGTCGCTGCCAGTAAGGATACTGTGGGATGTCCCTTTCGCCGTGACGACGGCCTGCGCCACGGGTTCATTGTCGGCTGATGAGTAGACGCGTCCGGTGACGATTTGCGTCTCGACCTCCCCTTGCGACGCCGGAGCCGGCGAGGAATCTTCACCCTTGGGAATAAAAGGACGCTTCGCCGCGTCCTTTTTCTCTCTCGCGTCCTTAGCGGGAGAAGCGACCGTGCCAATGGGATTCCGTTTCGCCTTCTTTTTTGTGGGCGACGCCTTCTTCGGGCCGATGAAGAATAGCCCACCCACGATGAACAGCAACAGGACGACCCCGACTATGCCCATCAGCACCGACATGCTCGTCGAGCCGCGCGAGGGCGATGGCAAAGAAGGGGTGGAAGGCGTGGGGGGAAGAGGAAAATCGGCGGGCACGCCACCCGGAAGCAAGGCAAGAAACTCGCCTATGTCCTGCGGGCGATCCAGCTTGCTGGGCTTCATCGCCCGGCGGATAGCGTTCCCCACCGCCGGGCTTATGCCATCGGGGATAGGGATGTCGCCGCGTTGTATCAGCTTGGGAGCCGAAAGCGGAACGGTACCCACCAGCATGAAGTAGAGCGTGGCACCCAGCGAGTAGATGTCCGTGGCGGGCGAAAACTCGGCCACGCTACCCACGTCGTACAGCTCGAACGGAGAATACCCCTCGCTGATTCCCGCGGGATCCATGCTCGCGCTCTCCACTACGCCCTCGGCGTCGTACTGCTTGGACAGGCCGAAATCGATGACCTTCACCGTACCGTCCGTCCGGCGCAAGATGTTAGCAGGCTTCAAGTCGAGGTGCATGATGTGCCGGCCGTGCGTATAGGCCAGTCCCATGGCCACCTGGCGGACATAGCCCAGCGCCTCCCTCTCGGACAGGGGTCCGCGCTCGCGCACCCACTGCCTCAGGGACATGCCTTCGACATACTCCATGGCGATGTAGGCCGTGTTGTTGGCCTCGAACACCTCCAGCACCTTCACGATGTTGGGATGGTCCAGCTTCGACACGTTGCCGGCCTCCTTGGCGAAACGCTTGCGGTAGTATTCCACCTGCGCGCTTCCCATGGTGTCGGGCACCACCACCCGCGTTCCCGTGGTGGCGTCGCGCCCGCAATAATTCTTCATGAAGAACTCCTTGATGGCCACCGCGCTCTTCGTCTCGATCCGGCCCAGCGACCCTTCGACCCACACCGACATGGTAGCGAGGTACGTGATACCGAATCCGCCTTCTCCCAGCACCCGCTGGATGGTGTAGGCGAATTTCTCCCCTTTCAGCGCGGTGCCCGGGGCGAGCTGTAACGTGCGATTTTCCATATATCAAATTTAGCGCGTAGATAAACGAATTGGGTGCAAACGAGCCGTAAAGATACGGCTTTTCGACAAGAATCCTACCAGTCGTTCGCTTTTTATCATGGTATCGATCCGCAAATCAGCGGGGATAGAGACACGGGATTCGCGTTTCTCCCAAAAATGGATGGCCTTCACATACACTGTTTATTGCTTCCCCGAAAACCAAATGGCTCCACAAACAGTGTTTATTTATTCCCCAAAAACTGAATGGCTCCACAAACAGTGTTTATTTGCTCCCCCAAAAACCAAATAGCCCAATAAACACCGTTTATTTCTTCATCAAAAACTAAATGGCCCAATAAACACCGTATTTTTGCTTCCCCAAAAACTGAATGGTGAAATAAACACTGTCTTTCGGCCCATCCAAAAACTAACGGACAAATAAACACTGTTTTTCGGCCCATCCAAAACTGAACGGACAAATAAACAGTGTCTTTTCGCTTCCCCAAAAATTGAATGGTCAAATAAACACCGTTTATCGGCCCGTCCAAAAACCAACGGCCCAATAAACGCCGCATCCCCGCTCCCTCCAAAACTGGACGGACAAATAAACAGTGTATCTCGTCCTCTACACGATTTATCCCGCCTTCCACCCCGCGATACCTCTCGTCTCCTTGTCGTAGTTGACTCCCACTTTCACTACCGTCCGCCCGTCGGCTTCGTAGGGGATGGCATAACCCTTCGCGTCGATCTGCGCCAACGCCTCCTCGGGGGTGGAATCCACCTTCAATTCGAAGAGGTAGACGTAGTCCTTGTTAGTGATCACGACGTCGACACGGCCGACGGAGGTCTTCACTTGCGTGCGAGTGAGCTGCCCCATGAGCGTGAAGATGATGTAGAAGATGGTCTCGAAGCGGGATTCGTTGTCGCTCTTCTTCTCATAGGGGATGGAGGCGACGAACGCGCGCAGGCGGGTGAGGCAGGCGTCGATGTCGCCGGTGTCGAGCGACTTCTTCATGGCGATGAGGCTCATGTCGCTCTCCATCTTGCTGTAGCCCAACACGGTGGGAAGCAGCGAGCGCAGGAA
>JAISIZ010000084.1 GCA_031261785.1 Mediterranea sp. (in: CFB group bacteria)
CTTGTCCACGTACACGCATCCATCCTTGCGGAGCTTCTCGAAGTCTTGTATGCCTATAGGCAGTGGTCTGCTGTTCATCATAAGCGTTGCCTTTAATGGGGTTTACGGCACAAAGATACGAATCTATTTCGTAGCGCGTCCTCCGGTCACGGGTTTTTCTGCCTGCCCAGCCAGTCGTAGAAGCTGTACTGCGCCCTTACCACGGGGGTGCCGTGCTGCCGCTTCTTGAAGACGTTGCGCAGTTGTCCGTCGACGAAGCATGCCTTCCGGTTGTCCGACAGCTGGATGGCGAGCATCTGCGTCAGGGCGGCGCGGCAGTCGGGGTCAAGCACGGGCACCACGGCCTCTATGCGGCGATAGAGGTTGCGGTGCATCCAGTCGGGCGAGCCGAGAAACACTTTCGGGTTGCCGTTGTTGCTGAAATACCAGACTCGGGCGTGCTCGAGGAAGCTGTCGACGATGCGTGTGACCCGGATGTTGCGGCTGTACGGCCGTTCGGGGATGAGGCAGCAGATGCCGCGTACGATGAGGTCTATCTGCACCCCTTCTTGCGAGGCTTCGTAGAGGCGGTCGATGAGGCTATGGTCCTGCAGGGCGTTCATCTTGAGCACGATGTGCGTGGGATGTCCCTGTCGGGCGTGGGCGATCTCGGCGTCGATGAGGCGGTTCAGCTCGGGGATGAGGTTGAAGCGGGTGACGAGCAGGGTGGAGAAGTGCTGTTCCTCGGCCCCCTTGAGCGTGGCGAAGAGGTGACGGAGGTCGCGCACGATGGCCTTGCGGCAGGTGAACAGTCCGCAGTCGGCATAAAGCGTGGCGGTGTCCTCGTTGAAGTTGCCCGTGCTGATGTACGCGTAGCCGGGCACCTTCCGGCCGTCCTTTCCGCGTCGGCGCACGAGCGCCACCTTGGCGTGCACCTTCAGGCCGGGGATGCTAAAGATGATCTTGATGCCGGCGGCGCGCATCATCTCGGCGGTGGCGAGGTTGTTCTCCTCGTCGAACCGTGCCTTCAGCTCCACGAAGACGGTGACCTTCTTGCCGTTTCGGGCGGCCGCGATGAGGCTGTTGATGACGGCCGAGTTCTCGGCCACCCGGTACTGGGTAACCATGATCTCGCTCGTCTCCGGGTCTTGCGAGGCTTCGTAGAGGAAGTGGATGAAGTGGTCGAACGAGTGGTAGGGATAGAACAGCAGCAGGTCTTTCCGCGCCACGTAGTTGAGGATGGATTCCTTCTCGTCGAGCACGGTGAGCTTCATCGGCTTGGGCTTCTCCAGGCCTTTGAGGGTCGACTTCCTCGGGTTGGGCAGGTCGCGCAGGTCCTCCAGGTTGAGGTGTTTGTCGCCCGGCACCACCTCGTCTTCCTTGATGTGGAAGGCGTCCATCAGCGCGGCGAGGAACTCGGGCGGCATGGCGCGGTCGTAGACGAACCGCGACACGTCGCCTATCTTGCGCTTCTTCACCTTCTTCTTCAGCTGCTCCACCAGGTCGGCGCTGCAGGTGGCGTCGTCGACGAGGATGTCGGCGTCCCTCGATATCTTGATGCAGTAGCTCGAATCCACGTCGTAGCCGGGGAAGATGAGGGAGAGGTTGGCCTTGATGATGTCCTCGGTGAACATCAGGTAGTGGTATCGTTCGTGCGGGGGCAGCTCGATGAAGCGCGGCACCTTGGCGTAGGGTTGCTTCATCACGAAGTAGTGGGGCGTGCGTTTGCCCTCCTTGGGATAGAGGCGTATGGCGAGGTAGAGGCGGTTGTCGCGCAGGAAGGAGACCACCTTTCCCTGGTCCACCGGCACGGGTTGCAGGTAGGGGAATATCTCCTCGCGGAAGAAGTCCTTGACAAACTGCTGGTGGAACGGCTCCACGCGGCTGCCCTGGTAGAAGATGATGCGGTTCTTGCGCAAGGCCGGCACGATCTTCTGCTCGTAGATGCGCACGCGGTCGTCGAGCTGGCGGGTCACCTCCCGGTTGATCTCCTCCACCAGTTGGTGGGCGGCCTGTACGGTCTCCTCGTCGCTCAGGGTGGTGCCCGAGGCGATGGCCCTGTGGTCGGCCACGCGTATCTTGTAGAACTCCTCGAGGTTGGACGAGTAGATGGCGATGAAGTTGATGCGGTCGTACAGCGGCAGGCGCTCGTCGTCGGCCTCCATCAGGACGCGGTAGTTGAACGACAGCCAGCTGATGTCGCGCTTGAAATACTCATATTTGCTTTCCATGCGTTCACTGGTTTTTCACAAATGTAGTACCTTTGCGCGAGTTAGCAAAGAAAAAGGTGAAAAGATGATAAAAATTGGATTATTGTCGGATACGCACGCCTATTGGGACGACCGTTACTTAGAGTACTTCGGCCCGTGCGACGAGATTTGGCACGCCGGCGACATCGGCTCCGTCGAGGTGGCCCGTCGGCTGGCGGCCTTCCGCACGTTCAGGGCGGTGTACGGCAACATCGACGGGCAGGACATCCGTCGGCTCTACCCGTTGGTGAACCGCTTCACCGTCGAGGGAGCTGAAGTGTTGATCAAGCACATCGGCGGATACCCCGGCAAGTACGACCCCTCCATCGCCGGCAGCTTGCTCGCCCGTCCGCCCAGGCTCTTCATCAGCGGACACTCGCACATCCTGAAGGTGAAGTACGACCGCACGCTCTCCATGCTCCACATCAACCCCGGCGCGGCCGGCCGCTCGGGCTTCCACAAGGTGCGTACGCTGGTTCGTTTCGTCGTGGATCGAGGTGCCTTCAGCGACCTGGAGGTGATCGAGCTGGGCGAGGAGTAACCGGAGAGGGACACCACGGAGGACACAGAGTTACACGGAGTTTTTTTTTGTGTACGGATAGGCATGAAGAGACGTGGCGTGCCGCATCTCGGCGTGTCTTCGGGGAAGGCTTATTTGAGAGGAGATGTGCGTGATTCGCTTTCCGCAATAACCGTAGAATCGGAAAGCTGCGGCCATAAAAACGTGTTTCACGCGATTCGCGCCTGCATCTTGTATGAATACGGTTGGAAAAATGGTAGTTGCGCGTGCAGACAGCATGAATATGTTAAGAGAATACCTGTCTGCACGTGCATCTTGCATAAATACGTTAAGAGAAATGCTGTCCGCACCCGCGTCTTGCATAAATACGTTAATAGAAATACGAGATGCAGGCGCAACCAGGACAAATACAAGCCGAAACAAGCAAGACGCGCGTGCAACCAGGACAAATACAAGCTGAAACAAGCAAGACGCACGCGCAACCAGGATAAATACGGGCGGAGAGAACCCGAAAGCGGGCAATGCCGACGGTTGTCATTCCTTATAGAATCTGTGCCAATCTGTGTAATCTGTGGTGAGCCAAAGCATCGAGAGGAGGGTGAAACGCGCCGCCACGTCCCTTCATCTCCCCAACCGTCACCTTAAAAAACTCTGTGTAACTCTGTGTCCTCTGTGGTGTCCTCCCTCCCCATAATGCCACCCGTAGCGCCCAAATAGTCCTATAATTCGTGCAATCTGTACTATTTTCCATGTTTATGTACGATTTTCCATTTTGTAAGCGGCGAAGTTGGCGTACTTTTGTGCCATGAATAAAGAAACAGATGCCATGAAGCGTAATCTTGTCATTTCGTTGGCGGCCGTTGCCGCTGTCTTCCTGCTGCTCTCGGCCACCTCGGCCGACGGCGGAAAGTATCGCGCCACCCCGGTGGAGGCTCCGTTCGCGATGGAGCCTGTCAAGGAATTCATTTTCCCCGACCGCCAGTTTCCCATCACCCGCTACGGTGCCAAGAGCGGCGCCGCCGACGGGGTGACCTCCGAGGCCAATACACGGGCCATCGCCGCCGCCATCGATGCCTGCCACCGCAAGGGCGGCGGACAGGTGGTGATTCCCGCCGGCGAATGGAGCACGGGACCCATCCACCTGAAAAGCAATGTCGACCTGCACCTGGCCGAGGGAGCCGTGGTGCGCTTCGTCGACACGCCGCGGTCGTACCTGCCGGCGGTGCTCACCTCGTGGGAGGGGCTGGAGTGCTACAACTACTCGCCGCTGGTCTACGCCTTCGAGTGCGAGAACGTGGCCATCACGGGAAGCGGCACGCTGGCGCCCGTCATGGACACGTGGCGCGAATGGTTCAAGCGCCCGAAAGCGCACTTGGACGCGCTCGCCCGCCTCTACGAACAAGCCTCCACGGGCGTGCCCGTGGAGCAGAGGCAGATGGCCGTGGGGGAGAACAACCTGCGCCCGCACCTCATCCAGTTCAACCGCTGCAAGAACGTGCTGCTCGACGGATTCAAGATCCGCGAAAGCCCCTTCTGGACCATACACCTCTATCTCTGCGACGGCGCCATCGCGCGCCGGCTCGACGTGAAGGCGCACGGGCACAACAACGACGGCGTCGACATCGAGATGAGTCGCGACGTGCTCGTGGAGCATTGCCGGTTCGACCAGGGCGACGATGCCGTGGTCATCAAGTCGGGGCGCAACCAGGACGCCTGGAGGCTCAACGCCCCGTCGGAGAACATCGTGGTGCGCCACTGCGACATCATCCAGGGACATACCCTGCTGGGCATAGGCAGCGAGCTGTCGGCCGGCGTGCGCAACGTCTACATGCACCACTGCGCCATGCCCGACACCGTGTTCCGCCTCTTCTTCGTCAAGACCAACCACCGCCGGGGCGGGTTCGTGGAGAACATACACCTGGCCGACGTGGAGGCCGGAAACATGCAGCGCATGCTCGAGATCGACACCGACGTGCTCTACCAATGGCGCGGCCTGCCCACGTACAAGGACAGCCTCACCCGTATCGACGGCCTCTACATGACCAACGTGACGTGCCGCCGCACGGAGGCCATCTACGACCTGAAGGGCGACCGCCGCTTACCCGCGCGCGATATAGTAATGAAGAACGTGCACGCCGACGAGGTGACCCACTTCGTGAAGCACGTCGAGAACGTGGAGGGATTGGTCACCGATAGCGTAAGCTACGGCAAGTTCCGTAACGCCGCCAACGCGCCCGCATACCAATTGGACCGGATGCGCCGCGAGCCATTGGGACGCGGCGTGGTGGCCATACGCGACAACCCCCGCGAGGTCGTGGTCAGCTGGCGCGCGCTCTCGTCCGACCCTGCCGGCACCGCCTTCAACATCTACCGCGACGGCAAGCGCGTGGCCCAACTGCCCGCCACCGCGCCCACCTACTACCGCGACGCCAACAAGAGCCGCAAGGCCGCCACATACACCGTGAAGCCCGTACTCGACGGGCGCGAGACGGCCAACCGCGACGGGAGCTACACCCTCCCCGCCAACGCCCCCGAAGGATACATCGACATCCCCCTCCAACGCCCCGCCGACGGAGTGACACCCGCCGGGGAGACGTACAGCTACTCGCCCAACGACGCCTCGATAGGCGACATGGACGGCGACGGCGAATACGAGATCGTGCTGAAATGGGAGCCGAGCAACGCGCACGACAACGCGCACGACGGATACACCGGCCCCGTGCTCGTGGATGCCTACCGCCTCACGGGCCAGCGGCTGTGGCGCGTAGACCTGGGGCGTAACATACGCGCCGGGGCGCACTACACGCAGTTCATGGTGTACGACTTCGACGGCGACGGCCGTGCCGAGGTGGTGATGAAGACCGCCGACGGCACCGTGGACGGCACCGGAAAGGTGATAGGCGACGCTCGTGCCGACTATCGCGAGCCTGGCGACGAACGCGGGCAGCGAGGGGGCGACTTCGCGCCGGGCGACCCCCGCCTGGCAGAGTCGGCACGCAGCGCGCCACCCCGCAACCAGGGACGCATACTCACGGGGCCGGAATACCTCACCGTGTTCAACGGACTGACGGGCGCCGCCATGGCTACCGTCGACTACCTCCCCCCGCGGGGCGACCTCGCCGCCTGGGGCGACACCCGCGCCAACCGCTCCGACCGCTTCCTCGCCGCCGTGGCCTACCTCGACGGCAAGCGGCCCAGCGTGGTGATGTGCCGCGGATACTACACACGCACCACGCTCGCCGCCTACGACTGGGACGGACACGAGCTGAAGCCCCGGTGGATGTTCGACAGCGACCTGCCCCAGTGGCGCGCCTACGCCGGGCAAGGCAACCATAACCTCCGCGTGGCCGACGTGGACGGCGACGGACGCGACGAGATCGTGTACGGCTCGTGCTGCGTCGACGACGACGGCAAGGGACTCTACACCACCGGCATGGGGCACGGCGACGCCATGCACCTCACCAAGTTCGCCCCCAACCTGCCCGGCCTCCAGGTATGGGCCTGTCACGAGAACCGCAAGGACGGCAGCAGCTTCCGCGACGCCGCCACCGGCGAGGTCATCTTCCAGGTGCCCCACCGCACCGACGTGGGACGCTGCATGGCCGCCGACATCGACCCCACGAACTACGGCGTGGAGATGTGGTCGCTCGCCTCGGGCGGAGTGCGCAACATCAAGGGGGAGGTCATCAACCCCAGCACGCGCTCGTTCTCGTGCAACTCCGCCGTGTGGTGGGACGGCGACCTGCTGCGCGAGCTGCTCGACGGGAACGTGGTGTCCAAGTACGACTGGACGGAGGGCGTGTGCAAGCCCCTGAAGGTGTTCGAGGGATGCGTGTCGAACAACGGCAGCAAGTCCACCCCGTCGCTGCAAGGCGACATCGTGGGCGACTGGCGCGAGGAGGTGCTGCTGCGCACGGCGGACAACACCGCCCTGCGCCTGCACGTCAGCACCATACCCACGGAGTACCGTGTCAACACGTTCCTCGAGGATCCCGTGTACCGCGTCAGCATAGCCACGCAGAACGTGGCCTACAACCAGCCCACGCAGCCGGGATTCTACTTTGGTCCCGACCGGTGAGGCGCGTGTCTTCCTCCCGTGTCATAAGCAAATATCATCACCTTATTATATATGTACCCAATGAAGCATCGAATACTTTTCCCCCTCGCCGGCCTGTTGCTGCTGGCCGGCTGCAGCCCCTCGCCGAAAACAACCGAGACGGCTACGGCCAACGACTCCAACACGCCCCTGCACCTGCTGCGACCGGCCTACAACGTGCCCTACGGCACGCTATCGACCGATAGCGTGAAGAGCGTCATGGACCGCGTGCTGCGCTACGTCGACGCCAACACGCCCGCCCGGGTGAAGGACAACCAGCTGGAGCGCGGCGCCTTCCGCCTGGCCAGCTACGAGTGGGGCGTCACCTATTCGGCCATGATGGCCGCCGCGCGGGCCACCGGCGACACCGCTTACCAGACGTACGTCGACAGCCGCTTCCGCTTCCTGGCCGAGGTGGCGCCGCGCTTCCGCGACCAGATGGAGCGCACGGGCGAGGTCGACCCGCAGATGAGGCAGATACTCACGCCCCGCGCCCTCGACGACGCGGGCGCCGTATGCGCCGCCATGATCAAGGCGCGGCTGGCCGATTCGTCGCTCGCCCTGCGTCCGCTCATCGACAACTATATGGAATTCGTCCTGCACGGCGAGTACCGGTTGGCCGACGGCACCTTCGCCCGTACCCGCCCGTTCCGGAACACGCTCTGGTTGGACGATATGTTCATGGGCATCCCGCCCATCGCCTGGTACGCCCGCCTCACGGGCGACGCGAGCCTTGCCGACGAGGCCGTGCGCCAGGTATCCGGCTTCGCCAAGCGGATGTGGGTACCCGAGAAGAAACTCTTCCGCCACGGATGGGTGGAGAGCATGGAGCCGCATCCCGCCTTCCACTGGGCGCGGGCCAACGGATGGGCGCTGCTCACCTTGGCCGAGGTGCTCGACGCGCTGCCGGCCAACCATCCGGGCCGCGACATGCTGCTCGACCTCTTCCGCCAGCACGTCGAGGGTCTGGCCGCCGTGCAGAGCGGCGAGGGATTCTGGCACCAGCTGCTCGACCGCCCCGATTCCTATCTCGAGACGTCGGCCACGGCCATCTACGTCTACTGCATCGCCCACGGCATCAACCGGGGATGGCTCGACGCGTCGGCCTACGGCCCGGTGGCGCAGCTGGGATGGCATGCCGTGACAACCAAGGTCAACGCCGAGGGACAGGTCGAAGGCACCTGCGTGGGCACGGGCATGGGTTTCGATCCGGCCTTCTATTACTACCGCCCCGTCAACGTTTACGCCGCGCATGGCTACGGCCCCGTGCTCTGGGCGGGCGCCGCCATGACGGAGCTGCTCCGCGGACAATATCCGAAGATGAACGACAGCGCCGTGCAGTACTACCACACGGAGCAGGAAACCGACGAGCCTATCTTCCACGAGACGCTTTCCGGCGAGACAACCAACTAACACATCAATTATATATCTCCCCCATATAGAGACCCATCGTATGAATCAGATCCAACGCATCCTACTGCCCGCGCTCCTCCTCGTCGGCCTATCCGCCGGCACGTTGCGGGCGCGAAGCGCCGACGCCGCCGACGTGCGGCAGGCGCGGCTCCTCAACTTCGGCTGGAAGTTCCACTTCGGCGACGCCGAGGGCGCGCAGTCGCCCACGTTCGACGATTCGGGCTGGCGAGCCGTCGACCTCCCGCACGATTTCCAGATTGAGCAGCCTTGGAATCCCGAGGCCAGTCCCGCACGAGGCTTCAAGGACATGAGCACGGGCTGGTACCGCAAGCATTTCGCCGCCGACGAGGCCTGGCGAGGCAAGCGGGTGCTGATCGACTTCGAGGGCATCATGCTGCATGGCGACGCTTGGCTCAACGGCACGCGGATAGGTGGCACGGACTACGGCTACCTCGGCTTCGAGGCCGACGTGAGTCGGCTGCTGAGGTACGACGGCGACAACGTGCTGGCCGTGCGCGCCAATACCGGGCGCGACGGCGATTCGCGGTGGTACACCGGCGGCGGCCTCTACCGCGACGTGCACCTGCTGCTCAAGGATACCATCTCCATAGCCCGCGACGGGGTGTTCGTCAGCACGCCGCGCGTGGCCGACGGACAAGCCTCGGTGAGCGTGCAGGTCGAGGTGGAAGGCGTGCGCGGCAAACGCTACGAAGTGGAGATCGAGGCACGGATACTGGGTCCCGACGGCCGCGAGGTGGCCGTGACGCGGGGCGTGACACCGATGAAGTCGAAGAAATGGTTCAACGAGGTGACGCTGCCCGAGGCCATCGTCGGCCAGCCTAACCTCTGGTCGTGCGAATCGCCGTCGATGTACGAGGCGGTGGTCACCATCAGCCATGACGGGCACGTGCTCGACCGCGTGCGCCAGCCTTTCGGCATCCGCACGCTGGAGTATTCGCCCGAGTTCGGCTTCAAGCTCAACGGACAGAAGGTGCTGCTCAAAGGCATCTCCAACCATCACGACCTTGGCGCCGTGGGCGTGGCCGCCTACGAGCGTTCCATCGACCGGATGTTCCGCCAGCTGAAAGCGTTCGGCTACAACCACGTGCGTTGCTCGCACAACCCATACTCCAAATCGTTCCTGCGGCTGGCCGACAAGTACGGCATACTCGTGGTGGACGAGCTGTTCGACAAATGGGGCGGCTCCCGGTGGCCCGCCCGCGTGTCGTGGGCCGAGCTGTGGCCCGACGCCGTGACGCGGTGGGTGAAGCGCGACCGCAACCATCCGTCGGTCATCCTCTGGAGCCTCGGCAACGAGATGCAGGTGCGCGAGGAGTGGGCCGGATACCCCACCAGCGACTGGGGCGTCACCTCGTATCGCGTCATGGACGTGATGCTGAAACGCTACGACCCCACGCGCAAGTCGACAGTGGCCATGTTCCCCGCCCGCAAGGGCGCCATGACGAAGGAAGATCCCGACTTCAACATCAAGGTCTCCCCGCCCGAACTCTCCACGGTGACCGACGTGGCCAGCTACAACTATCGCTACCCCGCCTTCCCGAAGTACGCCAAGGAGTTCCCGCACCTCATCTTCTACCAGAGCGAGGCGGCCACCGACGCCATGGGCAAGGCATTCTACGGCATGGACCTCGACAAGGTGGTGGGCCTGGCCTACTGGGGAGCCATCGACTACTGGGGCGAATCGCACGGCTGGCCGCGCAAGGGGTGGAACTACTCCTTCTTCGACCACACGCTGCAACCGCTGCCGCAAGCGTACTTCATCAAGAGCATCTTCTCCGACGAGCCGCTGGTGCGCGTCGGCGTGGTGGACGCAGAGAACGAGGGACGGGAGTGGAACGACATCAGGGTGGGACGCACTCCCATCAGCTCGCACTGGAACCGCAGGCCGGGCAGCCGTCTCAACATCGTGACCTACACCAACGCCGACGAGGTGGAGCTGCTGGTGAACGGCCGCTCGCAAGGCACGCAAAAGAACACCACCGACCCCGACACGCGCAACACCATCCGCTGGACGGCCATCCCCTACGCCGAGGGTGAGGTGACGGCCATAGCCCGCACCGGCGGGCGCGAGGTGGCCCGGCACCAGCTGCGCACCACCGGACGTGCCGTCGCCCTGCGCCTCGAGGCGGAGAATCCCGCCTGGCAAGCCGACGGCCTCGACCTGCAATACATCCATGTGACGGCCGTCGACAGCAAGGGACGTGTAGTGCCCGGCGCCGACGCCGAGGTGACCTTCGAACTGCTGGGCGACGCCGCGCGCCTCATCGCCGTGGACAGCGGCAACCACAGCAGCGACGAACTCTTCGCCGATGGCAAGCGCAAGCTCTACCAGGGCCGTGCGCTCGGCATCCTGCGTTCTACCCAACAGCCCGGCACGGTGACCCTCAAAGTCTCCGCCCCCGGCCTCCGCGGCGGCAAGCTCACGCTAAGCACCACCGACGTTGATTAAAGCATAATTTACCTCATATATACGATGGAGAAGACAGAATGGCCTGAAAGTGGTAAGCCTTTGCCCGAAAGTCGTGCACAGAGTGCCCTTTTCAGGGCATCCTGCCCGACGATTGGTCAACCTCGCTAAATCCATATCATAATACTTGCGAAAGTTTAATAGATTAACCAACGTTGAGTTAATAATCCCAGACTATTATTTTTTAATTTTTAATTCTCAATTTTTAATTCCATGAAGAGAGAAGCATTCAAGATGTTCCTGAAGCCAGGCTTCGAGAACGAGTACGAGAAACGCCACGCGGCCCTTTGGCCCGAGATGAAAGCCCTGCTCAAGGCAGGCGGAGTGTACGACTATTCCATCTTCTGGGACAAGGACACCAACATCCTGTTCGCCGTACAGAAGACCGAGGGCGACGAATCGTCGCAAGAGATGGGTCACAACCCCATCGTGCAAAAGTGGTGGGACTACATGGCCGACATCATGGAGGTGAACGCCGACAACTCACCCATCAGCATCCCGTTGCCCGAGCTATTCTATATGGAATAGAGGGAAGGCGGAGATGAAACGCTTCCGGTTCCTTACATTCGTCGCGCTCGGCCTCCTGCTGGGCACGCGTCCCGTCGTGGCCACGGTGGAGGTGCGCTCTATCCAGCGAACCACGAACGACGGTATCGCCAACAACTCCGTGTACTGCATCTTCCAGGACAGCCGCGGCTTCATCTGGATGGGGACGCTCAACGGGCTGAGCCGGTACGACGGCAACACCTTTGTCAACTACCAGCCGAGCCGCGGTACGACGGACGAAGCGCAAGCCCTGCCCGCCGACGGGCGGCTGTCGGTCACCACCAACCACATCCGGCGCATTGACGAGGATCGTAACGGTCTGCTCTGGATCGAATCGTCGGGTGAGTTCTACAACTGCTACGACCCGCGGCGCGACTGCTTCGTCGACTTTACCGGCAACGGCGAGTACCGCCAGCACTACGACCGCTGGATGGAGGCGTCGGACGGCACGGTGTGGCTGTGGTCCGACGGTCGGCGTTCGGGCTGCCGGCGGGTGACCTACGCCGACGGGCAGTTCACGTCGACGGTCTACCGGCAGTCGCTCGGCACCCTGATGTCCGACAGCGTACGCTACGTCTACGAGGATCCGCGGGGTGGCGTGTGGATAGGCTCGGCACGCGGCGTGTCGCGAGTCGACGGCGACCGCACCGTGATCGTGGCGCGACAACATCAGTCGCACTCCGTGCAGGCTTATGGCGACGCGATGTTCTTCCTCTCCTCCGACGGGCAGATAGCGCGTAAGCGAACAAAGGACAGGAGCGCCACCGTCGTGACCCGTCTGGCTGGCGACGCCCCGACTTCGGTCTACTGCTCGTTCAGCGTGGGCGAGGAGTGGGTCATCTTTACCTCGCGGGGTGGATTGGTGTTCAACTTCCGCACGGGCGAGGTGAACCGGCGTCCCGAATGGGACCTCACCGGAGCGCCCGGCATGCTGACCGACAACCGGGGCGACTACTGGATATACAACCACACGGGCCGGGTGTGGCATGTGAACCGTGAGACGGGGCACGTCAGGGTACTCGCCCTTTACGACCCGAATCGGCTGAACTACGTCGACGAGGAGCGTTACCACATCGTGCACGACAGCCGCGGGATCATCTGGATAAGCACCTACGGCAACGGACTCTTCGCCTACGACAGCCATACCGACGAGCTGCAACGCTTCGAGTATCGCACCGACGGGCTGAGCCACATCAGCAGCAACTTCCTGCAATACGTCATGGAAGATAATCGGGGCGGCATCTGGGTGAGCGCCGAGTACGCCGGCCTATCCTGCCTCACCGTGCTCAACGAGGGGGTGAGGCGCATTTTTCCCGAGAGCATGACTCTCTCCGACCGCTCCAATACCGTGCGCTCCATTGTGCGGATGGACAACGGCGAGATCTACGCCTCCACCCGGGGTGGCGGTCTGTACGTCTACGACAGCACGGCGGGACGGCTGCTCCAGAAAACCTACTACAAGCGTAATGTCTACGGCATACTCGAGGATGCCGACGGCAAGCTCTGGCTCGGTAGCCGGGGCGGAGGGCTGCGGGTGGATGGCAAGCCTTACGCTTACCGCGCCGACGACGCCACCTCGCTATCGAACAACAACATCTTCGCTCTCTATCGCGACAGTAGGGACCGCGTGTGGGTAGGCACCTTCGGCGGCGGGCTGAACCTCGCCACCCGGCAAAGCGATGGCAGCTACACCTTCCGCAGTTTCCTGAACGGCAACTACGGACAACGGCAGATACGCTCCATACTCGAGGACCGCAACGGGCGGATGTGGGTCGGCACCTCCGACGGCGTCTGCCTCTTCCATCCCGATACGCTCATCGCCAACTCCACCCGCTACTGGGTGTACAGCTACGACAACGGCGCATTGGGCGGCAGCGCGGTGAAGTGCGTCTACGAGGACGACGAGGGACGCGTATGGATAGCCACTTCGGGAGGAGGCGTCAGCATGGCGGCGCCCGGCGAGGCGTGCGAGAATGTGTGTTTCGTACGCTACGATACCCGCGACGGATTGGTGAACAACATGGTGCAGGCCATCGCCGCCGACAGCGACGGCTATCTATGGATCTCCACCGAATACGGCATCTCACGCTTCTGTCCCCGCACGCGACGCTTCAACAACTACTTCTTCTCGCTCTACACCCTCGGCGATACGTACAGCGACAACAGCGTCTGCGTGCTGCCTTGCGGCAAGCTCCTCTTCGGGACCAACTACGGCATGGTGGTGGTGGATCCCTCCGCGATGAAGCCCACCGCCGCGGCCGACGCCGCCGTGACCTTCACCAACCTGAGGGTGAACGGTATCGACGTGCGCCCGGGAGAGACCGACTCACCGCTTACGGAAGCGTTGACATATACCGACAGGCTGACGCTGACGCACGCGCAAAACTCGTTCCAGGTCGACTTCACCGGCTTCGACTACGGGCAGGGCGGCAACGACACGTACACCTATCGGCTCGAGCCTTACGACAAGGAGTGGAGCGCGCCCGCGCACACGGCTTTCGCGGCATACAAGAACCTGCCTTCGGGCGAGTACAGGCTTCGCGTGCGGCGAGCGGGCGTGGCGGGCGGCGAGGAGGGCGATCGCACGGCCGAGGCCGTGCTGGCTATTGTCGTTACCCCGCCGCTGTGGCGAAGCACGGGCGCCATAGCGCTCTACATCGTCTTGCTCTTCGTGGGCAGCCTCGTGGCCTATCGGCTGATATACAACTTCAACCACCTGCGCAACCGCGTACAGGTGGAGAAACGGCTCACGGAGTACAAGCTGGTATTCTTCACCAACATCTCGCACGAGTTCCGCACGCCACTCACCCTCATACAAGGCGCGATGGAGAAGATGACGGCCATGATCGACACCTCCTCGTCCGAATTGGGCGAGCCGATGAGCGTGATGAACAAGGGCGTGCGTCGTATGTTGAGGTTGATCAACCAGCTGCTCGAGTTCCGCAAGATGCAGAACAACCGCTTGGCCCTGCGCTTAGAGAAGAGCGACGTGATAGGCTTCCTGTACGAGATCGTGCTCAGCTTCCGTGAGGTGGCCAAGAGCAAGGCCATCGACTTCCGCTTCTCGCCGGCCGAGCAACGCTACATCATGTACTTCGACAAGAGCAATCTCGACAAGGTGGTGTACAACTTGCTCTCCAACGCCTTCAAGTACACGCCCCGGGGCGGGGAAGTGACGCTCACGGCGACAGCGGGCAACGGGCAGTTTGTCATCGCCGTGGCCGACACCGGTCCGGGCATCGCCAAGGAGAAGCGCGGCGAGCTGTTCAAGCGCTTCATGCAGACCAGCTTCTCGGACAACAGCACCGGCATCGGCCTCCACCTCACGCACGAGCTGGTGGAGGTGCATCGCGGCACCATCGGTTACGACGAACGGGCGGGAGGAGGCTCCGTGTTCACCGTCACCCTTCCGGTCGATAGCTCCGTGTATGCCGAGGGCGACTTCCCCGTTCCGCACACCGCCCCTACCTCCGTGGAGGAGACGCCGCGAGATGAGGAAGAGACGCCGGAAAACGCGAAAGAGACCGAGGAGACAGGAGAAGAGCGGAAGCGCCATCGCCTGTTGCTCATCGAGGACGACGACGACGTGCGCCAATTCCTGGCGGGCGAACTGCGGCCATACTACGACGTGGTGACCGAGCCTGACGGCGAGGCGGGCCTGGCGCGTGCCCGTGTGTACGATGCCGACCTCATCGTCTGCGACGTGCTGATGCCCGGGCTGACAGGCTTCGAGCTGACGAGGCGGCTGAAGGACGACTTCGCCACCAGCCACATCCCCATCATCCTCATGACGGCCATGAACAACCCCGAGAGCCATCAGCAAGGGATGGAGAGCGGAGCCGACGCCTACATCACCAAGCCCTTCGGCCCCAAGCTGCTGCTGACCTACGTGCGCAATATCATAGCGCGTCGCGAGCGACTGCGGCAGAAGTTCTCGGGCGACCCCAGCCTCGCGCTTCCCGAGATGAGCCAGTCCGAGCAGGATAAACGCTTCCTCGTCAATCTGCAAAGCCTCTTGGAACAACAGATGGGGAACTGCGAGCTTTCGCCCGCCGAAGTGGCCGAGCAGATGAACATCGGACGGTCGGCTTTCTTTGTCAAGGTGCGAGGCGTCACGGGATACTCTCCCGGCGAGTATCTCCGCATCGTCCGTATGAAGAAGGCTGCCGAGCTGCTGCGGGAGAGTGACTACAACGTGTCCGAGGTGGCGTACAAGGTAGGGTTCGACGACCCGTTCTACTTCTCGAAATGTTTCAAGAAGCAGTTTGGACACTCTCCCTCGAAGCATCACGATTTATATACTTCGCGAAGCAGCTAACATTCCATGCGGATCTGCATGAAGAAAAAAGCCCGGGCTTCTCGTTAATTCCTGAAGCGTTACAGCTTATAGACCTCCGTTCCGGCCAGCAAGAAGCAACCTATGCCGTAATCCTCGAAGTCGGGCACGCTCCGGTACGTCACGGGCTGTCCGTCCTTCGGTTCCTTGCCCGTGCCTTGCACGTATCCCAGGAAGCCGGTGTCGGGGTGCACGCACTCGCGTGCCATGGCGTTCCACGCCTTGAGCAGGACGGGCAGGTACTCTTCGCGGTCCAGCAATCCCGTGCGTACGCCGTAGGCCATGCCGTAGACGAAGAGGGCGGTTCCGCTAGCCTCCTTGCCACCGAAGTTGGAGGCGTCGTGCAGGCTCACGTTCCAGTATCCATCGGCACGTTGGCACGCTTTCAGGGCGTGGCTCATGGCGCGGAAGTCGGCGATGTAGTCGGCACGATGCGCCTCGTCGGCGGGAATCTCCTGCAACACGCGCACGAGGGCGGCGTACACCCATCCGTTGCCCCGGCTCCAGTAACAGTCTTCGCCGTTGGGTTCGCGGTAGGGCGGGTCGAAGTCTTGGTCGCGCCACCACAGCGCGTCCTTGGCGTTGTACATGCCGTGGTCGCCGTGGGTGTCGCGGGTGTAGCTGTACATCTGCCACATCTTGTCGTAGTATTTGCGCTCGCCGGTGAGGGCGCCCAGCTTGGCGTAGATGGGCATGGCCATCTGCACGGCGTCGATCCACCACCAGTCGTCCACCTGCGGGGTGTTGACCACCATGTCGATGTTGGCCTTGATCTTGCGTATCATCTCCGGTTGGGGGCAGATGCGGTAAAGGTCGATGTAAGTCTGTCCGCAGCATTGGTCGTCGGCGTTGCGGGTAGTGGTGCCGTTGCGCATGCCCCATTGGTGGAACTCGGCCCAGTCGTAGGCGTAGCGGTAATACTCCTCGCGGGGATGGATGGCGTAGAGGGCCATCAACCCCTCGTAGTACACGCCCCGCGTCCAGATGTTGCTGGGGCGGGTCACGCCTCCGGCGTGCGAGGTGGCGCGGTAATCGGCATACTTCTTCATGAAGTACTGGTTCACTTTGGTTAATGTGGCGAGCGTCTCCTTCCTCGGGGGCAGCTCTTGAGCGGCGGCATTGGTACCGACGAGGCTCATGGCGATGATGAGCGAGAGTAGCGTTAATCTTCCAAACATATATGTATACGGTGTTATTTCTTTTGGGGGTTAGTCTTTAGAGCGCGCTAAGATAGCGTTCTTTCCGCAAAGTTCCAAACTCTAAGGAAGGCCGCCCCGCCAAGCGGAGGCGGCCTTCCGGACCTTCTTGTGATTTATATATTACCTATTGATGATAGAAGGCGATGGTAGAGTGAGGGCGTTAGTAGCCGGGGTTCTGCCATGCGGCTTGTTGCTCGGGCGTGAGGTTGCTGCCATCCTCGTTCAGCAGGCCGTCGATGAACGTCTGTGGAATGGGGCGGTATTCGTGCTTACCCTCGGTGATGAGTGGCGCGGCCTCGGGGTTGAAAGCCTTGGCGCGTTTAATCAACGTCTTCGTGCGCGAGAGTTGCTCCCAACGATCCCATTCGCCAATCAGCTCGCGGGTGCGCTCGTTGAGGATGAAGTGCAAGGCGCGTTGGTAATCTCCTGATACGCCCAACTTGGTGAGTATCGCCTCGTCTTCGGCCGGCAGATTGCCAGGGAATGTCTGGAGGCTCAAGTTCGAAGCGCCCGTCGTCTCTGCCAATCCCGGATTGGAGAGGTAGTACGTATTCATATTCAGGTTCGAATTGATGTAGTTGGTTGCTGCCGAACCTGTATTGAGCGAATTGTTCTCGAACGCCTGTGAACCATCGATGTAGAACGAGCGATTCTCGCCATTCTTCCACTGCGCACGCTTGCGAACTACATTGATGTCGTTCATGGCACTGCTGTAATCAGAAAGGCGGGCGTGGCACTCGGCGCGAATAAGGAACGTTTCGGCCAGTCGAGCCATCGTTACATCACGATGTGCGTCGCCTTTCTCCGCTGTGCGCGAGCCGTCGTCGGTCTTGTTGATGCCAGCGAAGAAGTTGGAGAACGAGGCGCTTGGCGTCTTCAGTGTCGGGGCGATGTATTGTCCGCCTTGGTACAGGATGCCTGCGGCGGGAATCCATTGTCCTACCTTCGAGGTGAATGTAGTGCTTCCTGTCTCCGTTTGGCGGGATCCATTGGCCCATTCGGGAAGGCGTCCTTCAGCGTCGACGAAAGTGGGATTTTGTCCGGCCGCTCCGAATGTGTACGAATCGTACGTGTGGTCGTCGGGCTTGTTCAGGATGAAGACGATAGCGGGATCGCCCAGCTCCACGCCCTTGTCAGCGGTGATCACTTTATTCACGCCATATACGGTGCGGAATGTTTTCCAGAGGCGCGCGTCGTTCACGTGGTCGTAAGCGGCATACGTGTATTCGGTGGGGCGGCAGCGTTGGAACTCCATGCCACCGATCCAAATACCGCGTTGTGTCCAGTTGGCAGAGGCATTGGCAAACTGTGGTTGGAAATAGTTGTACGTGCGATTACCAAAGCGGCCTACCGTCGAGGCGTCGGCGTTATGTCCAGCAGCCATCAGGATTTCGTCTAACTGCTCGTTGGCGCAGTCCACACCCGTCCAGTTAGCGTAAAGGTCGCTATAATTGGGTGTCAATTGGCCTCCACGGGCGTTGATGGCGTACGTACAGGCTTGTATGGCTTCTTCGAGGTCGGCTTGCTTGGTTCCGCTGTTCCATGCGTCGCAACGTTCGGAAGCGCGAAACAACAAAGCTTTCGCCAAGAAATGGGCAGCGGTAGCTTTTGTCCAGGTGATGCCCTTGCCATATACGAAATCTTCTCCGGCGAAGAGCTGGTAGGCTTGGCGCAGGTCGGAAATCACCGATTCCCAACACTCCTGCTCCGTGGCTCGGGGTACGTTGCGAATTACGCTTTCGACGGGTTCCAACTGGAGGACAACGCCTCCGTATTGCGCCGTGAGGCGGTAGTAGTTGTAGCCGCGGAGAAAGTAGGCGTGAGCCAGGCAATGGTTGCGGGCAGCCTCGTCGCTGATGACGCTTGCCGCCTTGGCGATGATGGTGTTGCACGAGGCGATGCCGAAGTACATCTCATCCCAAAGCGCGTTGGGGTTGGTGCAATTGTTGTTGGCCGCTCCGGTAGCGGGCGTGGCACCGATGGAACCTAAACGATTGTCGTACGTGTTCCAAGGCTCGTTTGTCAGGTCGTTGCCGTTGGTAAACTCGTCCGTACCATACAGGGTTACTCCGTAAGCCCACTCGTATCCGAAGTGCCACCTGAGATTTCCGTATAGCGAAATGGTGAGAGCTTCCATTCCCTCGGGCGTTTCAAAATATTCAGTAGAATATTTCGTGTCCAGCGTTTCTTTCAGAAAACTGTCGGAACAGGAGGTGATGGCTATACTTATCGACGCCAATGCCCCCAGTGCGATGTATTTAATATTCTTCATATAGACATTCATTTTAAAAGAAGTCGTTTTAAAAACACGTTAATTTAGAAACTTACTTCCAATCCGAACACGAAGCTGCGGTTGAAGTAGGATTTATTGGTATCCAAGTCGTACCAATCGATGGAGCTGTACAAGTCGAACGGGTTGATAACCTGCGCATAAAGTTTGCAATTAGACAACGGTGTCTTCTTTAACATCTTCGGCGAGAAGTTATATCCTATAGAGATATTGCGCACCTTGATGAACGATGCTTCTTTGAAACCCAACAACCCGGAGAACTCGTCGAGTGAGCCTGAATTGGCTTCACCGAGGATAGGCTTCTGGTATTCGGCACCAGTATTGTCGGGACGCCAGTAATCAACCTCGCTTTGGTTGGTCCGTCCTGTCATGGCAAAACCGCCGGTAGAAACCAGATACCCCATTCTGCCCAGCATGTTAATGCCCAGCTCAAGGCCTTTATAGCTAAAGTTATTGGTCCATCCCAAGGTCGTTTTGGGTCGCTGTTGTCCCAATACCACACGGTCTTCGACATTCATCATGTAGTCTCCATTCTGGTCTTTGGGGCGAACATTTCCGGGAGTGAAGCTATATCCGTTGGCGTTCCATTTGGCCATTTCGGCATTGTCTTCGGGGGTGTCCTGCCAAATGCCATTGTGTGCATATCCAGGGTATGCGGTCAACGCTTCTCCGATAAACCACCCGCTGTCGGGCATGTCGTTCTTCCCATAAGCCAATTCATCGATTTTATCTTTCTGGTAGGCTATATTGAAACTGGTATTCCAAGCGAAGCCTGTGCTCAACTGGATGGGGATGGCGTTCAGCGTCAATTCCACGCCTTTATTGCTGGTCGCTCCAACATTGGTTATCATGGTAGAGTAACCACTAAAGGTCGGAATATTTGGCTCGAGGATGAGGTCTGTCGTTTTTGTGCTATAGAAATCCAAACTACCGGTAATGCGATTCTTAAGAAATCCGAAATCAATACCCACATTGAATTGCTTCGTCCTTTCCCATGTCAAATTCGGGTCGGGTTTGGTTACGAGGTCTCTGGTGTAATAAGGCTCGTTGGTGGTATAGCCTATTTGGTTATCCATGCCATTGAAAGGCAGATAGACTGATTGGATGTCGCCTTTAGTTGTATAAGCCCTTATCGAGGAGTTTCCCGTTTGGCCGTAGCCAAGCCTTAATTTCAGGTTGTCGACCCATTTGATATCTTTCATGAACTCCTCTTGGTTGATACGCCAAGCGATGGCAGCCGACGGGAAAAAGGCCCATTGGTTGTTGTCGGCCAGTACGGAAGAGCCATCCCACCTACCCGATAACGTTAATAGATACCGATCGTTGAAGTTGTAATTCAACCGGATGAGGTAGGACTCCATTTGCTCTTTATAAATGTCCGAACTCATACCGGCGGCATGCACGGGATTGGTTAAGTCGACTGATCCCATTGCGTTCCAAAGTGCCGATTCTAATGGGATGGCATTGGCTTGCATGCTACTTGTCTCTCGATTGTAAGCCGTGGCTGTTTGCAACAAAAGAAGATTTGCTTTATGCTTCTCGAAGAAAGTACGTTCGTAGTTGATTTGGTTGTCCAATGTCCACGAGAAATCTCTTTGGGTACGCAAGCGGGCAAAGTTCACGCCAGCCGACCCGTCGTCTTTCATCTTTAGTGACGAGTAGGAGCTGATAAATGCGCCTTCGCGCCAATGACGAAAGTCGGGGCCGAAATTAATCCGATAAGTCAGTCCTTTCAGGGGTTCCCACAATTCTCCGAATTTCAATGTGGCAGTGAATGCTCCCAACGCGCGGAAGGTTTGGGTCTGCTGTGTACTTTTGTCCCATTCGTCCATGATGGTATAGATGGAACTCTCTCCGCCTGGGCGAATGATTAAAGAACCATCTTCGGCGTAGGGGGGAGAGATATTGAATATAGACTTCGCGATGCCGTAAATGGCATCGGGGGTACTTCCGCTACGTGCACTCAAGGTGGAGATGCCATAGTCCTGTTCGCTCCAAGAAGCGTTGATGGAGGCGCTGAGGTTAAACCACTTTGCGGGATCTATCGTTGTGCCTACCTTGGTGGTATAGCGTTCGTACCACTGCCCTTTTTGCGTACCCTTATTGCTCAAGTAGCCGAAAGAAGCGTATGCGCTCATTTTTTCCGAGCCTCCACTGGCGCTCAGTGTATGCTCGTGCGACAGGCTGGTTTGTGTCACCAGGTCCACCCAATTGGTGTTAATGACCTTTGACGCATCCCAATTGCCTCCTGCCCAGCCTTTCATCACGTTATCCCTTGTTACCTGTCCGTCGCCTGGAGTGTCGAAGACGATCATGTCACTATCCCTTGTCGGTGAGTCGGGATGGGCAAATTTCGTCGGGTCTAAGTTGTAGGCCGCCCAGCGTTTGAAGTTGATGAAGTCGGACGCGTTCATCGAAGGATCTTTGTCTACGATATTGGATAAGGTGAGCGTGCCGCTGTAGTTTAGGGTCATTTTCCCTTCTTTCCCTTTTTTCGTGGTTATGATGACAACGCCATTAGCTCCTTGATTACCATAGATGGCCGCGGCCGATGCGTCTTTCAAAATATCTATGGTTTCGATGTCGCGTGGATTAATGTTCTCGATGCCACCCGACGAAAGCGGTATGCCGTCGACGACATACAGCGGTTCTGAACCTGCCGTGAGCGAACGTCGGCCTCGGATATAAATCTCGGCTAATTGTCCCGGGCGTTCATTCGTCCTGATGTCCACACCGGCCGTTTTCCCTTGCAGGGCTTCCAGGGCATTGTTTACGGGCCTGTTAGTCAACTCTTGGCTCGTCACCCGCGAAATCGCCCCCGTCACGTCGCTCTTCCTCTGCGTGCCGTATCCCACGACGACCACTTCGTCGATCAGCTCGCTGTCTTCTTGCAGTGTCACGGTGACGTTGGTGCGTCCGGCCACCGATACCATTTGGTCGGCGTAGCCCACGTAGGTGACCTTGAGGGTGGCGTTGGTCGGGACGTTGTTGAGGGTGAAGTGTCCGTCGAGATTGGTGATGGTGCCGTTGGTGGTGCCGTCCACGAGCACGCTTGCGCCGATCACCGCCTCGCCGCTGGCGGCATCGACCACCGTTCCGGTCACGGTTTTGTTTTGCGCGTAGACGCCGATGGCCGCCCAGAGGGCGAGGCATACGGTCAGGAACAGTCGGCGTAGTGTCGCCGATCCGTCGAGCGTCTTCTCTTCTTTCCTGTTTTTCATACTTTAAATTTTAATTTAGTGTAAAAACTATCGGTTAATGCGCCGCTTGCTTCGGACACCGCCGCGCCTTATGGCAAGAGCACGCCGCAAAAGTACGCCACTTCCCGCACGCGGGGAATGGAATTCAGTACGGAAGCATGGAAATGAGTCCGTGAGGACGTTAAATTAGCGACGGAGCGCCCTTTTTATGGGCGCATGAACCACCAGAAGCTATCGGGCGTGACTACATTGAACGTGGCGGCCGGATAGGTTTCCTTGAACGTCGCGGGGAGCGTTGCCTTGCTCGCGCTTCTCCACTTGAATTCGAATGTGCGAAGCATGCCATCTTCTTCTTCGACGAGGTCGATCTCCTTTTGGTCGTGCGTGCGCCAAAAGTGGAGTTGGGCGTAGCTTCCCGAGTAGGCGGCGCGCTTTACCCGTTCGCTCACCATAAGGTTCTCCCAGAGCGCGCCCACGTCATTGCGCAGTTCGAGCGGAGCGAAGTTGGAGATGACGGCGTTGCGAACACCATTGTCGTAGAAGTAAACCTTCTTCCCCTTCTTTATCTCGTTGCGCAGGTTACGGCTGAAGGAATCGAGGCGGAAGACTACGAAGCATTTCTCCAGGAGGTTGATGTAGCTTTCTACAGTCTCCTTGTCGATGCCGAGCAGATTGCTTAGTTCGTTAAAGGATACTTCGCTGCCCAGCTGGAGCGCCAGCGCCCTGACGAGCTTCTGCAACACGTCGGGCTTCTTCATCCCTTTATAGGCAAGCAAGTCTTTGTAGAGATAGTTGTTGGTGAGCGTCATCAGCGTTCTTTTGGCGTCGCCGGGAACCGTGACTACCTCGGGGTAAAGGCCATAGACCATGCGGGTAGGCAGTAACCTGCGTTCCTCTCGCTCGGAAGAATGGGTGGCCATCTCGGAGAGGGAGAGTGGATAAAGGCGGTGCTATTTTCTCGCGAAGATGGGAACTATTTGGGTACAAAACCAGCTTTTTAACTAAATTCTTCGGTTACAATCGAAAATGCGGGTATTATTCGTCTACCAAGTATCGTTCGGTGAAGGCGCGCGTCCGCTCGGTGTACTCCTTCATGTTCTCGAGGTACGAGATGGCGTGCTCGGCGCCCGGTACGATCCACAGCTCCTTGGGTTGAGGCTTGGCGTCGTAGAGGGAATAGACCATCCACGTGGGCACGTAGGTATCCCTGTCGCCATGGATGAATAGCATGGGGAGCGCGCAGCGGGCTACTTGGGTGAGTGCCGACGCTTCCCTGAAGTTCCAGCCGTACTTCAGCTCGCAGAGTTCGCTGGTGGTGTACATGAGGGGGAAGGGTGGGAGGGAAAACTGCTCTCGCAGTTGCTGGGCGAACTCGTCCCATACGCTGGTGTAGCCGCAATCTTCGACGAAGCATTTCACGTAGGGTGGTTGCTTGTCGCCCGAGAGCATCATCACGGTGGCGGCGCCCATCGAGATGCCGTGGGCCACCATGAGGGTATGTCCCCCGAAGCGGATGTTGGCCACCTCCATCCAGCGTTCCACGTCGTGTCGGTCGGTCCACCCCATGCCGATGAAGCTGCCGTCGCTCCGGCCGTGGTGGCGCAGTTCGGGCAGCAGCACGTTGTAGCGCAGCTCGTGGTTGTAGAGGTAGCCTATCATCATCATGCGTATGGCGTTGTCGGTGTAGCCGTGCACGGCGACGGCGGTCTTCGGTGTCGGCTCGGGGGCGGCGATGTAGTAGGCGTGCAGCCTCGCCCCGTCGGGGGCGACGATGAAGGTATCTCGCAGCGCGTCGACACGGTTGAGGCTGTCGACCCAAGCTTCGAGGAAGGGGTAGCGTTTGTACATGGAGGCGAATGCCGTGCTGTCATTCGTCGGTCTGTCCATGTTGGGGGTGAGCGAGAATCCAAGCATGTAGTAGCTCGCGCCGACGACCGCGCCGGCAAGCAGCGCCAATACCGCGGCGACGGTGATGATGATTGTTTTCGTCTTCTTCTTCTGTTTCATGATCTCCTCCTTGCTTCTTTCACCACAGATTACACAGATTTACGCAGATTCTTTGAGTAGACAATGGGATATAATCTGTGCGAATCTGTGTAATCTGTGGTGGAAAACCGTATAATCTGTGGTGAAAAGCCATTCGTTCGTCCCTACCTATGCCAAATCTCCCAGGCGGCGAAAGCTTGGAGCAGGAGCATCTCGAGGCCGTTCTTCACCTCGGCGCCACGGGCTTCGCCTTTCTTCATGAAAAGGGTGATGTCGGGGTTGTACAGCAGGTCGTAGAGCAGGTGCTTGGGGGTGATCAGCTCGTAGGGGATGTTGGGGCAGAAGTTCTCTTTGGGATACATGCCCACGGGGGTGCAGTTGACGATGACGGTGTGCTCCTCCATGACCTCCGGAGTGAGTTCCTCGTAGGTGAGCACGCCGTCGGCCTTATGCGTGCGCGACACGAACGTGCTCTTGATACCAAGGTTGTCCAGTCCGTGGTAGATGGCTTTCGACGAGCCTCCGGTGCCGAGTATTAACGCTTTCTGGTGGTGCGGCCGGAGCAGCGGCTGGATGGACTGCGTGAAGCCGATGATGTCCGAGTTGAAGCCGACGAGCTTCACTCGTCCTTTCTTCGGGCGGATGATCTTGATGACGTTCACCGCCCCGATCTTGGTCGTGTCGTGATCCAGTTCGTCGAGGAAGCGGATGACCTGTTCCTTATAGGGGATGGTGACGTTCAGCCCCTGGAGGTTGAGGTTCTCGCTAATGACCTTCATGAACTCGTTGATGCTGGGAATCTCGAAGTTGACGTACTCCGCGTCGATGTTCTCCGAGCGGAACTTCTCGTTGAAGAAGTTGACGGAGAAGGAGTGGCGGAGTGGGTAGCCTATTAAACCGTATTTTTCCATAAATATGTGAATGATGTTTGCTCGTTGCTATTTGGTGGCCACGTAGAGCGTGCAGATGCCAAAAGTCAGCCGCTTGAAGGTCACCTCGCCAAAGCCTGCCCTGGCGAGGATACCCATCATCACCTCTCCTTGGGGGAAAGCCTCGATGGTGTCGGGGAGGTAGCGATAGGCGCTGGTGTCCTTGGAGAGCATCTTCCCCCAGAGCGGGATGACGCGTTTGGAATAGATGGAGAAAAGGTTGCGCATGAGGAAGCGGTCGGGAGTGGTCAGCTCGAGGATGATGAGGTGTCCTCCGGGCTTCAGTACCCGGCACATCTCGGTAAGCCCCTTGTCCAGGTCGGCGAAGTTGCGTATGCCGAACGCCACGGTGACGGCGTCGAAACAGCCGTCGTTGAAGGAGAGGGCGGTGCAGTCCTCGCGGGCGAAGACGACACGGTCGGCCAGCCCCGCCTGTCTCACTTTCTTTCTTCCCACGTTCATCATGCCCTCGGAGATGTCGGTGGCCGTCAGCTTGGCGGGGCACAAGGCGCGCGCCGCCTCAATGGCGAAGTCGCCCGTACCGGTGGCCGCGTCCATGATGTGTAGCGGGCGGTATGGGCGGAGGCGGTCGATGGCTTGCTTGCGCCACCCGCGGTCGACGCTCCATGAAAGCAAGTGGTTGAGACGGTCGTATGTGGGCGCAATGTTGTCGAACATGCGTTCCACTTGTTCTGTCTTCGTCCCTTTCTCACCGTAGGGCTTGATGTGTTGTTGTGGGTAATCCATCTTTTGAATTAAAAATTGAGAATTAAAAATTAAAAAATGAAGGTCAATGCGCGGCGAGGTATGCGGTGATGTCGTGCTCGATGCGTTGGGCGATGTCGGTGGTATCTTCCTTGACAAAGGTTTCACCTGTGATGTGCTCGTACAGTTCGATGTAGCGGTCGCTGATGCTCTGTACGATGGCGGGTGTCATCTCGGGCACGGCCTGTCCGGCCTTGCCCTGGAAGCCGTTCTCCATCAGCCATTCGCGCACGAACTCCTTGGAGAGTTGCTTCTGCGGCTCTCCCTTGGCGAAGCGCTCCTCGTAACCTTCGGAGTAGAAGTAGCGGCTGGAATCGGGCGTATGTATCTCGTCCATGAGGTAGATGGTGCCTTCGTGCTTGCCGAACTCGTATTTGGTGTCTACCAGGATCAGTCCGCGCCGGGCGGCGATCTCCGTGCCGCGTTGGAACAGGGCGAGGGTGTAGCGTTCCAGCAGGGCGTACTCTTCGGGCGTGGCCAGTCCTTGGCGCAGGATTTCCTCCTTGGAGATGTCCTCGTCGTGCAATCCTTGCTCGGCTTTGGTGGTGGGGGTGATGATGGGGTGGGGGAATTTCTGGTTCTCGCGCATCCCCTCGGGCAGGGTCACGCCGCATATCTGGCGCGCGCCGCTCTTGTAAGCTCTCCAGGCGCTGCCGCAGAGGTAGCCCCGCACGATCATCTCCACGGGGAATCCCTCGCAGAGCACGCCCACGGTGACCATGGGGTGGGGTACGGCCAGCTTCCAGTTGGGGCAGATGTCGGTGGTGGCGTCGAGAAACTTGGCGGCGATCTGGTTCAGCATCTGTCCTTTGTAGGGGATGCCCTCGGGGAGCACCACGTCGAAGGCCGAGATGCGGTCGGTGGCTACCATGACGAGCCGCTCACCGTTGATGTTGTACACGTCGCGCACTTTCCCGTGGTACACGTTTTGTTGTCCCGGGAAGTGGAATTCTGTTTGGGTCAATGCTTTCATACTTTATCTATTATTTATAGTTGAGGAGTTGACAAGTTGGCAAGGTCTTGTTCATTGGTTAACTTGTTCCCTTGTCTCCTCCTTCCTTCTCGTAGGCCTCGACGATGCGTGTGACGAGCTTGTGCCTCACGATGTCCTTCTTGTTGAGTTCCACTACGCCGATGCCTTTCACTCCCCTGAGTATGCGCAGCGCCTGTACCAATCCCGAGCGTTGGGTGCTGGGAAGGTCGATCTGCGTGATGTCACCCGTCACGATCATCTTGGTGTTCATGCCCATGCGGGTGAGGAACATCTTGATTTGCTGGGTGGTGGTGTTCTGCGCCTCGTCGAGAATGACGACGGCGTCGTTCAGCGTGCGTCCCCTCATGAAGGCGAGTGGCGCGATCTGTATCACGTTCAGTTCCATATACTCCTTCAGCTTGGCGGCGGGCAGCATGTCCTGCAGGGCGTCGTACAGTGGCTGTAGGTAGGGGTCTATCTTGTCCTTCATGTCGCCGGGCAGGAATCCGAGTTTCTCGCCCGCTTCCACGGCGGGGCGGCAGAGGATGATTTTCTTCTTTTCCTTGTTCTTGAGGGCGCGCACGGCCAAGGCGATGGCGGTGTAAGTCTTGCCCGATCCGGCGGGGCCGATGGCGAACACCAAGTCGTGGGTCGCGAACGTCTCTACCAGCTTCAGCTGGTTCTCGCTTCGGGGTATGATGGGCTTGCCGCCAGCGCCGAACACGATGATGTTGCCGTTTTGTTCCTCCGGGGGAATGTCACCCTTCACGATGTCGATGATGACTTCCTCCTTCAGCGCGTTGTGCTCGGCCGCGTACTTCTCCAGCTTGACGACATTCTCCGCGAAGGCGCACATCTCCTCTTCGTCGCCCAGCACCTTGATGACGTTGCCGCGTGCCACGATGCGTAGTTTAGGATATAACGCTTTTATCAACTGCATGTTGGCGTTGTTCACGCCGTAAAAGACGACCGGGTCGACTTCTTCCAAAACAATCAGTTTCTCTATCATTCAATCGTATTAAAGGAAAATTTCCGCAAAAGTAGTGAAAGGTTTTGGATTATGGTGGCAGAGAATCCAAAATTCCCTATTTTTGCCGCTGAATATAAACAATCGTAATAGTAACCTAACATCATGAAGCAATTAACCCTTCTCGTGGTGACTTTGCTGCTCACGGCAGCGCCCACGTTCGCCCAAACTCCCGCAGCCAGCCCGAAGGCGGCTCCCATGCAACAAGTGTGCGACTTCCTGAAGAAGTGCGGCACCTACTACATCGCCACCGTGGATGGCGACCAGCCGCGTGTGCGGCCGTTCGGTACGGTACACATCTTCGACGGACGCCTGTACATCCAGACCGGGCGTAGCAAGCGCATCGCCAAACAACTGGCCAAGAACCCGAAGGCGGAGATTTGCGCCTTTAACGGACAGCAGTGGATACGCGTGCAAACCACCCTCCGCGAGGACACCCGCAAGGCCGCCAAGCAGAGCATGCTCGACGCCTATCCCAGCCTGAAGGCTATGTATTCCGTCGACGACCCCAATACGCTGGTTCTCTACATGCAGGATACCACCGCTACCATCAGCTCGTTCGCGGGCAAGGACGTGGTGCTGAAGTTCTGAAGCGAGTATACTTCGTGCGGCCTGTTTTTGTGCTTGGGGCGAAAGGTGCGCATTGGGACAAAGCGGAACTCATTAGACGCTGATGACACGGATAACACGGATCTAAAATATATAAATCCGTCTCATCCGTGTCATCAGCGTCTAAAAAATCATTGCACAAAATTACCCCGCACGAGGTATAAGTTGCTATAACGTTTCGATCTCCGCCTCGCTGAGTTTAGTCACTTGGGCGATCGTGGCGATAGGCATGTTCAAGCGTTTGAGTTCTTTGGCCACGGCGGCCTTGGTCTTGGCTTCTGTTTCCGCCCTGACTTTCTTGGCATTTTCATTAGCCTTCGCTTCGGCTTTCGCGGCCTTCGCTTCGACTTTCGCGACGTGCGCTTTTAAGCGCGCATCAGCTTCTGCGGCGAGCGCTTCAGCTTCCACTACCTTTCGCTCCATAGCTCTCCATGCTCCCTCGTTCGAACGGTACGAATTGAGGGCGCAATCATAGTCCCACATCTCTTGGGGGGTAAGGGATCGTAGGCTCGCTATTTCTTCGAGTTCCTTCATGACGTCCATATCGGTCTTGAAGGGAATTTTTTCCAATTTGTCCATGTTCGTCAATACATAAATCCAACGTTCAAAGTGTGTGTTCGCAAATATAGGCATTTTGTGACTTTTGGCAAATTATCATCGCCCAAATGAAAATAAATCTGTTATTTCGCGGGCAAACACCATTAAATTAGAAAATAAAGAAAGAACGATGAGAAGTTTTGCTTCTGACAACAACTCGGGCGTGCATCCGCTGGTGATGGAAGCGCTCGCCAAGGCCAATGCGGACCATGCTTTGGGGTATGGGGACGACCCGTGGACGGCCGAGGCCGCGAATCGTGTGAGGGAGGCCTTCGGATCCGAATGTCTGCCTCTGTTCGTGTTCAACGGCACGGGGAGTAACGTGGTGGCGCTGGGGCTAATGACGCGGCCGTACCATTCCATCCTTTGCGCGGAGACGGCGCACATTTATGTCGACGAGTGTGGCGCTCCCGTGAAGATGACGGGATGCCAGATACGCCCCGTACAGACACCCGACGGCAAGCTGACCCCCGAGCTGATACAGCCTTACCTGCATGGTTTCGGCGACCAGCACCACTCGCAGCCGAGAGCCGTCTACGTCTCTCAATGCACGGAGATGGGGACAGTCTATACCGCCGACGAACTGCGACGCCTCGTCGACTTCGCCCATCAACACGGCATGTACGTGCACGTGGACGGCGCGCGTATCGCCAATGCCTGTGCCGCGTTGGGACTGTCGCTCCGCGAACTGACGGCGGATTGCGGGGTGGACGTGCTGACCTTCGGCGGAACGAAGAACGGCCTGATGATGGGCGAGTGCGTGGTGATATTCAACAAAGAGATGCAGGCCGAGGCACGCTTCGTGCGGAAGCAGTCGGCGCAACTCGCCTCGAAGATGCGCTACCTGTCGTGCCAGTTCACCGCTTATCTCACCGACGGGCTGTGGCTGCGCAACGCCAGGCACGCCAACGCCATGGCAATCCGGTTGTACGAAGGTTTGCGTGAACTGCCCGGCGTGCGCTTCACGCAGCGGGTGGAGAGCAACCAGTTGTTTCTCACCATGCCGCGGGCGGCGATCGACGAGTTGCTACGCTCGTACTTCTTCTACTTCTGGAACGAGGAGGCCGACGAGATTCGATTCGTCACCTCGTTCGACACGACGGAGGCCGACGTCGACGAGTTGCTCGCTAAATGCTGTCGGCTTCTATGTAACCGTTCATGACGGCATAGATCGTCAATCCCGACACCGATTTGATACCGAGCTTTTCGGTGATGTTCTTACGGTGGGTGATGACGGTGGTGAGGCTGATGCTCAGCTTGTCGGCGATCTCCTTGTTGATGAATCCCTTCACGATGAGCACCAGCACCTCTATCTCCCTGCCCGTGAGCGTGTCGGGGTGTCCGTGCGGATGGGCGTGTTGGTGCATCTTCAGGATGTCCTTCACCAGCTCTTCCTCCGGCTCGCGGATGTCGAGCATGGGTACGCCCGCTTGCTGGAACGAGCGGCTGTCGCCTGCCCCGAGCACGATGGTTTTTCGCTTTCGGGGCAGGAAGAAAGCGTTGTGACGCAGGTAGACTTGCGTGGAGACGAAGTAGTGGGCGTACATGTCGGGCGTGTCGTCCGTCAGCTCGGCGAAGTTGCGGAAGATGCGGATGGTGGCCATGGGGATGATCTTTTCCAGGATATATTTCAGGCCGATTCCGGTCAGCGTGTTCGATTCGACGATGGCGATCTCGGGTGTTGATTGATGGTTCATGCTTTTTTGTTTCCTTTCATTACATATTCCGCCACGGCCTCCGCACAGCGTTCGCCGTCCATGCCGGCCGACACGATTCCTCCGGCGTATCCCGCTCCCTCGCCGCAAGGGAAGAGGCCGCCGATGGTGACGTGTTGCAGCGTCTCCTTGTCGCGCAGGATGCGTACGGGTGCCGACGTGCGTGTCTCCACGCCGATCATCACCGCTTCGTTGGTGAGGAAACCGTGGCTGGCGCGGCCAAACTGCTGGAATCCCTGCGCCAGCCGTCGGGTAATGAAGGTCGGCATCCAGAAGTGCAGCGGTGAAGAGACCAGCCCGGGGTTGTACGACGATTCGGGCAGGTCGTAGCTTAGCTTCCGTCGGGTGAAGTCGAGCATCCGCTGCGCCGGCGCGCTCTGTCGCATTCCTCCTTGCAGCCAGCACTGCCGTTCCATCTCCTCTTGCAGGCGCAGCATCGCCAGCCGCGGGTCGTCACCGTCGGATTCTTCATACTTCATTCTTAATTCTTCATTCTCCAAGTCCTCGGGCCGGATCTCGACCACCATGCCGGCGTTGCTCCATCGCGAGCCGCGGTTGGAGGCCGACATGCCGTTCACCACCACCTGCTCGGGATGGGTGGAGGCGGGAATCACCACTCCACCGGGGCACATGCAGAAGCTATACACGCCCCGTCCGTCGGCTTGCGTCACGAAGCTGTACTCGGCGGCGGGGAGGTAGGCTCCCCGTCCGTTCTTGGAGTGATACTGTATCTGGTCGATGAGTTCGGCGGGATGTTCGAGCCTGACGCCCATCGCTATACCTTTGGCTTCTATGTCGACGTTGTTGGCGGCCAGCCATCGGTACACGTCGCGGGCGGAGTGTCCGGTGGCGAGGATGACGGGGCCGGACAGGGTCTCGCCCGTTTGCGTCTCTATGCCTTTCACCTCGCCGTGCTCGATGATGAGGGCGTCCATGCGGGTAAGGAAGCGTACTTCGCCGCCGCAGCCCGTGATGGTGGCGCGCATGTTCTCGATGACGCGCGGCAGCTTGTCGGTGCCGATGTGCGGATGGGCGTCGGCCAGTATGGCGGTCGACGCGCCGTGTTGGCAAAACACGTTCAGGATCTTCTCCACGTTGCCTCGCTTCTTGCTGCGGGTGTAGAGCTTGCCGTCGGAGTAGGCACCGGCTCCTCCCTCGCCGAAGCTGTAGTTGGATTCGGGATCCACCGTCTGCGTGCGTGCGATTTGCGCCAGGTCTTTCTTCCGTTCGCGCACGTTCTTGCCCCGTTCTACGACGACGGGTCGCAGGCCCAGCTCGATAAGGCGCAGGGCGGCGAACAGTCCGCCGGGTCCGGCGCCCACGACGATGACTTGCGGTCGTCCCTCTACATTATTATATAGGGTCGGTTCGTACTCCTCCCGGTCGGGTATCTCGTTGATGTAGACCCGCACATTGAGGTTGACCACTACGGCGCGTTGCCGGGCGTCGATGCTCCGCTTCAGCACGCGCGTGGCCTTGATGGCTTTCGCGTTCAAGCCTTTCTCTTCGGAAAGGTAGGCGATGAGACGCCGCTCGTCGGCGGCGATCTCGGGGGATAGGCGTAATTGGTATTCTTGTATCATATCACCACAGAGGACACAGAGTTCCACAGAGTTTTTAAAGAGTTTATAAAATATATCTTTTGATTCCCTTTTTCAGGCTGCTTTCATTGAAGTTTATTAATAGTCCATATTTGATCTTCGATAATTTCAAATATGTCAGAAGTTGAGCTGCGTGCAAGGGATGCAATTCTTCGACGGCTTTTAATTCTATGACAACAGAATTGTTTACCACAATATCCATTCTATATCCAGCGTTTATCGTATGGCCTTTGTATGCGATAGGTAGGAGCTTTTGCCTTTCAACGGTTAAACCGCACAATGTTAATTCGAAGCATAAGCATTCTTCGTACGCACTTTCCAACAACCCTGGGCCTAAAGCTGTATGAACCTCGTAGGCCTTGTTCAAAATCATTCCAGTCAATTCATTTATATCCATATAGTATCATTTATTTTATCCACTAATAGCATTCACTTTTAATTTAAAAACTCTGTGAAACTCTGTGTCCTCTGTGGTGCTTTTATCCGAAGAGTGCCCTGAACGCCTCCTCCACCTTTCTCACCGGTATGAGTTCTATCTTGGGCTTCTTCTTGTCGATTCCTTGCAGGTTGTATTTGGGGAGGAGGAAGCGTTTGAAGCCAAGCTTCTCCGCTTCGCTGATGCGTTGCTCGATGCGGCTTACGGGACGAATCTCACCCGATAGTCCGATTTCGCCCGCCATGCACACTTCAGTCTCGATGGGAGCGTCCATGTTGGAAGAGAGGATGGCGCTGATGACGGCCAAGTCGATGGCGGGGTCGTTCACCCGCAGCCCGCCGGCGATGTTGAGGAACACGTCTTTCTGCGCCAGCTTGAATCCCACGCGCTTCTCGAGCACGGCCAGCAGCATGTTCATCCGTCGCGTGTCGAAGCCCGTGGCCGAGCGTTGCGGCGTGCCGTAGACGGCGGTGCTGACCAACGCCTGCGTCTCGATGAGGAACGGCCTCGCCCCTTCGATGGTAGAGGCTATGGCCACTCCGCTCATTCCCTCGTGGTCTTGGCTGAGCAGCAGCTCCGAGGGGTTGCTCACCTGTCGCAACCCGTCTTGCCGCATCTCGTAGATGCCCAGCTCGGCCGTGCTTCCGAAGCGGTTCTTGATGCTGCGCAGGATGCGGTACATATAGTGCTGGTCGCCCTCGAACTGGAGCACCGTGTCGACGATGTGTTCCAGCACCTTCGGCCCGGCGATGCTGCCCTCCTTGTTGATATGTCCGATGAGCAGCACGGGCGTGTGGCTCTCCTTGGCGAAGCGTAGGATGGAGGCCGAGCATTCGCGTACCTGCGTGATGCTTCCGGGCGACGATTCCACGCCCTCGGTGGAGATGGTCTGTATGGAGTCGATGATGACGATGTCGGGATGGGTGTTCTTGATGTGGACGTAGATCTGCTCGAGCGAAGTCTCGCAGACGATGAGGCAGTCGCTCGACCGTGTGGAGAGGCGGTCGGCGCGCAGCTTGAGCTGGCGTTCGCTCTCCTCGCCCGATACGTACAGTATCCGCTTCTCGGGGATATGCAAGGCGGTCTGCATCACCAGCGTGGACTTGCCTATGCCCGGCTCGCCGCCTATCAGCACCAGCGATCCCGGCACCAAGCCGCCGCCCAGCACGCGGTTCAGCTCCTCGTCGTGCATGTCGACGCGCGGCTCGTCGTCGGCCTCTATCTCGTGCAGGGCGATGGGTTTGGGCTTCTGCCGTTCCATGCCCGAGGGCATGGCCCTGTGGCTGGCGGGTTCTTTCCGTACCACCTGTTCCACGTAAGTGTTCCATTCGCCGCAGACGGGGCATTTGCCGACCCACTTGGGCGATTCCTGTCCGCAGTTGCTACATACGTAGACACTCTTTTCTTTTGCCATTCTTTTCTTCCCATTTATTTAATAGAAGGTACAAAGGTAGGATTTTCCGTGAAAAGCGGCTATATTCGCGCATCTTTAATCAAAAAAGAACGAAAGAACATGAATGAACAATTTAGCATCGCCGGTAAGGTCGCTGTCATTACCGGAGCGGGTGGCGTGCTGGGAGGGAACATCGCCCAGCACTTCGTACAGCAAGGAGCGAAGGTGGTAGCCATCGACATCCGCCAGGAGCAATTGGACAAACGGGTGGACGAGTTGAAGCAGTATGGTCCCGACGTGATTGGTCTCTTGGGCAACGTGCTCGACGTCGCCATGCTGGAGAGCGTGGCCGAGCAAATCGTGGCCAAATGGGGACAGATCGACATCCTGCTCAACATCGCCGGAGGCAACATGCCCGGCGCCACGTTGGAACCCGAACAAAACTTCTACGACATGGATGTGAGCTGCTGGGAGAAAGTGACCACGCTCAACATGAACGGCACCGTGTACCCGTCGATGGTATTCGGCAAGGTTATGGCCCGCCAGGGAAAGGGCTGCATCGTCAACGTGTCGTCCATGGCGGCATATAGCGCCATCACCCGTGTGCCGGGCTATTCGGCGGCCAAGTCGGCCGTGGCCAACTTCACCCAATGGCTCGGTAGCGAGATGGCGCTGAAGTACGGCGACGGTATCCGCGTCAACGCCATCGCCCCGGGATTCTTCATCGGTGACCAGAACCGAAAGATACTCATCAACCCCGACGGATCGCTCACCGACCGCAGCAAGAAGGTGCTCGCCAAGACGCCCATGAATCGCTTTGGCGACATCAAGGAGCTGAACGGTGCCGTACAGTTCCTGTGCAGCGACGCCGCGAGCTTCGTCACCGGCGCGCTGCTGCCTGTCGATGGCGGATTCAGCGCGTTTAGCGGAGTATAAGCGGTTTTCTCACCACAGATTGCACAGATTCACACAGATTATATTTCATTGCTTATTAAAAGAATCGGTGTGAATCTGTGTAATCTGTGGTGAGAAACCAATTACTAATCAATTACGTAAGAAAGAAATGGAGAAAACTTGGAGATGGTTCGGAAAGAACGACAAGATTACGTTGGGAATGCTTAGGCAGATTGGCGTGGAAGGCATCGTGACCGCCTTGCACGACGTGCCCAACGGAGAGATATGGACCGAGGCGGCCATTGCCGACCTGCGGATGTATATCGAGGAGCACGGCCTGCGTTGGTCGGTAGTGGAGAGCCTGCCTGTGTGCGAGGCCATCAAGTACGCCGGCCCCGAGCGCGAGCAGCTCATCGAGAACTATAAGGTGAGCCTCGCCAATCTGGGTAAGCAGGGCGTGCGTACGGTGTGCTACAACTTCATGCCCGTCATCGACTGGATACGTACCGACCTCGAGCACCCTTGGCCC
The DNA here is from genome assembly GCA_031261785.1 of Mediterranea sp. (in: CFB group bacteria). GTDB lineage: Bacteria > Bacteroidota > Bacteroidia > Bacteroidales > Bacteroidaceae > Bacteroides. Next base: position 35,771 of record JAISIZ010000084.1, read on the forward strand.
GACGGCAGCAGCTCACTCTACTTCGACCGCGTGCGCTTCGCCTACTTCGATCTCCGCATCCTGGAGCGCGAGGGGGCGGAGGCCGACTACAGCCCCGAGGAACTGGAGAAGGTGGCCGAGCTGGACAAAGTGATTACCGAGGCCGAGAAGGCCGAGCTGGTAGACGCCATCATCGTGAAGACGCAAGGCTTCGTGAACGGCAACATCAAGGAGAGCGACAAGAACCCCGTGAACCTCTTCAAGCAGTTGCTGGCCAAGTACGAAGGCATCGACCGCGCGACGTTGCGCGAGAACATGCGCTACTTCCTGGCCGCCGTGATGCCCGTATGCGAGGAGTATGGCGTCAATATGTGCGTGCATCCCGACGATCCTCCCTTCCAGGTGCTCGGACTGCCTCGTATCGTCACCGACGAAGCCGACATCGACTGGTTCCTGCACGCCGTGGACAATCCGCACAACGGACTGACCTTCTGCGCCGGGTCGCTCAGCGCCGGCACGCATAACGACACGCGCGAGCTGGCCCGCAAGTTTGCCTCGCGCACGCACTTCGTGCACCTGCGCAGCACCGACGCCATGCCGGGCGGCAACTTCATCGAGAGCAGCCACCTCACCGGGCGTGGCCATCTCATCGACCTCATCCGCGTCTTCGAGCGCGAGCGTCCCGACCTGCCCATGCGGGTCGACCACGGACGCATGATGCTCGGCGACGAGGACAAGGGCTACAATCCCGGCTACTCATTCCACGGGCGCATGCTCGCCCTGGCGCAGGTAGAGGGAATGATAGCCGTGGTTGACGACGAAATGCGGAAATAAGAGAGGGGAGACTCACCACAGATTACACAGATTCACACAGATTATTTTATTTGGCGCAAACCGCTGCCATCAGAATAAAACAATCTGTGTGAATCTGTGTAATCTGTGGTGAAAACTGAACCATTTTAAACCTTGGCCCAGAAGAACACGGCCATTCCTATCATGATAATGCCCAGCAGGGCGTAGAAGAGGCGTGCCCGCCGACGGGTCACGCCTCTTGTCATGCTCCGGGCGCCGCGGGTGGAGAAGAACCATTCCCAGTCGAACGCCGCCGCCAGCAGGGCGATGATACCCGCCACGGCGAAGATGCCCTGTACTACGTAGTGTCCCGTCATAACGCGATCAGTCGGCTGCCGTCCGCCTGCTCCTCGATGGTGACTTTCACGGCGTCGCCGGGCAGCAGCTCCTCCACCAGCTCGGGCCACTCTATGAAGCAGAGGGCGCCGCTGAAGAAGTAATCCTCGTAGCCCATGTCGTACACCTCGCTAAGCTTCTTGATGCGGTAGAAGTCGAAGTGGTAGATCAATTCGCCGCCCTTTTCCGAGCGGTACTCGTTCACGATGGCGAACGTGGGCGACGAGATGACGTCCTCCACGCCCAGCTCCTCACATACGGCCTTGACGAACGTCGTCTTTCCGGCGCCCATCTTGCCGTAGAGGGCGAACACGGTATTGTCGCCCATGGCGGCGATGAACTCGCGCGCCGCCTCGTGGATATGTTCCAACGATTGAATCCTGATTTCCATATATGTATATTCTTAATCTTGTCTGTTGATGGCCGCTTTCTTACGGCAGCAGCTCTTGCCCAGCTTACATGCCCCGTAGATGAGGATGGAGACGAAGATGATGGAGGCGCCCGAGGGCACGTTCCAGCGGTACGACAGCAGCAGCCCTCCCAGGCAGCCCAGCAGGCCGATGCCGATGGAGAGTCCGATCATCCGTTTGAAGCTGAAGGTGAACAGGTTGGCCGTCATCTGCGGGATGGTGAGCAGCGACAGTGCCAGCACGATGCCCACCATGCGCAGGCAAGCCACGATGGTGAGAGCGATGAGCGCCATCAGCGCGTACTCCAGCGTCCGCACCGGCAGCTTCTGCGAGCGGGCGAACTCGCGGTCGAACGCGATGGCGATGATAGGCCGCAGGAAGAGGTAAAAGAACACGCCCAGCACCACCACCAACGCGCCAAGCAGCCAGAGGTCGCCCCGCCCGATGGTGAGGATATTGCCGAAGAGGTAGGCCGAGAGGTCGGGCGCGAAGCCCGACGAGAGGAAGCTGAAGATGATGCCAATGGCCATGCCGAACGTCCAGAACACGGCGATGGCCGAATCTTCGCGCATATCCTTCCGCTTGCTCAGCCACTCCACGCCGAACGCCGACAGCACCGAGAATACCGCCGCCGACAGGATAGGGGAGATGCCCGCGAACAGCCCGATGCCGATGCCACCAAACGAGGCATGCGTGATGCCTCCACTGATGAACACCAGTCTTCGCGTGACGATGTACGTCCCGATAATGCCGCAAGCCACGCTTGCCAGCAAGCTGCCCAGCAGGGCATGTTGAAAGAAGGTATAATGCAGCAGATCCACCGTTATTGAATTAAAAATTGAGAATTAAAAATTAAAAAATGAAAGACATGATTGCCATGTATAGATGCGGTGCGTCGCGTCTCACCGTCCGCGAGGAATCGCGATGGTCCATCACTACATATCTGCAAGGGATAACTCAATGGGTAGAGAAAAGCGATCAGCATACCTATATTAAATAAATTGGAGAAGAGCACACTACATTTATTTTTTAATTCTCAATTCTCAATTTTTAATTTAAAAAGAGGAACACCTCGTCCTTGAGTTCGTCGGGTAGTTCGATGCCTCGCAGTTGCAGGCTGCGTACCCATCCGGCCACCTCCTCGTCGCGGGTGGTGTAGAGTATCTCGCGAAACTGCTCCGTCTCCGCCTCGGTATAGGAGTCGGCCGTTCGTCCTTGGTAGGTATCCAGTTCCTCGTCGTCGTAGTATTCTATCTTCTTGCTCACGGCGGCCAGCAAGCTCTTGCGCTCGCATATCTCGTGTTGTCCGCAGCAGGCCACGTCGACCTCTTTCACTTCGGGCATGCGTTCCAGCTCGCCGCGTTCCACCTTCCGCCCGAGTCTCCTGATGCGCACGGCACCCGCTATGGCGGCCACTACGCCCAGCAGTACAAGGGCTATAATGAGAATCCACATAATCAAGTTTCCTCCTAAAATATCGGCAAAGGTAAGCAATTTAATGAAGAATGAAGAATGAAGAATGAAGAATGCGATCGTGGGCGCACGCGGGGGCACCACAGAGGACACAGAGTTACACGGAGTTTTTACGTGTTGATTGGCGTGTAGTTACTATGTTTGCCCCGTGTTCCTCGCATATCGCCTCTTCGGGGGCTGACGCCCCCGGCCGGCTGGGCAAGCCCCGAGGGTGTTTATAGGGGCTACGCCCCCATTGCTGTGGGTTCTTGGTGAAAATGCGATGG
>JAISIZ010000020.1 GCA_031261785.1 Mediterranea sp. (in: CFB group bacteria)
ATGACACGGATTTATATATTTTAGATCCGTGTCATCCGTGTCATCAGCGTCTAATGAGTTTCGCTTTGTCCGAATGCGCGCCTTTCGCCCCAAGCACAAAAACAGGCCGCACGAAGTATTATACTCGAGGTGCCCGCTTTCAATACTTGATCAGCATCTGGTCGATCATCGTGCGGTATTCGCTGGGCGTACTCCCTTTCTTCTTCTTAAAAATGCGGATGAAATTCGACAGGTTGTTGAAGCCGCACTGGAAGCAGATCTCGGCGATGGAATGCGTGGTCTCGGCCAGCATCTGGCAGGCTTTGGCGATGCGCAGGTTGATGATGTAGTCGATGAAGGTGTAGCGCGTCTTCTTCTTGAAGAAATGGCTGAAGGCCGACTCGGACATGTTGACCATGGCGGCCACGTCGCCCAGCTTGATGGGCGACTCGTAGTTACGTTCGATGTAGTCGCACACCTTGGCGATGCGCCGGCTCTTGGAGGTGCGGACCACGTGCTGCGTATCGTAATTGTTGTCCATCAGCACGCTGCGGTCGGCAATGGAAAGCTCGTGCAGGATGGAGAAGAATTCCAGTACCGTCTGGAAGCCTTGCATACGGGTAAGGGCGAGGATCTTGTCGCGCATGTCGGCCTTCGTCTTCTCGGAGAAGCAGATGCCTCGCTGCGCGTCGTAGAGCAGCGTCTTGATCTGCTGGAACAGCCGCTTCTGGAGGATGGGGAATCCCAACACCTTATCGGAGAACTGGATGGTGACGACGTGGTTGCCTTCCACCACTTCGCCGTGCCAGGCGTGGGGAATGTCGGGACCGATCATCACGAGGTCGAGTCCGGAAAAGTCTTCTTCCGAATCGCCCACGATGCGCTTGCCGTAGGTGTTCATCACGAGGTTGATCTCGTAGTCGGAGTGATGGTGCACCGGATAGTCGAACTTCGCCGACGGATGGTTGAGGACGATGAACAGGTCGTTGTCCGACAGCGGCGTGATCTCTTTCTGTATTTCCTTCATGGTTCGTTATTTTTTTAGAGATTGAACAGCGCGAAGATACGACTTATTAATTAAGTACAAGCGTGAATTCAAAAAAGTACAATCGTTCGCCGAGATAGCATAACGGCGGTTCGAAAATAACCCCTATTTTCGCGTCATAAAATCAAATAAATAGCAAAATGGACAACTTTTCGATCAGTACGACGGACCTTGTCATCGTCATTCTCTATCTCGTCTTCATCATCTGGTGGGGGCTGCGCAACGGTCGCAGTTCCGATTCACAGTCCTACTTCCTTGCCGGGCGCTCGATGCCTTGGTGGATCGTGGGGCTGTCGCTGTTCGCCGCCAGCATCTCGAGCACCACGCTGATCGGGCAGTCGGGCGACGCCTACGACACCGGTCTGGCGGTGTTCAACTACAACCTGACGGGCATCGTGGTGATGGTGTTCTTCGCCGTGTTCCTGCTACCTCTTTATATACGCTCGAAGATCTTCACCATCCCCGAGTTTCTCGAACGCCGGTTCGACAAGCGTTCGCGCTACTACTTCTCGGGCATCTGCATCATCGGCAACATCTTCCTCGACGCCGCCGGAGCGCTCTACGCCGCAGCGCTCATCATCAAGCTCATCCTGCCCGAGGCTGACTTGCGGCTCATCATCATCGTCTTCGCCGCCATCGCCGCCTCGTACACCATCCCCGGCGGACTATCGTCGGTGATCAAGACGGAGCTGATACAGGCCATCATCCTCATCGTGGGATCCGTCATCCTCACCCTCTTCTGCTTCCGCGAGGGCGGCGCCTACTTCGTCGACTTATACCGTAATGGCGACATACTGGCCAAGCTCATCCGCCCGATGGACGACCCCGCCACGCCCTGGCTGGGGCTTATCGTGGGCATGCCCATCCTCGGCATCTACTTCTGGGCCAACAACCAGACGATGGTGCAACGGGTGCTCAGCGCCCGCACCGTGGACGAAGGGCGGAAGGGGGTGATGCTGAACGGCTTCCTCACCATGCTCACGCTCTTCATCATCGCCATTCCCGGGCTGATGGCGCGCGGACTGTTTCCCGGGCTTGAGCGTCCCGACATGGTGTACCCCACGATGGTGATCCGCCTCATGCCCGTCGGCCTGCTGGCCATCATCCTGGCGGCGTTGCTCTCGGCGCTGACCTCGGCCTTGAGCGCCATACTCAACTCCACGTCGACGCTGTTCACCATGGACTTCTACGCCAGCCTCAACCCCAAGGCCGATTCGCGCCGGCTGGTGCGGGTAGGGAAGCTCGCCTCGCTCGCCATCATCGTCGTAGCCGCCCTGTGGGCGCCACAGATCGGGAAGTTCGGCTCGCTGCTGAAGTATTACCAGGAGATGCTCTCGTACATCTCGCCCCCCATCGTGGCGGCTTTCCTGCTGGGCATCTTCAGCAAGCGGGCCAACGGCACGGGCGCGTTCGTCGGGCTGATGAGCGGGCTGGGTGTCGCCGTGCTGATGCTCTTCTTCCGTCAGCATTTGTTCGGCGACTTGCACTTCCTGCTCGTGGTGCCGTTCCTGCTGGCCGTCAGCTTAGTGGTGACGTACGTCGCCAGCCTGCTCACCCCCGCGCCGGCCGCCATGAAGCTGGCCGACACCACCTTCCGCGCGGCCGACCTCGCCGCCGAATGGCAAGAGCTGCGCCGGGCGGCGTGGTACAAAAGCTACCTGGGATGGGCCATCCTGTTGCTCGCCCTGAGCGCGCTGCTGTGGGTGGTGTTCAGTTAATCGTTTCGCATTACTTATTCATCGAAATACAAAAAGTTATGAAATTGGAGAAATACCATGGAAACCCCATCCTGCTGCCCCACGAAGGGAACGAGTGGGAATCGCTGGTGACTTGCAACCCGGGCGTGTACTACGACCGCGGCACGTTCTACATGCTCTACCGCGCGGCGGGGCACGACACGGAACACGTCATCCGCCTGGGACTGGCTACCAGCCGCGACGGTTTCCACTTTGAGCGCGCCGAGAGCCAGCCGGTGTTCTCCCCGCAGCCCGACAACTTCGACTCGGGCTGCGTGGAGGACCCGCGCATCGTGAAGCTCGGCGACGACTTCTACGTGACGTACGCCTACCGCCCCTTCCCGCCGGGACAGTACTGGACCTTCGCCCACGACGTGGTGAACCTGCCCGACTGCGGAGCCGACGCCCCCGCCGCCCTGGCCAAGAACCTCGGCAACACGGGGCTGGCGGTGACCCGCGACTTCCGCCACTTCCGCCGCCTGGGACGCCTCACCTCGCCCGTGCTCGACGACCGCGACGTCATCCTCTTCCCCGAGAAGATAGGCGGCAAGTACGTCATGATGCACCGCCCCAAGCAGTACGTCCACAAGCAATACAAGGTGAAGTATCCCTCCATCTGGCTGAAGTTCTCGGACGACCTGCTCGACTGGGAAGACAAGCCCAGCCACCTGCTGCTGACAGGTACGGAGGGCACGTGGGAAGAGAAGGTGGGCGGAGGCTCCCCGCCCTTGCGCACCGACGAGGGGTGGCTGGTGATTTACCACGGCGTGGAGAACGGCGGCCTGGGGCATTACCGCGCCGGCGCCCTCTTGCTCGACCTCGACGACCCGCTGAAGATACTCGCGAAGTCGGACGGACCCATCCTCGAACCCGAGTTCCGCTACGAGCTGGACGGATATTACCCGGGCTGTGTCTTCCCCACCGGCAACGTGCTGCTCGACGGCACGCTATACGTTTACTACGGCTGCGCCGACAAATATGTGGGCGTGGCGACGTGCGACGTGAAAGATTTCATCCGATCGTTCAAGAAAGTATAACCAATCAGCATAATTGAGGAGTAGCCTTACGGCAGAACCCTCTACCTTCGCGTTGTCGACAATGCAATAGAAAAACAATCTTTTTAAAAGTTCATTCCATGAAGAAAACTCTAATCCGAAAAGGACGGATGGCCTCATTACCCATCCGGTTGCTCTTCCTGCTCACGATGTTGCTGGGCAGCACCCTGCCCCTCCTGGCCGCCGTAGGACAAGTACCCGAGAAGATAAGCGTGTCGGGCACGGTGAGAAACGCCAGCGGAGAGCCTATCATAGGCGCCTCCGTCGTCCTCAAGCACGCCACGCGCCATACGGGAACCATCACCGACCTCGACGGCCGTTACCGGCTGGCCGACATTCCCGCCGACGGCACGCTGGAATATTCGTACGTAGGCATGCTTAAGCAAGAAATCCAGGTCGCCCGGCGAACCACCATCGACGTGGTGCTCCAGGAAGACGCCGTGCTGCTGGGCGACGTCGTGGTGATAGGCTACGGCTCGGTGAAGAAAAGCGACCTCACCGGCTCCGTCGCCAGCGTGAAGACCGAGGCGCTCAACGACATACCCGCCAACTCCATCGAAGGATTGCTGCAAGGACGGGCCGCCGGCGTGCAAGTCATCAACTCGTCGCAAGACCCCGGCGCGGGATCCACCGTGCGCATCCGGGGCAACAGCTCGCTCCGAGGCTCGAACGCCCCGCTCATCGTCGTCGACGGCTTCCCGCTGGGCGACGCCGGCGACCTGAAGCAGATCAACACCGACGATATCGTGTCGATGGAGGTGCTCAAGGATGCCTCAGCCTCGGCCATCTACGGCTCGCGGGGCGCCAACGGCGTGATCATGGTCACCACCCGCAAGGCCAAGGAAGGCACCACGGTGATCTCCGTGAAGCAGCAGCTCACCATCTCGCAATTCACCTCCGAACTCGACCTGTGGAGAGACCCCGTGCTGATGGCCATGCTGAACAACGAGGGACGTGTCAACGGCGGATTGCAGCCGCTGTACGTGGGAGCCACCAACTCCGCCGGCGTCTACTACCCGTCGGTAGAGGAGCTGATGACCACGTGGACCACCAACACCGCCTGGGACAAGCTCGTGTTCCGCGACGCTCCGGTGTCGAACAACACCACCGTCTCCGTGGCAAGCGCCAACGAGCGCACCAGCTTCGGCCTCAGCGCCAACTACTACACCGACAAGGGCATGTACGTAGGCGACAACTACGCCAAGGGTGGCTACAACCTCAACGTCAGCCACAAGATATTCCCCAACGTCACCCTCCGGGCTTCCAACATCCTCTACCTCGGCGACCGCGACAACAAGGGCGGACAAGCCTATTGGCGCAACCCCATCTACCCCGTCTACAACGACGACGGCACGTACTACCAGACCACCTCGCAGGACTACAGCCACCCCCTGGCCATCCGCGAGTTCCAGCAGAACAAGGCCAAGATGCTCGACATCATCGCCTCCGGTGCCTTGGAGTGGCAGATCCTCCCGCAGCTCAGCTTCACGGGACGGCTCAACTACAAATACGGCAAGTCCACCACCGACCAGTACATCCCCAAGAAATGGACCCAGGTAGGCACCGAGAATGGCGGACGAGGCATTATCGGAAACTCCGAGAGCCAGAACTTCGTGTCGGAGAATTTTTTCAATTATTCGCAAGTGCTGGGCGGCAAGCACGAGCTGGGCGCCATGCTCGGACACTCGTTCGAGCAATACCAGTCGCGCAGCTCCACCCTCACGGCCAACGGCTTCGTCAACGAGGCGCTGGGCAACGAAAACATGTCGGCCGGCGAGGCGGCACGCAACCTCGTCTCCAACGGATATTCGTGGAGCAGGCTGCTCTCGGCCATGGGACGCCTCAACTATACGTACGACAACCGCTACCTGCTCACCGTCACCTTCCGCGCCGACGGCTCGTCGAAGTTCGGCAAGAACAACCGCTGGGCCTACTTCCCCTCGGGCGCCGTCAGCTGGAAAGCCCACGAAGAGGAGTTCGTCAAGCGGCTCCGCGTCTTCGACGAGCTGAAGTTCCGCCTCAGCTACGGCATCTCGGGCAACCAAGGCATCAGCCCCTACCAGACGCTGAGCCGCTACGGCACCACCAAGTACTTCAACGAGGGCGAGTGGATGACGGCCATAGGTCCCGGATACGTCTCGGGATACACCGGACAGAGTGGCATATATAAAGTATGGAGCGGCATACCCAACCCCGACCTGAGGTGGGAGACCACCGCACAGTGGGACTTCGGTATCGACATGGCTTTCTTCGACCGCCGCCTGCGCCTCACGCTCGACCTCTACGACAAGCAGACCTCCGACCTGCTGCGCGAGCGCACCCTCGCCTCCTCGTCGGGATACGACCGCATGTGGGTGAACGACGGCAAGATACGCAACCGGGGCTTCGAGGCCACCGTCGAAGGCGTGCTCGTCGACACCAAGGACTGGAACCTCAGCGGCACCTTCATCTTCTCCATGAACCGCAACAAGGTGCTCGACCTCGGCGACAGCGTGGAATCGGCCCTCACCACCGACCTGCGCACAGGCATGCGCTACGAGGTGGTAGGCAACCTCAGCGAGCAATACCGCGCGTACACCAACATCCTCGCCATAGGATACCCCATCAACGTGTTCTATGGATACAAGACCGACGGCATCATACAGACCATGAACGAAGGCATAGACGCCGGACTGACCGGAGTGGACGCCCGTCCCGGGGAATTCAAGTACCGCAACATCTACGACGGCGACGGCACCACCGGCGAGGTGAACGACAACGACAAATGCGTCATTGGCGACCCCAACCCCGACTTCACCGCCAGCCTCAATCTCTCCGTACGCTGGAAGAAACTCGACGCCAGCATCTTCCTCAACGGCGTGTTTGGCAACGACGTGCTCAACACCAAGACCTTTGGCGACCCACACAACGCCGCCTTCCGCTGGACACCCGACAACCCCACCAACGGCTATCCCAGCCTGCGCGACGGACGGCAGACCCGACTCTCGGACTACTGGATACAGGACGGATCGTTCGTCCGCGTGCAGAACGCCACCATAGGCTACACGTTCGACCTCCCCAAGCAGAAGCTGTTCGCTTCCAAGCTGAGGCTATACGTGAACGCCTCGAACCTCTACACCTTCACCAAGTTCCAGGGCTACGACCCCGAGGTGAGCCAGATGGGCATATACACCGGAGGCTATCCCCGGCTGCGCAAATGGACGGTGGGCATTGACGTAACATTCTAAAAAAAACGATAAGCGATGAAAAAGATAATCTATCTCTGCACCATATACTGGGGGTTGGCACTGATGGCCTCGTGCAGCCTCGAGGAGAAACCCTACGGCTTCTACTCCGAAGACAACTTCTACCGGACCGAGGACGACGCCAGGGCGGCCGTCAACTACGCCTACGCCACGCTGACCTACATCGAGTACTCGCGCTCCATCTTCTTCGTCGGCGACATGCCGAGCGAGAACATGACGACCAAGAGCGACGCCTCGGTCGACAACCGTGCCCTCAACACCTGGTCGATAGCCAACTTCAACACCAACGAGACGCTGATGAATTTTTTCAAGTACTCGTATATTTGCATCAACCGCGCCAACGCCCTCATCAAGAAGATTCCCGATACCGACATCGACCCCGCCCTAAGGGACCAATACCTCGGTGAGGCGCACTTCCTGCGGGCCTACAACTACTTCTGCCTCTCGCGCAACTTCGGCTTGGTACCCATGCACTACGACCTGGTGGAGACCCTCTCGCAAACCGCCGCCCCGCTGGCCGCGGACATGGACCAGATCTACGACTTCATGATCGAGGACTGCCAGCAGGCCGAAGCGCTACTACCCGTATATCCCACACCCGTGATGGGGCGCGTCGACCGCGTGGCCGCGCAAGCCCTGCTGGCCAAGCTCTACCTCTACGCCGCCTCGGCCAAGGAGCATGGCGTGCCGCTCTACCGCGACATGGGCAAGAGCGTGGACGAGATGTACGCCCAGGCTGCCAAGTACGCCGGACGTGTACTCAACCTCGACCCGCAATATCCGCAAAGCACCTACTGGTTCGAGAACGACCTGCTCGCCATTTACGACGTGTTCAAATCCACCGGGCGCGAGAATATCTTCCTCATGTCGATGGATCGTACCGGAGAGTCGGAGGGACAATACTCCAAGATCTCGAAGATGTTCATCCCCTACATCGACGGCGCTACCATCTGGCTCAAGCAAGGCAACAGCGACACCTATATCAAGTCGCACGACGGCTACGCCGAATACCGTACCGAGATTGGCTTCTACAACCAGTATGAGAGCGGCGACCTACGCAAGGCGTACCTCATAGCCGACAAGATATACACCCAGCAGGGCGGCGTGCGCGCGGAATGGAAGGCCGACGGATCGGGAAGCATACCCTATCCTTTCTGCCGCAAGTACATCGACCCCGAGTTCGATGGCGACAAGACCAGCACACGCCCCATCCTGCTGCGCTTCTCGGACATCGCCCTTGTCTACGCCGAGGCCGCCGGACCCACCCCCGAAGCCTACGCAGCCGTGAACTACATACGCCGCCGCGCCGGACTGGGCGAGGCCACACCCAACCTCTCCCTGCCCGACTTCCGCGAGATGGTGTACAACGAACGCAAGTTCGAGATGGCTTTCGAAGGAGACCGCATGTACGACATCCGCCGCTGGAACAAGACGGCCGAGATACAGCAGGTGCACGACGCCAGCCTCACCGAGGCGCAATACACCTTCTATCCCCTGCCGCTCACGGAGATCACGCTCAACCCAAGTTTGAACTAAATACCTAACACTGTCATGATGAACAAGATAATGAGTTATTGCGCCCTGGCGATCGGCATCACGCTGACGCACTCGTGCGTGAAAGACATGCAAGACGACCTCCACAAGGGAGGGTGGAACCACGAGCGATCCATCACCGGAATCAGCTTCGCCAACCAGGTGGGACAACCCGTGATACAGCGGATAGACGAGTCGACGGGAACCATCGACATCACGCTCAACGTGGGAGCCATACCCGACCTCTCGAAGGTGGAACTCACCAACCTGCAACTCTCGTACCAAGCCACGGCGGGCGTGAAGCCGGGCGACATGCTCGACTTCAGCAACGACGCCCGCACGGCCTCCATCATCGTCACCTCCACGCTGGGCGAGACACGCGCCTACACCATCACCGCCGCCGAGTTCCGCGAGCAGATGGAGGGCACGTGGGCCATCAACGACCTCGTGGTATGGGGCGGCACCGGACCCAGCTACGGCGGAGGCAAGGTGTACCCCATGATGCTCAAGTCGTGGTGCTGGGACTACGCCAACCCGCCGTCGAAGGAGTACGACAACACGCTCACCTTCACCCTCGACAAGATCACCGACGATGGCAACACCGAGGGCGTATGCGTGAACAACGCCGGAGCTGACGGGGCGTACGCCAACTTCATCTTCCGCGGCGCATCGAACCCGGTCAACAAGACGGATATCGACCTGAATCACTTCTATCGGAAGATCCCCGTCGGCGAGAGCCGCTGGAGGCGCAACTACGCCGACGGCAGCATCACCTTCACCGACTCGAACGGCAACACGTCGACAGCCACGCTCGTCGACGCCGGCGAGCACGTCCTGTACAACAACGCCGGATACGTCAACGCCATCAGCGTGCCCAACAACGCCTTCGCCTTCACCCTCAACGGCACCGACGACTGGAGCAACATCTATAGCGACTACGACGTCTTCGCCGCCAAGGTCCGCATGTATTTCGTATTGGTGACCAAGCTATGAAAACGCCAATCTTTAGCCTGATAGCGCTCCTTCTCACGGCATCCTGCGCCCAACGCGGGCAGGATGCCGCGGTCACCGTCGACACCGAAGTCGTCGGCCCATCGTACATCGGCAGCGGCGTGGAGTGGGACCCGTACGACGAGGCCGAAGCCTGGGGAAACGCCGTCTCCGAGGCCGACTGGCAGAAGCTCTTCGCACGCCTCGACTTCATGCGCCCCGGCTACGTGCGCTGCATGATCAACAGCCCCTACCGCTACTACGACGCCACCACCGGCAGCTACGACCGCGAGCGTAACCTGGCCTCCATAGCCCGCCTGCTCGACTACTGCACCAAGCGCGGAATCACCGTGATGTACGGCGAGTATAACCCGCCCACGCCGGAGATGAAGGACGACCCGCGCTGGGTCGACATGGCCGTCGACTACCTCAACTACTTGGTCAACGACCGCGGTTACAGCTGCATCAAGTACTTCGTCATCTTCAACGAACCCGACGGCGACTGGGCCTACACCAACGGCGACTACGCCCTCTGGCACCGCATGTTGCTCCGCTTCCGCGACAAGATGCGCACCTATCCGGGGCTGACCGACAAGGTGAGCCTCGCCGCCCCCGACGCCGTGGTGGACTACAAGAACCCGGCCTCCGCCTACGACGCCGCCGGCTGGGTACGACAGGCCGCCGCCGATGCCGATTCCATCATCGGCGTGTACGACCTGCACGCCTACCCCGGGCAGCATCAAGTACGCTCGGGCGCGTACGCCGAGGTGCTGGCGCGCCACAAGGCGTCGGTACCCGCGGGCAAGCGAATCCTGCTGGGCGAGGCGGGCTACAAATACCACCGCCCCGAAGACGCCGGACTGATGGCCGAGTATCGCCGGCGGACCGAAGGACACCCTTTCACCAAGGGTTCCGACGCCAACATGCTGGTGTACGACTACTTCTACGGCCTCGACATGCCCCTGCTCTGCATGGAGGTGATGAACGCCGGATACGCCGGCATAGCCGCCTGGATGCTCGACGACGCCATGCATAGCAACGGCGATTCGGGACGGACAGACGACATCAAGCTCTGGGGGATGTGGAACATCCTCGGCGAGGAGGTGTTCGGCGACGCCTCGCAGGAGGAGACGCGACCGTGGTACTACACCTGGTCGCTGATGTGCCGCCACTTTCCCGCCGGAACGGACATCCTGAAGAGCACCGCCGACCGCGTCTCGGGCATCTACGCCGTGGCGGGAACCCATCAAGGCGGATACAGCCTCGCCCTCGTCAACGTCGGCCCTGCCGACAAGACGGTAGCCATCCGCCTGCCCCAGCCGTTAGAAAACGCCTCGCTCTACGTCTACGAGGAGGAGCGACAGCCCAAGGACGCCGACGGATTCCCCATCCCCGCCCGCGAAGGCGTGTCCGTGCCCACCACCTACAGCCTCGAGCTGAAAGCCAATTCATTCCAATTACTCACCACTATCCATCCCGAAGTTCAATGAAGACCATACATTCCATATTGGCGGCCGCCCTCGCGGCATGCTGCGCCTCCTGTTCGGACAGCTACGACAACCCCGCCGCCATACAACCCGAGCCGATACCCGAGGGGACGACGCTCAGCCTCATCGACGCCGACGCCACCGCCGAGACCCGCGCCCTCTACGCCAACCTCTGGGAGGTGCAGCAGACGGGATTCATGTTCGGCCACCACGACGACCTGTGGTACGGCCGCAAATGGTACAACGAGGAGGGAGGTTCCGACACCAAGGCCGTGTGCGGCGACTATCCCGCCGTGTTCAGCTTCGACGTCGGTCCCATCATGGACGACCGCTTCCAAAGCGAAGAGAACACCATGCGCCGCCGCGTGGCCATCGAGGCCTACGACCGCGGCGAGGTGCTCCTGGCCTGCGCCCACCTCAACAATCCCCTCACCGGAGGCGACTCGTGGGACAATTCCAGCAACGAGGTAGCCCGCCAGATCCTCACCGACGGCAGCCCCACCAACGTGAAGTTCAAGGGCTGGCTCGACCGCCTGGCCGACTTCGCCCTCAATCTCCGCGGAGCCGACGGCTCGCTCGTGCCCATCATCATGCGTCCTTTCCACGAGCACACGCAGACGTGGTCGTGGTGGGGAAGCCAGTGCACCACGCAAGAGGAGTTCGTCGCCCTCTGGAAGTTCACCATCGACTACCTGCGCCACACCAAGGGCGTGCACCAATTCATCTACGCCATCTCGCCCCAGATGGACGTGCCGAAGACGATGGACGACTTCCTCTTCCGCTGGCCGGGCGACGACTATGTCGACTTCATCGGCATGGATTCCTATCACGGCCTCAACGCCACCACGCTCTCCGTCAACCTGCGCACGCTGTCGCAGCTCTCGCAAGCCAAGCGCAAACCGTGCGGCGTGACCGAGAACGGCGTGGAGGGTTTCACCGCCGCCAACTACTGGAGCGAGCAAGTGCTCACCCCCGCCACCGGACGCAAGGTGAGCATGATCGTGATGTGGCGCAACAAGTACGTGGCGGGCAACGACGCCGACCAGCACTACTTCTCCGTATTCCCCGGACATCCTTCCGAAGCGGACTTCGTGCGGTTCTACAACAGCTCCGTCACGCTCTTCAGCGCCGACCTGCCGGACATGTACCATTAGCGCGGCGAAACATCCACGTGTACTTGCGTCGTTGGTCGCGAGTCTCCCGCGGATGGATGCCTTATTTCTCCGAGCGATTAAAGTACACCGTTTATTGGCCCGTTCGTTTTTGCGGGAGCCAATAAACGGTGTATATTTGTCCATTCCGTATTGCGGGGAACAAAAGTACGGTGTTTATTGGCCCGTTCAGTTTTGCGGGAGCTAATAAACAGCGTTTATTTGTTCATTCAGTTTTGAGGGGAGCAAAAGTACGGTGTTTATTTGCCCGTTCAGTTTTGCGGGAGCTAATAAACGGTGTTTATTTCCCCGTTCAGTTTTCCGGGAACAAATAAACGGTGTTTATTTGCCCATTCAGTATTGCGGGAAGCAAAAATACGGTGTTTATTTGTCCATTCAGTTTTGAGGGAACAAATAAACGGTGTTTATTTGCCCGTTCGGTATTGCGGGAAGCAAAAATACGGTGTTTATTTACCCATTCAGTTTTGAGGGAACAAATAAACGGTGTTTGTGGAGCCGTCCGGTTTTGAAAGCAGAAATAAACAGTGTACTTTTAGTCTGTTTTTTTTTGTATCATCATTAATCATGCTATCTTCGCGGTCTCACATTAATAAATATCCCTATGAAAGCATCATCGACCCTTTTCGTGTATTTAATCGCGCTATGTCTGCCTTCTTGCCAGGGCAGCAAGACGGACGACGCCCTCGAGACACTGCGAATCGCGGAGAACGAGAGGGTGGACAACATCGACGCGTCGGACTATTTTCACTCCGTGCGCGTCATTCCCCTCGAGACTTCCGACGAAACGTTGATCGACGACAAATCCATCGCCAAGATAGTCCACGCGGGCGCCCACGTCTACGTGGCCGACCGATACGCTCTCTACAAGTTTGACGAGCAAGGCTGTATCCGGGGCAAGATAGACCGGAGAGGAAATGGTCCCGACGAATACCCCGGGATAAGCGACTTCGAGATAGCCGACGAAAATTCCGTATGGATACTGAGTCGGGACAAGCGAACATTGTACCTGTACACCTGGGACGGCGAGATGCGGAAAAGCATCCCCTTAGACTGCTGGGCCGCCAAGGCGCGACTCCTGGCGCCGAACAGAATGTGCCTGTACATAGGCAATGAGATGGATGCTGAGAACACGCATCAGCTTAGGGTCATCGACCTGGATACGGGACAAACCGTCAGCGCGCTTTTGAAGATAGACCCAAACAAGGCCAAGTTCCTGCATGTGTCCGCATTGAACCACTTCCTGAAACGCACGGACAACGAATGTTACTACTACAACATTTTTGACGACTATATCTACCTGTTGACAGAGAAGGATATCCGACCCGTTTACGAGCTGAACATACTCAACAAGAACATACCCGCCGCCCTTTATCAGAACGAATACGAGAACGTCGCCTATTTCTTCCAGGAGGTACTCGCCCACGATTACGCGTACGGCGTCAACCTGTTTCTGGACGGGCCGGGAAACATGGCGATATCCTACTATCACGACGGAGTCTGTCGAATCGCGATGGTTTCGAAAGAGAGCCACCGCTCGGTAGTCGATTTCCACCAAATCACGGTACCTCTCCTGGAAAACTACGTCATCGGCGAATTCCCCGAGAACATGTTCGGAAGCGGAGACGAACTTATACTTCCCCTACAACCATTCGATATCATGGATGCCTTTCAGGACGATTTGGACAAACAAGAACGAATCAAGCGAACGATAAACTACATCGGAGACGAACAGAATCCGCTCCTGCTGTTGATGAAGGTGAAATAAGCAAGGGAAGATCAAGGATCATCGCTCCGTCCGGTATCCGAGCCACCGTTAATGTCCTCGGGATTGGGATACCATACCGCTCAACGATCTGGCGTAACTCCTCCAAGGGTTTGGTGAGGCTGTATCATAAATCGGAGCGGCTTTCTTTTAGGCACGGATTACACGGATTACACAGTCTCTTCCAGAACACATCGCAGTGAAATCCGTGTAATCCGTGCCTAAATATTCTCTTTTTGATAGGACTTTTCACTTATGATACAGCCTCACTAAGAAAGTTTAGTCGATTAACGGTAGTCCCATTAGTATTTTCATTATCTTTGCGTCCAAAGCAAAAGAAATGAGCTTATGAATGATGTAAATCGTATTAAAGTAGTCTTAGTAGAGAAGAAGCGAACCGGTAAATGGTTAGCCGAAGAGCTGGGTAAAGATCCTGCCACTATATCGAAATGGTGCACCAATGTGTCACAACCCGATTTGACCACTTTGACTAAAGTAGCCAACCTCCTGGATGTGGATGTAAGGGAACTAATTAATAAAACGAAAGATTAACATGCCAAATAAAATCAATAGCCCTTATACGGCTACTATTACCGGCTGTGGCTTTCTCTATTATGAGTTCCAAAGAATGCTACCCTTGTTAATGGCTGAAAATTCCGAGGCGTTGCTGAAAGATGAATTAGAGAACAACCGAATCTTTCACGTCAACTCGCGCACATCACGCTCTCGTTTCATGATAGAGTTCAAGCGGCGCTATGCGGCTGTGCCGGTATCTTTTTGGATGCAATACCAGCAGCTTAGCGAGTCGGGACAACGTGCAGGATTGTTGTATGCCATCTTAAAGTGTTACAAATTGGTGTTTGATTTTCATTTTAACGTGACTGTGAAGCTATGGAATTCCATAGACCATCACTTGAACAAGAGTAATGTCATGATGGTATTTAGCGAGATTGCCGCTCAAGATGCATTTGTGGATAGCTGGACTGAGAACACGAAAGATAGATGTGCCAGCCAATACCTGACCATCTTGCGACAAGCCGGACTGCTCGACGGGAAGACCGGAGAGCTACAGGCACTTCATTTGGAAGCCGGTGATTTTGAGTATTACCTGCGCTCGGGTGAAGAGTGGTTTTTAGAGGCCTGTTTTCTCTATCCTTATGAAATCAATGATATTAAATCCCGGTTGCAATGAAAAGCATGAGTGTACAAGAGCTGTATGAATATCTGCGTAGCCCATCCTTTCTGGATGCGAAAAGTGGAAACATATTCTATAATTACTACATCTATCAGTATCCGGCCAAACAGGAGTATAAGATGCGTAGCCAGATAGAAGACTTTAAAGAACGTCTGAAAAGACCTTCAAGTTCTGCCAATGCGATGATACTCGACCTGTTTAGCACCTTTTGCGAGTTTCTCAAGTCTGAAACATTTGGCAAACAAACTTTGCTTGATATGACTTTTGAAGAAGACAAAAAGCATCCGGAAATGGTGACGGAAGAGTTAACCTCTGAAGCCAGCAATGACAAATTCTTCGCTTTTGTTCATCGTAAAATCAAAAAGTATATAGAAGAGGACGACGGATTGAGCAAACCCTATATTTTTATATGTGGCATAGGAAAGATGTTTCCTTATCTGCGTTGCAACGTATTCCTCACCGGTTATGAAAAATATAACGATACCAACCTGTATCGCATCATATTGTTCTATCCCGGGCATTGTGAGGGCAATTCTTATTCTTTGTTCGACACGATGCACGACGACCACACCTACCGTGCTACCCTTTTAGTAAATGATTAACAAGATTACAATATGAAATTCAAAGAACTGTATTTCAAAAAACTTGATCGTACCGTGAATCCGGCGGTGTCGGCATCTGACATCGATGACAAGACCGTCCGCATAGAAATTGAGGAGTATGTGTTCACCAATGAGATTATCAACAATCTATATACGGTTTTGTCCAATATCCGCCAAAATAGGGGTAGCCACACAGGCATTTGGATTAGTGGTTACTACGGTTCGGGAAAGTCTCACTTTTTGAAATATGTCAATTACTGCCTTTCGCCTGTTCATGGCACAGTGGCTTTAGGGAGGCTACGAGACGCTGTAGCCGAACGCCAGGCTCTGGAACTGGAAGTAGAACCCGGTGAGCTGGACGACCTGATACGTTGGTTTACCCAGAAAGCAAAAGTGGATAGTGTGATGTTCAACATCGGCACTGTGTACAACGCCAACTCTGACAAAAAGAGTGTTTTCACGGAAGCATTCTGGAACGAGTTCAATGGCATGCGCGGCTTTAACGAGAATCACTTGGCTTTGGCGCAGTTCTTGGAAAAAGCACTCAATGATGATGGACAATATGATTCTTTTTTACAATATGTGAAGGAACAGGGCTATGATTGGAAGCACGATGCCTCCCGCTTTAATAGTTATCGTTTGGACCTCGCCTTGGAAATGGCTCAGCATGTAGACCCTAAGCTATCTATTGATGTCATCCGCGAGCGCATCAAATCCAATGACGTAAACATTAGCGTGGAGGCGTTCGCACATGAACTAAAAGAATATGTAGACGGGCAGAACGATAAGAACTACCGCATGGTATTCTTCGTGGATGAGATAAGCCAGTTTATTGATGGGCGTGAGGGCGTTTTGTTGCAACTGCAAGAGGTGGTGACGCGGGTATGTGAAGCTTGCCACTCGCAGGTATGGTTTGCTTGCACGGCTCAGCAGGATTTGTCGGAGGTAATCCAAAGCTGTAACATTGCCAGTACCAGCGAAAACTTCGGAAAGATTATGGGACGCTTCGAAGTCCGTACCTCCTTGCAGGGTACCAACCCCGAGTATATTACTCAAAAGCGTATCCTTGACAAGACGGGGGAGGCAGAAATCGTGCTCGGCAAGATGTATGAGCAAAAGAAAAACATGCTCGACGCGCAGTTCGTTCTGCCTACCACCTATCAAGCCTATCGTAGCAAGGAAGACTTCATTGGCTATTACCCCTTTGTGCCCTATCAGTTCCCACTCATCATGAAAGTGCTCGACTCTTTTGTCAACATGAACTATGTAGACAAGCAGGTGAAGGGCAACGAACGCTCGCTTATCAACATCACCTTCTCCATAGCCAAAGAAACGGCAAACATGGAAGTGGGTGAGTTTATCTCTTTCGATCGATTCTTTGGCGCCATGTTTCGTGGCTCGATGCAGCACTTGGGGCAACGCGCCCTTGAAAACGCTCGCCATGCGCTCGAACTCCTGCCCGATGGCGATAAGAAAGAGTTTCACCGGCGAGTGGTATTCGTGCTGTTTATGATTTGCAACCTCTCTGATGTGGACAAGCAGACCTTCTCGGCTACCATCGACAATGTGGTTACGCTACTGATGACAAAGGTTGATGCCAATAAAGCTGCCATCAAGAGTGAGGTGGCTACAGTTTTGGCATTTCTGATAGATAAAGCCGTAATTCGCAAGACGAAGACCGAAAGCGGGACGGAAATCTATGAGTTCTATACGGAGGAAGAGTCGCAAGTGGCACAACTTATCAGTAACCAAAAGGTGGATGCCAATACTTATTCGGAAGAGTTATATAAGATGACATACAATCACTTTGGTTTTAACGCACAGTCCAACAAGGAAGCGTATGCGACCCGTTCGTTCAACGTGGGTGCTGATATTGATGGTTTGGCACGCCTCTCCAACAATGCCGATGTATATGTCGACTTCAAGACGACGGCCAACTGCGATTCTCCGGAACAGTACGCTTTGAACAATCCCGCCAACCATTTGGTCTTTTTCCTTTCAGCCTTTAATGCCGACAAGGAGCTGCGCAGCAATTTCCTCTACTATTGCCGTGTGCAGCGTTTTGCGCAGGAGCCGGTGGTGAGCGAGGAACGTCAACGCACCAAGCGTCTCTTTCAAGAACGGGCAAGAGACCTTTATCAGAAAGAGATACAACCGCAGTTCCAGCAGATACTCGATACCTGTCCGGTCATCTCCGGCTCTAATGTGCTACCTGCGTCGGTGGCAGGTGTTGCCAAGAGGCAAGAACGATACAAGAAACTCTTAGCTTACCATTTGGGTGCATTGTATCACTCCGCTAAAATGGTCGATACCTCCGAAATACCCAAGAACACGTCCGACTTATTGGCAAAGATCCTGCGCCCGGTAGATGGAACTTTAAACAACATGCCACTTACCACGCCTGAAACGAGGATGCAAGAATATCTTGAGCGGTCGGCTCATGACATTACCGTAGCCAATGCCATACAGCATTTTGCCGCAGTGCCTTATGGCTGGTCGGAAATAGCCACCATCTATGTGTTGAATGAGCTGGTGCGCCGCCATCTTTATGCTTTCAACTACAACAATAATCCGGAGGTGAGTCGTGAGGAAGTTGCCCGCAACATTGTTCGTGAGCCTAATCGATTTACCATCGAGAAAGCGAGAGCCATTTCGCAGGAATTGCTCAACCGGTTTATCGAAAGCTGGAAACAGATTTTCAATGTCATGACCGTCACCGGTAGTAACGACAGCACCGAGCTCTATCGTAATTGCAAGGAGAAAGAAGACTCGGCACTAAACGATTTATTGCACAAGTACTACGAACTATCGCGAAAAATTGGTAGCTACCCTTTTGCCGACGACATCAACACAGCCATTGAATTGTTGAAGAAGTGGTCGGACATTCGTGAGCCTCAGGTATTCTTTCAAACTATCATTGATGCCCGTGAAGAGGCAAGCCTACTCTTCGACCGCTGCAAGAAAGTCGATACTTTCGTGGCCGACCAATTCGATAAGTACAGGCAGGTAAGGACGTTTGTGGACAACAATCGTAACAATTTCGATTTCCTGTCCGAACAGCAAGATAGCGTAGAGCAGCTGCGTGCCATCCAAAGCGACAAGGAGCCGTGGGAACATATACCTGCCTATCTCAAGATGATGCGTACGTTGGGCACGCAGCTCGATGAGCGCAAAAAGGCGATGGTAGGCATCATTACCGAAAAGCATAATGCAATGTTCGACGAGCTGGAGAAATATGCCGACTCGGTGAAGGTGCCGCATACTGCTTTTGACCGACGGGAGAGCGTCATCACCCGCAAGACGACATCCGACAACTTCTATATGCTGAAGGACAATGCCGATACATCCGCTTTCTACGAGGAGCAGATGCGGAAAATCAACGCAGCCATTCCACCAACGGATACGGGTGAAGCACCTAAGCAACGGAAAATAGTGAAGCTGCATACACACTCTACCCAACCCATGCGCACCGAAGCCGACATTGACCGCTACTTGCAGTCACTCAAAGAGCAATTGATGCCTTACATAGACGGAAACAATGATATTATCGTCAGCTAATCATGCGTAGTATGGATACCGGTAAACTGAAACGCTTCGCCACCGAAGCACGCAACATATTGATGGGCGGCGTGAAGAGCCGCCTGCAAACTTTGGGATTCAACGAGGAGGGCACACCCATAGAGATGCCGCAACCGATGGAGGGGGGAGCGGTATTTATGGGCGAGGTTTGGTCACTCGACTTCTACCAAAAATGGATGTCGCTTTATCGAGCTGTGCGCTTGCACGGTGTACGCGAGGTGACGGAAGAGGCTGCCTATACATGGTTTAACCGCCTCGTGGCCATCCGCATCATGACCAAGCAGGGGTTTACTCCACCCGTATTGGCTTACGAGGCAGCGGACAGTCCTATTCCCGTCATCGTGGCAGAGGCTCGTCAAGGACGAACTCCGCAAATGGACGAGGAGACCCTCCGCCAATGGACAGTCCTAAAAAACAACGATAGCCTGACTGACGAGCAGTTTGCCTTGCTCATCAGGGCGTATTGTCATGACAACCCGCTTATCTATAAGTGTTTTGGAACCATAACGGACTACACGGAATTGTTACTGCCCTCTAATATACTGGCGACGGGCGGATTTGTGGATTTGCTAAACCACACTGACTACATCAGCGAGGAGGATTACAGCTCGCCCGAACTGATAGGTTGGCTTTACCAGTTTTACATAGCCGACCGCAAGGACGAGGTGTTTGCCAAGAAAGGGAAGTTCGAGGCGGACGAAATCCCTGCCGCTACACAGATATTCACACCCAACTGGATTGTGAAGTACATGGTACAGAACAGCGTGGGGCGCATCTACTTAGACAACTATACTGATGCCACAGACCTCCGCTCCCAATGGACTTATTTGGTAGAGGGCGAACCTACTCCAGCCGAACAAGTCTATCACCTTGACGACTTGGCAAACTTGCGAGTGGGGGACTTCGCCTGCGGCTCAGGTCACATCCTCAACGAATGTTTCGACATTCTCTACGCTCTTTATATATACGAAGGGTACAGCCGCACACAAGCCATTGAGCATATCTTTCGCCACAACTTGACAGGCATTGACCTCGATGTCCGTGCCAAACAACTCGCCACCTTCGCCCTGCTCATGAAGGCATGTCAGCAGGACAAATCGTTTCTTGACGCTCATCTCATGCCTCGTGTGCTGGAGATGCCGCACCCCTTTGCCGAGAAGTGCGAAGCGGAGTTTCACTCGGTAGAAGACAAGCGGGCTTTTGCCCGCCCACTACTAACCCGGTTTATAATGGGAGAGAACCAAGAAATCATCAACGAGCTGACCGATGCCTTGCTACTGATGGACGATGCCCTGACACTGGGAAGTATCATGAAGTTCGATATCTCCGAACAGACACGAAACGTCGCGGCTGTGCGTCTTGCTGAATACGAACAGGAGCGTGTTTTGCCGGAAGACATCCGTGCCCTACTGCCTTATATGCGCATCATTCTCGCGCTGACTGATAAGTATGCTGCCGTGGTGATGAATCCGCCCTATATGGGTAGCGGGAATATGAACGAGACATTGAGCAGGTATGTGCAGAAGAATTATAAGGAGGGGAAGGCGGACTTATTCTCAGTCTTTATGATGCTTGCTTTGGATAGGATAGAACCAAATGGCAAATACGGCATGATTAACATGCAAAGTTGGATGTTCCTCTCTTCTTTTGAAAAGTTACGCAAAAACTTACTTGAGATGACGCAGATAGACAGTATGTTGCACCTTGGCCCACGCACGTTCGATGAACTTTCGGGAGAGGTAGTGCAAAATACGGCGTTCGTCATAACCAATCATAAGCCTATGAATGGCGGTACCTATTGTCGTTTGATTGAAGGAAAGAGTTGTGGCGAAAAAGAGCGGATGTTTTTGGCGGGAGAAAATCGCTATGCCAATGTCTCACAACAGAGCTTTGAGAAGATACCGGGATGTCCGATTGGATATTGGGTGAGCGAAAAGGCTATTAATGTAATACAAAATGGCTCAACCATCTATGAAGTAGCTACACCTCGTCAAGGTCTTGCTACTGGAGATAATAATAGATTCCTTAGACTTATTTGGGAAATAGACACAAACAAAAGAGGTAAGATTAAATGGGTACCTTGTACTAAAGGAGGCTCATTTAGAAAATGGTATGGAAACATTGAATATTGCGTTAATTGGGAGAAAGATGGATATGAAATAAAGAATTTTGTAGACGACAATGATAAACTTAGGTCTCGCCCCCAAAACATTCAATGCTATTTTAAAGCTGATGGATGTACATGGTCTACAATCTCCTCAGGGAAGCCCTCTTTTAGGTTATTCAAATCAGATTGGCTGTTTGAAACGAAAGGTTCCGTATGCTTTCCAAAAGATGTGACGAATAACAATATCTTATTGGGCTATCTTAATAGCCCAATCGTTAGCTATTATTTGAAGGTATTTTCTCCTACTATGGATTATCATGAAGGTCCCGTGGGACGATTACCGTATATTAAAATAGATAGCAAAAGAAATATATACGACATCGTCTCGCAAAATATTTCTCTCTCCCGTCAAGACTGGAACGCCCACGAAATCTCTTGGAATTTCAAAATCAATGAGCTTGTAACTCTAAATGGGAATAAATATGAGTATATCCAGCATGAATACTGCCAATTTCACAAACTGTGTGTAGATTGGACTCCGGCAAAGCCAGAAAGTTTGGAGTGGCGCATGGATGTATATCAAACCAAGTGGGAAACGAAGTTTCTTCAGCTTCACCAAAACGAGGAAGAACTCAACCGCCAGTTCATCGAAATCTACGGTCTGCAGGACGAGCTTACTCCCGATGTGCCTTTAGACGAAGTGACCATCCTACAACAAGGAGAAATCAACATAGAGAACAATCAACTAAAATGGCATCCCGATGTCATTCTCAAGCAACTGATCAGCTATGCCATAGGTTGTATGATGGGACGTTACAGCCTCGATAAGCCCGGGCTGATACTTGCCAATCAAGGCGATACGATAAAGACCTATCACAGCATAGTGCCCGAAAGTCGCTTTGAACCGGATGACGACGGCATCATCCCCTTGATGTCCATCAATCCGGAACTGAACGACAATGCGACCTTCCGCTTCAAGAAGTGGCTAGAAGTAGCCTTTGGGGAAGAGGCTGTGATGGCGAACCTGAACTTTGTGGAGCGGTCAATTGGCAAAAGCATCAACGACTACTTCCTAAAGGATTTTTGGAAAGACCACAAGCGGATGTACCAAAACCGCCCCATCTATTGGCTTTTCAGTTCGCGGAAAGGAGCTTTCCAATGCCTCGCCTATATGCACCGCATGGATGCTTACACAGCAGGGCACGTCCGTACCAAATACCTGCTGCCGCACATTGAATGGCTGGTAGCCCGACAAAACGAGATGCAGGAACGCGCCGCCGAACTCAAGCCCCATGAACGCAAGGAATTGGACAGCATCGGTAAGCAGATAGACGAATGCCGCGAGTATCACGACCGCCTACACAGCGTAGCCGACCAGCAGATAGACTTCGACCTCGATGACGGAGTCGTGGTGAATTATGCTAAATTTGGAGATGTATTAGCCAAACTCAAATAAGGAGGACGAACGATGACAAAAGAAGAGCTTCGCCAATTGTTGATATGCGATGAAACTTATCGCATTGAACGTACGGTGTCGACCAATGATATGGACAAGTTTCAAGAGGCAATATGTGCTTTTTCCAATGACCTCCCGGGTTCGAGGAAGAAAGGTTACCTACTTATTGGCGTCCATGATGATGGGACATTGTCCGGTTTACAAGTAAACGACCAATTAATGACGAAAATTTCGGGCATCCGATCTGACGGAAACATCTTGCCTCTACCTGTCATGAATACCGAGAAAATATCTACAAGTGAGGGAGATGTGCTCGTAGTTGAGGTTACCCCATCTTTTGCCACTCCGGTGCGCTACCGTGGTCGCACTTTTGTACGTGTCGGTCCTCGCCGGGATATTGCTTCTGCAGAAGAAGAACGCATCTTGTCCGAGCGTAGCATGTCCAGCCTGCCAACCTTCGATATGATGCCCTGCTGGGAAGCTACACTTGCCGATATAGACATAGAGGCCATCCGCAACCAATATATGCCACGAGCCATAGACGCTGAAATATTGTCCGAGGATCGAAGGGAGCTGAAAGAGCAGCTAACTTCTTTGCGGCTATACAGTAGGCAATACGACTGCCCGAGCATGGCTGCAATTATTCTGTTTGGGAAGAATCCACGCTTCTTTTTGCCGGGATGCTATGTGCAATTTGTCCGATTTGCCGGCAAAGACAAGGGTGGGGAAATCTTGAATGAACGAGAGTTCCAAGGCAACCTGTTTACCATGTTACCCAGATTGGAAATGTTTGCAAACGATGCCATAGTCACCCAACGCCCGGTACCGGTGAGCCTTTTTCGGGAGAAAACAGTTTGCAACTATCCCAAAGCGGCACTGCGAGAGTTGCTAAACAATGCCATTATGCATCGTACCTATCAATCGAATACGCCCATACGTCTATATCAATTTGACGACCGCATAGAAATCATGAATGCAGGAGGCTTATATGGCGAAGCTCGCCCCGAAAATTTTCCTACGGTAAATGCCTATCGGAACCCAATTATCGCCGAAGCCATGAAAGTGATGAAATATGTCAATATGTTCAATCGTGGCATAAGCCGTGTACAGGAGTATTTGGAAGATAATGGCTCTGAGCCTGCACGCTTTTTCGTGGATAAACTTACGGTTTTTGAAGTGTGCGTAGAAGACGCTAATCTGACCGACATGAGGCGGTATGGAGCAAACGCTAATGAACAAATCACCCCGCAAGTTGCCACACAAGTCACCACACAAGTCACCACACAAGTCAAAGCCTTAATTGATATATTTGGCGATACTCCTTTGACGCGTATAGAGATATTAGAGAAACTTTCACTTGCAAATAGAGTATGGCTACTTAAAGGCTATATTAAGCCTGCTCTCAGGCTTGGTTTAATTGAGATGACCATTCCCGATAAACCCAATAGCCGATTGCAGCAATATCGCCTTACCTCTTTGGGACTGGCCGTAAAAGAACAATTAGCATAAGAGAAGAATATGGATTTCGAAGAATACATACGGCAAGGTGAACCAAACGCCAAGGAAAAAGCCTCCGCCTGGCAGACAGCCATCGGGCTACAGGCGGTAGACGGACTGAAGACATCCGACTATCTGAAAGAGACTGCCCGCAAGCACATTGAGGGCGAGATTGACATAGATGAAGCCCAACAACTGATAAAAAGCTATTATCAGTCGAAAACGGCACGCTTGCCCGAAGACGATGACATGGAAGAGGCGGATAAGGTATCTGCCAATATCACGAGAATACTGAATGAAACCTCTTTTGCTTTCTCAATAGTGGGGTTTACCTCTATTCATAAACGCCTGTTCAACGGCGTATTTAAGTTTGCCGGTAAGATTCGCGACTATGACATCACCAAGAAAGAGTGGGTATTGCAGGGAGATACGGTGCTGTACGTCAACTCCCAAGATATTCGGAAAGCCTTAGAGTACGACTTGGAACAAGAGAAAGCGTTTGATTACAAAGGACTCTCTTTTGACCGAATCGTAGAACACATAGCCAAATTCGTTTCCGGCATCTGGCAAATCCATCCCTTCGGTGAAGGGAACACCCGGACAACGGCAGTCTTCACCATCAAGTACTTGCGCTCCATCGGCTTTGAGGTAGATAACAGTTTGTTTGCCGAACATTCATGGTACTTTCGCAATGCGCTGGTGAGGGCTAACTATCGCAACGTCAGGAAAGGCATTGAACCGGATAACCAATTTCTCCTGAAATTCTTCCGCAACCTCTTAATGGGAGAGAAAAACGAACTCAAGAACCGGTTTATGGTTGTTAACTCTCCTGAAACATGGAGAAACGAAACCGATGAGACAGGACAAGTAACAGGACAAGTAACAGGACAAGCTCATGAAAATATGCAGCCTTCTACTGAATTTATATATGCCCTGATTTTACAAATGGGAGAAAAGCAAATGTCCGTCAAACAATTGATGGAAGCATTAGGGCTGAAAGGGAGAGACAATTTCCTCAACACCTATTTGAATCCCGGCATAAAGGAGGGTTTTGTAACGTTGCTATATCCCGAAAGCCCCCGCCACCCGCGGCAAAAGTATTACCTGACAGTGAAAGGCGTTGGCTTGTACAGTGATTTAATAACAAAAGAGAATGACGATACAAAATAAGATATATACCTATTTCGACAGAGACCCTGAATTAAAGGTATTGTTTGTCTTTGACGATGAATTCATAGCGGATGAATTACAACCGTTAGAGTGGAAAGCCAGATACCGCTATGTGGAGTTTCAAGGCGACTGGTTTACCACTAAATATCATCTGGACACCGACTGGGCAGACGAGAAAGTAGTATTGCTATTTCACCAACCGTCGCCCTTGCGCATAAAATCGTTGCAAGAGAAGTTCCCGTTGATGGATGTGCTGACTGCCAATGCGGAATATCATCATCAAGATTATACGGCATTCATGCAGCAGTATCATCTGCCCCCACAGATGACGTCGTTTGTAGAGAAAAACATCGCCCAATTGCAGGCAGACCGCATGATGCGCATGCTCTCGTCTTACTATGCTGACGGAACTATCACCGAAGAGGTGGCCGTGCGTGCGTTTATCTCTTCTTATATGGGGACGCAACAAGTACTCGATTGGGACACAATCTTGGTGCGCCTGCTATTGATGGGGCGTAAGACGGAGCAAACGAAACGGACAGATTTTTATAGCAAGCTACGCAAAGCCCCATTAGTAAGCAAACGCTTGGAACAACGCTTGGTAAGCATATTCGGCGTTTCATACGAAGATAACACGCTTGAAAAAGTCAGCGAGATAGTAATCAGGATGAAGTATAATGCTATCGTGCAGAAGTTGGCACCGGTAGAGGCTGACAATTATCGCCGTTATCGCATTACCAACACCCTTGCATTAGAGCAAATAAACCGCATCTTAGCGCTGGCACTCAGCCAAGACAAATCGGCTACAGCCTTTATGGAGACGATAGCCGAGCTGGGAAGCGACATCCGCGACGAAAAGATAGTGCGATGGTATGGGGCGGATGCCAACTACTACTACATGCCGGAGCAACTGTGCGTGCCTGTCATTCAAGCGTTGATGAGCGAAAAGCTGAAAAGCGAACCGAAAAAGGTTATTGGGCGGCTGGAAGAGATAGCTTTGAAGCCATCAATAGATGAACAAACAGCGAAAGTCATTGATTTTGCTATTATGGCAGCCCGGTTCTATGAGCGGCTCTCTGAAGGCATTTCACTAATACTGGACACTCCCGATGAATATGTTGAACGATACGCCTCAGATTACTACTTATACGATCAGTTCTACCGACAGGCAACCGAGGCTTTCTACAAGATTAGTCCCTCGACCTCTCTTTACGACGCTGCACAGGTCGCACGAAAACAGTTAGACCGTGATTACGCTAAATATGCCAATCAACTTAATATGGGGTGGATGCGTTGCGTGAAGGAGGCGGGAGGCATGACCTCCTTTCACCAAGTATGGCAGCAAGATTTCTATTCAACCTACATCGCACCTGCACAAAAGAAGGTGGCAGTGATTGTCAGCGACGCTTTGCGCTACGAAGTGGCGGAGGAACTGATACAAGCATTGGCAAAACGGAAACATGTATCTCATATCAACGCCGCACTTGCCACGCTACCCACCGAAACTAAATATTGCAAACCGGCTCTGCTCCCGCATAAAGAGATGTTCCTGTATGCGGAGCCCAATGGAGAGCAGCAAGTGGCGGTAGATCATGCCATTCTCAACTCCATGCCCAAGCGTACGACACAATTGGAAAAATACCGTAAGGAAGGACTCTGTGTGGATTTCAGCGAAGTGGAGTCTTATGAACGAGAAAGGAACCGCGAGATATTTAAACATCCGGTCGTTTACGTCTTCCATGACCGAATAGACAGGAACAGCCATGAAGGAGATGCTGAAGATATTGTGAAAAGTTGTCGGGACGCGATAAGAGAGATAGAGACACTGGCGCATAAGATACTCGAAAGTTATAATGTGACAGAAGTCTATATCACTGCCGACCATGGCTTCCTGTTTAATAACATGGAGTTTGCCGATAAAGATAAACACAAGGTGGAAGAGGAGGCGTTGGAGAAGAAGTCGCGTTATTATCTCACTAAATCTGATAAAGAGGTGCCCGGTATGGTCAAATTTCCGCTGCATGAAGTGTCCGACATGAGCGAGAATGGTGTGCGGGTAGCTACTCCCATCGGAACAAATCGGCTGGCCGCACCCTCGGGAGGGTATATGTTCACTCATGGAGGAGCTTCACTACAAGAGATGGTTATTCCTATTATCGTCTGCCATCAAGAACGTACCGATAGTAAGCAGCCGGTAAGTGTAACCCTACTTGATCGCAACCTTTCCATGCAAGCTTCGCGCCTTCGTTTCAAGTTGTTGCAATCGGATGCCGTTTCGATGGACAAGAAAGAACGAGTAGTAACTTGTGCGCTCTATTACAACGAGCAAGCCGTCACACCTGTCAAGCAGATTCTATTCAACAAGACCGACCAATTGCTTGATAACAGGAGAGTGCAAGTAGACCTTACACTTAACCAACATGTAGAAGCCAAGGTCTTACAGCTAAAGGTGTATGATGTTGAAGATACGTTGAATCCGCTCATCAAGGAGAACGTTACCAACAATACCTTAATAGAAAATGATTTTGATTATTGATTCCTAAACATACAACAATGGATTTACAAGATAAAGTGATGCATGCGTTCACCGGCAAGGTGGTAAGAAAAGACTTGGCTTTCCTCGTCAAAGGAGGATTGCCTGTACCTACTTATGTGCTGGAATATCTACTTGGTCAATATTGCGCAAGCGACGACGAAGAGATTATCAATGAAGGATTGGAGAAGGTGAAGAGAGTGATACAAGACAATTATGTTCATCGGGCGGAAGCCGAATCCATTAAGGGGAAAATACGTGAAAAGGGGAAACATCGTATCATTGACAAAGTAAATGTCGTGCTCAACGAACGATTAGATGAATATCAGGCCAGCTTCGCAAACCTTGGATTGAACGGAGTACCCATTGGTACCGAATATGTAACGAGGAATCCTAAACTGTTGTCGGGCAACGGCGTATGGTGCATTGTCACTATCGGCTATGTCAGTGGGGAGGACGTAAGAGTGCGCTGGGAAATAGAGAACTTGAAGCCAATTCAGATTTCGAATATTGATCTACAAGAGTATGTAGAGCAGCGGAAAAACTTCACAACCGAAGAGTGGATTGACTTTATGATGCATACCATCGGATTAAATCCGGACGTCATGAATCATCGAGAGAAATTGATTTCTTTAGCACGCCTGCTTCCCCATGTAGAAAACAACTTTAACTTTATGGAGCTTGGCCCCAAAGGCACAGGCAAGAGCCATGTTTTTCAAGAGTTATCACCTTATGGCGTCCTCGTAAGCGGCGGCGATGTGACCAGCGCCCGTCTGTTTGTGAAGATGTCCGGGAATAAGGAAATCTTAGGTCTTGTCGGCTATTGGGACGTGGTCGCATGGGATGAATTCGAACAGCAAAAAGGACGCAATGTCGATGCTGTCTTGATAGATACCATGCAGAATTACTTGGCTAATAAGTCATTCAACCGAGGCAAAGGGACACACGAGGCCAGTGCCTCTATGGTTTTCGTTGGCAATACAAAGCATACTGTCCCCTATATGTTGAAAAATAGCCACCTCTTCGAGTCCATTCCAAACGCTTTTATCAAAGGAGCCTTTCTTGACCGCATCCATCTTTATAATCCTGGTTGGGAAATAAACACGTTGAAAAAAGGGAGCTTTTCCACAGGCTATGGTCTGATAACGGACTACATTGCAGCCGTACTCCATGAGTTGAGGAATAATGACCTTACAAGTATCTTGAAAGATTATGCGGCATTTGATGCCTCTCTTTCCGAACGTGACCACTTGGCTATTCGTAAGACATTCTCGGGTATGGTAAAGTTGATATACCCCGATCTTGCCATGACGAATGAGGAGGCTTATGAGTTAATAGACTTTGCAGCAGAAGGGCGTAAACGGGTGAAAGACCAATTGGGGTTAATTGATGAAACCTTCAAGGCCGAACCGGCTAAGTTTAAATATATCAATCTGAAAAGCGAGAAAGAAATAGTAGTAGAGACTTTGGAAAGAATCAGTAATGGGCTTGCAGAGAAGCATGATGAGGAAACTACGGAGCAACCGGACACAAGTATCCAGCAGAACCGACCACGCATTCCCATTCTTCGCGAGCAAAGCCTCTCCTTCCGCCTTGGACAAACAGGTATTACGTATGAAAAATTGTTTTCCCAATACATGGCATCAGCTAATGAAATTACTATCGAAGATCCCTATATCCGCACCTCTTGGCAGCTTAGAAACTTTATGGAGTTTGTCTCCATGCTGATTGAAACGCGTCCCGTTGAAGATTTAAAGATAAACCTTCTCACCTATGAGGAGGAGGCTAAAATACCGGCATTGATAGACCTATTGGACGATATTAAAGACGATATAGCTAACTATGGCATTGTCTTTTCTTACAAATTTTGCAACTTCCACGACCGCTGTATCAAGACAGATACGGGCTGGGTAATAACCCTTGGAAGAGGACTTGACATCTTTGAGAAATATGCACCTTATTCTGTTGCCGCCTCAAGACAGGATAAACGGAAATGCAAAGATTTTACAGCGATATATATGAGAGAGAAGAAACAAGCTCTGGGGTACGATTGACGAAGTCAGAAGCCATTATATCAAATGCTTTTTCATCACGCCAGAGATGCGTGCGATATTAACGGGTCATGCGCAATAGTCCGTGGCTTCACCATGCCCATAGAGAAGCTTTTATCCCACAGGCGCGGGACAAGTGTCCCTCGCCCGCGGGATAAAAGTCCCGTGCACGCGGGACGGACGTCCCGCTTAGGTGGGACATCGCGGACATGCAAGCGTATTTGAGGAGTGCGTGCGGGAAGGGTTGGTGGATAGCCATGGGTTTCATATCGAGGAACGCTCGCAAGGAGATACGCTGTGCCCACCAGCTAAACACGGACTATTGCGCATGAGCCGTGATGACAGCACACATCTTATCGGGCACAATTTCACTCGTCGCTCCTTGATGGACTTGTATCCTCTAATGGTCATTTCCGCTATCATCCGGCTTTCAGATTGATCGTTCGTTGCTTAATGCCTCGCAAAATAGGTTTTTCAATTCAATGCCACAATATCATCTTCCACAAAATGGACAAGCACGTCACCCTTTCACATTGTTCCCGCTAAAACACCATTCCTCACGTTGATGCGGAGGTGTGTTTCTTCTTCACCCGTCCTGACTTCTTCAGCGCTTCGGCAATGATCCATTGCAACTGTCCGTTGATGCTGCGAAACTCGTCGCTGGCCCATTTTTCCAGGGCCTCCATGGTGTCGTTGTCCACGCGGAGCACGAAACTTTTGGTTGATGTTTCCTTTTGTTTGGGCATGGCGTAATCTGTGTGTGGTTCTCTGATTGTAGTGCCTCCGGTACGGCCGTCGGTTACTGGTGGAGCGTGCCCGTGTTCACGACAGGCTGCGCGGCTTCGTCGGCGCAGAGCACCACGAGCAGATTGCTGACCATGGCGGCCTTCTTGTCTTCGTCCAGCTCCACCACATCCTCGTCGGCGAGTTGGTGTAGAGCCATCTTCACCATGGAGACTGCTCCCTCCACGATCTTCTCGCGAGCGGCAATGATGGCCGACGCCTGCTGACGACGCAGCATCACGGCGGCTATCTCGGGGGCGTAGGCCAAGTAGTTGATACGCGCCTCCACGACCTCTATGCCTGCCATGAAGAGGCGTTCGTTAAGCTTACGCTCCATCTGGTCGTTGATTTGCTCGCTGCCCGCGCGCAGGGTAAGTTCGCTGTTCTCCTCCCCGTTGTTGTCGTAAGCATATTCGCCGGCCACTTGCCGCAGAGCGGCGTCGCTCTGCACCTTCACGAAACTCTCGAAGGCGTTCATGCGTTGCCCCACGGTGATGCCGACCGTGCCGACCGAACCGGCCATGGTTTGGGCGTCGATCTCGAACATGGCCTTGTAGGTGTCCCGCACCTTCCATACCAGCACGAGGCCGATGAGTATGGGGTTGCCGATCTTGTCGTTCACCTTGATGGGATCCACGTCGAGGTTACGGGCGCGCATCGAGAGTTTCTTCTGCGAGAGGAAGGGATTGACCCAAAAGAGGCCGGTGTCGCGAAACGTGCCTTTGTAATTGCCGAAGAAGATCAGGACCTTCGATTCGTTAGGCTCCAGCTGCACGTAGCCGGCGAAGAGGATACAGACGATGGTGACCACCGCTGCCGAACAAAGCACGATGGGGAGGCTACCCGTAGTGAAGCCGTAGACACAGGCCGCGAGGAGAAGTAAGTGAATGGCGATCATCAGGAAGCCGTTCATCTTGAAACCGGTGAAATTCTTTTCTTTTGTTTCCATACTCATTAGGATTAAGTTGATATTAAATTGATATCGCGAATATATTGCTTTGTTTTGGATAAAAGCAAGCGTTTGCAAGTAGGACATCCCTCTTTTATGATTTATTAGCAGAAAGAGGACGATAAGGGGACACGTAGTAGGATAAGTCGACTGAAAAGCGTACTTTTGCACCGTTTTTTTAATTAGGTATCGACTATGAGCGTAATTGTATTGGGAATAGAGTCGTCGTGCGACGACACCTCGGCAGCCGTGATCAGGGATGGCTACCTGCTGTCCAACGTGATAGCGAGCCAGGCCGTGCACGAAGCTTATGGCGGCGTAGTGCCCGAGCTGGCCTCGCGGGCGCACCAGCAAAACATCGTCCCCGTGGTGCACGAGGCGCTTAAACGGGCGGGGGTGGCGAAAGAGGAGCTGAGCGCGGTGGCCTTCACCCGGGGGCCGGGACTGATGGGATCGCTCCTGGTAGGCGTGTCGTTCGCCAAGGGATTCGCCCGCGCGCTGGGCATCCCGCTCATCGACGTCAACCACCTCAATGGGCACGTGCTGGCGCACTTCATCCAGACGGAGGGGGAAGAGAACAGGGTACCCCGGTTCCCGTTCCTCTGCCTGCTGGTGTCGGGCGGCAACTCGCAAATCATTCTGGTGGAGGCGTACAACGATATGCGGATCCTGGGGCAAACCATTGACGACGCCGCGGGAGAGGCCATCGATAAATGCTCCAAGGTAATGGGACTGGGCTATCCCGGAGGACCCATTATCGACAAGCTCGCCCGCCAGGGAAACCCCAAGGCGTACACCTTCAGCAAGCCACATATACCGAGGCTGGACTATAGCTTCAGCGGACTGAAGACATCCTTCCTCTATTCGCTCCGCGACTGGCTGACGGACGATCCCGACTTCGTGGAACACCACAAGGCCGACCTCGCCGCCTCGCTGGAGGCCACCGTAGTAGACATCCTGATGGACAAGCTCCGCAAGGCCGCCAAGCAATACGACATCAAGGAGGTGGCCGTAGCGGGAGGCGTGTCGGCCAACAACGGGCTGCGCGAAGCCTTCCGGCAACATGCTGAGCGGTATGGGTGGAACATCTTCATCCCCAAGTTCAGCTACACCACCGACAACGCGGCGATGATCGCCATGAACGGGTACTTCAAGTACCTGGACAAAGACTTCTGCCCCATCGACCTCCCGGCCTACTCACGGGTGACGATGTAGCGCCGACTCGCGGAAGTGGGATATATATAATGATATAGGTATAGAGAAACAGCGTAAGCGTATGTTCGCGGAAATAATAACCATTGGCGACGAGCTGCTCATCGGGCAGGTAGTCGACACCAACTCCGCCTGGATGGGGCGGGAGCTGAACAAGATAGGCATAGAAGTACTCCGCGTGGTGACCATCCGCGACCGCGAGAAGGAGATTCTCGAGGCGATAGACGGAGCCATGCGGCACGTGGACATCGTGCTGGTGACCGGAGGGCTTGGCCCCACGAAGGACGACATCACCAAGCAGACCCTCTGCAAGTACTTCCACACCGAACTGATGCTGAGCGAAGAGGTGTTGGCGAACGTGAGGCGTCTGCTGGCCGGACGCGTCCGCATGAACGCCCTGAACGAATCCCAGGCCATGGTACCGCGCGACTGCGTGGTGATCGACAACCCTGTGGGCACGGCACCCGTCAGCTGGTTCGAGCGCGACGGCAAGGTACTGGTATCCATGCCGGGTGTGCCGCAGGAGATGATGGCGGTGATGGAGAGGTCGGTACTTCCCAGACTGCGGCAGACATTCCATACCGACGTCATCGCGCACCGCACCTTCCTGGTGGGACACTATCCCGAATCGATGCTGGCCGAGAAACTGGAGGCATGGGAGACGGCACTGCCCGAGAGCGTGAAGCTGGCCTACCTGCCCAAACCGGGCATGGTGCGCCTGCGCCTCACCGGAAGGGGTAAGGAGAAGCTAATGGTGGAAGAGGCGCTCGATCGCGAGCAGGCTCACCTGGAAGCCATCCTGGGCGACGACATCCTGGCCGAGAGCGACGTGCCGCTGGAGGCAGTGGTGGGTGAGCTGCTGAGACAGGAACACCTCACCGTGGCCACGGCCGAGAGCTGCACCGGTGGCAGCGTGGCAGCGAGGCTGACGTCGGTGGCGGGAAGCTCGGAATACTTCCGTGGCGGCGTGGTGGCCTATGCCAACGAGGTAAAGATGACGCTGCTCCACGTGTCGCCCGACACGCTGGCAAGGCATGGCGCCGTAAGCGAGCGGACGGTGGTCGAGATGGTGAAAGGAGCGATGGAGACGCTGGGCACGGATTGCGCCGTGGCTACGTCGGGCATCGCCGGTCCGGGTGGCGGGACACCCGAGAAGCCTGTGGGCACTATCTGGATGGCCGTTGGTTATAAAGATGAAATAAGAACGTACCGCCAGGAGCGTGACCAAGGACGGGCGATGAACGTGGAAAGGGCGGGGACCAACGCATTGTCGTTGCTGATCGACCTGCTCAAGTAGCGGAAAAACAGCACGTAAAGAGGAATTTATCGAGAAAACGCTTGTTTTATAGGGATAAATGTAGTTACTTTGCATCCTGTTTGAAGTTACCCAAGAAATATAACTAAAAAATAAGATAGAAATGTCGAAGATTTGTCAGATTACCGGAAAGAAGGCCATGATTGGCAACAATGTTTCGCATTCGAAAAGGAGGACCAAAAGGACCTTCGATGTGAACTTGTTTAGGAAGAAGTTCTACTACGTAGAGCAGGATTGTTGGATCAGCCTTAGCATCAGCGCCAACGGCTTGCGCGTCATCAACAAAAAAGGGTTGCATGCCGCGTTGACCGACGCTGTGGTCAAGGGCTTCTGTGATTGGAAAGACATTAGAGTAATTGGCTAAACAGCGTAGAAGGAGGATTATACAATGGCAAAGAAAGCGAAAGGCAACAGAGTGCAGGTGATCCTGGAATGCACGGAGCACAAGAACAGTGGCATGCCCGGCACGTCGAGGTACATCACCACGAAGAACAGAAAGAATACCACCGAACGGTTGGAACTGAAGAAATACAACCCCATCTTGAAGCGGATGACGGTTCACAAGGAAATCAAATAATACATCTATATAGGTATAAGCTATGGCAAAGAAGACAGTCGCAAGTTTGCACGAAGGCTCCAAGGAGGGCCGTGCTTACACAAAGGTTATCAAAATGGTCAAGTCTCCCAAGACCGGAGCTTACGTTTTTGATGAGCAAATGGTACCGAACGAGAAAGTGCAGGACTTCTTCAAGAAGTAATATCCTCTCTCGTACGTCGATCGAGATACAACTTCCCAATGAGCTGGTGACAGCGATCATTGGGAAGTTTTTTTTGAGGGGGGGACATGTCTCTACCCCTCCCGCGAACGCGGATCACGAATGGACAGAATCGCGTATGTTCTTTATCTCCTCCACAGATAGCCCCGTATATTGGGAGATGGTCTCGAAAGGAACGCCGCCAGCTATCATCGAGAGCGCGATTCTGTGCAGGGTCTTTTCTTCCCCTATAGCTTCCCCTTCGGCCCTTCCTCTGGCCCTTCCCCTGGCCTCTCCTCTGGCCTCTCCTTTGGCTTCTCCTCTGGCTTCTCCTCTCCGTTCATAGCTACTGATCAATGTCCTTTCCACGCTGATGATGTCCCAGAACTTCTCGTATCCAAGCAATTGGGCGTCGGTGAATGCCGCTTCCTCGATCACGGTCACGGCCTTGTTGATGTCGGGATTGTCAAGTAGATCCCTGGGCACCTCGCGCGTTCGCTCGTCGATCTCCGTCAGGTAGCGGAGCCAGAGCACTTTCATTTTCTTCTCCCGGTAAGTTTGGGGATTGTATTTGGGTAGTTCGACGAAGACGAGGTGCAGGCCGTCGATCACCTTGTCGGTATGCTCCACGTGCACCAGCTGGTAATAGTGGTAGTAGCCCTGTAGCCCGGGTTCGAACACTTCGTTGACCAGATTGAGGGAATAGACGGGTTGCAACAGTTCGTATCGATTGCCTGCCCCTATCTGGCGTACGTAAGCCTTCGAGGCGTTGAACAGCACCCGTTGCTTGAACTCGGGCGACCAGATCATCTGCATCTCCACGAGGAACTGCCGTCCGCGGTTGTCGCGGCAGCGCACGTCGACGATGCTGTTCTTGCGTAGCGGATTGTCGGGCACCAGCTCGGGAGGGAGGTATTCAATCTCCTGTATCTCCTGTTCTGGTTCCAGCGGCAGCAGAGCGTTGAGGAAACTCATCACCAAGTCGGGATGCTCACCGAATACCTGCTTGAAAGTCAGGTCGGCTTTCGGATCCAAGTATCTCATATATTATTCCGTATAAAGGTTATGCGGGTGCAAAAATAACGAGAAAAAGGATAGAAAGCAACTCTTATCTTGCATATCGCCCTGCTTTTGTTTGTCGCGAAGACAGGGGAAAGAACCTCCCAAAGTCTTTCTTTGCCCACAAAAAGACTTTGGAGGGTTCTTTTTCATGAGCCTGCTTGTCTTGGCATGACGTAGCTTTCCCGGCGCGCCCATCGAAAAAAAAGGTATCTCGCCGCGCTTATTCCTAAATCATTTCAGATTCCCGCCTCATCTTTGTGGCGTGAAACATCAGGTGATGTTTCGCGTGAACTTCGAAAAATAAGAGGTATGAAGAAGACTGTTCTTTTATTTGCTTGTCTATTTATATTGCAGATCACCACGATGCGCGCGGACAACGACCGCCCCATCGCGGTGACTCAGCTACCCATAGCTGCCCAGCAGTTTATCAAGCGCCATTTTCCCGAGAGCAGGATAGCGCTGGTGAAGAAGGAGGTCGACTTCCTGTACAAGAGCTACGAGGTGATTTTCACGGACGGAAAGAAGGTCGAGTTCGACAAGAAGGGACAATGGAAGGACGTAGACTGCAAATTCTCGGCCGTACCTATGGATATTGTGCCCGCACCCATCCTGAACCATATCCAGAGCGTCTACCCGGGAACGAAGGTCGTGCATATCGACCGCGACAAAGACGAGTACGACTTGCAGCTGTCCAACCGTGTGGAGCTTGTTTTCGACTCTCGGTTCAACTTGATAGATATTGATGACTAAATCCAAACAACAATAGATATATATGAAATCCAAGATTCACCTTTTATTGGCGGCCGCACTCGTGACGTTCGGCCTGCAAAGCTGCGACGGGGACGACTTCGCGAATGTCTCGCCCGAAATGCGAAGCACCTTCTCGACAATGTATCCCGACGTGAGATATGTCGAATGGGACATAGAGGGAGGCTACTACGTAGCCGAATTCCTGGACGGTGGCCACGAGAAGTCGGCATGGTTTACCCGCGACGGACAGTGGTACATGACGGAGACCGAGTTGTTCGGCAGGGAGCTTCCCGACCCCGTGAAGCGGGCCATCACCAACAGCGAATACGCCAACCTCCACATCGACGACGCGGATTATGTCGAGACGGCCGATGGATCGGTGTACTACCGCATCGAGATGGAGAAGTATGCTTCGAGGGACACCATACTCAAGATTAGACCCGATGGGACGATACTCGGGCCAAGCTAATCATGGCTGCAAACGATAATCTAAGTTTCTATTTTCTTTTAGACGACGGTGGCACGGGCAGCAGGCGGACAACACACCGCCGCGTCCGTGCCACTTCCCTTTCTAAATGAAGAATTCTTCATTCTTCATCCCTCATCCTCAATTCTTTTGATTCTTCATTCTTTGCCTTCTCCCTGACCTCGCGCTTGCGCTTGTTGCGCAGCTTCCATTTGTTCCAGAAGAGCAGCTCGTTCCATTTGTCGAAGTCTTTCTTGAACATGATGCCTACGCCTTGGGTGGTGAGGTTAGTCTTGGTGTAGTAGCGGTCGTTGGTCTCGTTGTAGGCTTTCAGGCGAATCTCGCCCGAGCGGTTGACGAGCCACTCGGCCTCGAAGTCGCCCACGAAGTTGGTGTTGGCCATCGGGTTGTCGCGGTATCCGAAATTGCCGTTGATGAGCAGGCGGTTGTTGAGCAGCTGCGCGGAGAGTATGCCTTCCACCTCCACGTCGGTCCACCCCTTGTCGCCCGTGCTGAGGTTAGTGCCGAAATTCCAATTGTTGTTGGTGTCGAACACTTGCGAGAGGGCGTTGTTGAGTTGTCCCGAGAGTGTGGACGAAAGGACCGACGACATGACATTGGAGTTCTGGTTGTCCGTCCGGGCCTCCTCGGTGTAGAACTTACCAATGCCCAGGAGATAGAGTATCTGCATGTTCATCTGCTCCTGGGTACTGATGTAGTTGCGCACCAGCGTCTGCACCTCGTCTTTTTCGTTGGGCAGCTCGATGTTCATCTTGATGGCAGGGCGCACCATGGCGCCGGTGAGGTTCATGATGCAGTTCACCCGCACGTTGGGTTGCTGGGTGTAGGCGGTGGCCCCGGGTATGAGGTCGTTGAGTGAGGCCGAGTTGACAGTGT
The DNA here is from genome assembly GCA_031261785.1 of Mediterranea sp. (in: CFB group bacteria). Classification (GTDB taxonomy): domain Bacteria; phylum Bacteroidota; class Bacteroidia; order Bacteroidales; family Bacteroidaceae; genus Bacteroides. The sequence goes on from JAISIZ010000020.1 coordinate 38,384, forward strand.
ACGACGCCCGTATATCCATGTTGGCGTCGAGCGGGGGGCCGTTGAAGGAGATGGTACTTCCGTCCTGTATGACGAAGTCCTTGCGTATGACCTCCTGTAGGCTGAACTTATAGATCCCCTGGCTGATGCGGTAGCTTCCGAACATCTTCACGTCGCCCTTGTTGTAGAACTCCGTCCGTATGTTGCCCGTTCCCTTTCCGCTGATGTAGTCGCCGGCTATGGGATCCATGATGATCTTCATGGTGGCGTCGGGGGTGGCGTCGACCAGGATGTTGAGGCGTATGTCGGTGTGTCGCTCCTCCTCACCCTCCTGCTGTCGCTGGCGCATCTGGTCGAAGTGTGAGAGCAAGAGTGTGGAGTCGGGCAAGGCGCGGCGGGGTGTCTTGTCGACGAACTTGATGAACTGGTTGCTGATAGCCGATGCCACGCTGCCGTTGATGTAGTTGAACACCGTGTTGCGGTTGGTGGTCATGGCGGCGTTGACCTCGAGGCCGTGTATGGCGTCGCCGGACAGCACGGCGTTGCCTGTGCCATAGACCGTGCCGTAGAAGGGGACTTCGGTGGTCTCCTTGGTGTTCATCACCAGCATGTTGTTGGCCCTGATCTCGAAGCGGTAGTTGAGGTCCTTGAAGTGCTTGAAGCGCAGGTATCCGTCCATCGTCCCGGCGTGTCCCTCGGCGTCGGTGATGCGTACGTGGTCGAACGTCAGCCCGGTGGGCGACATGCGTATGGTGTCGTTGATGCCAAAGCGTGTGTTGAGCACGTCGAACTTCATCGAGGCGTTGGCCACTACGGTCCCTTCCACGTTCAGCTCCTTGAACTTGCCGTACAGGCGGACGTTGCCCGTTCCCCTCCCCCGTATGTCGTTGGCCACCACGCTCATGTAGTGTTCGAGGAACTTCAGGTTGGTGTCGTACGCCTCGATGTGCAGGTCGAGGCCGCTCTCGGGCTTTAGCGGCTGCACGTATCCGGTGACATGCGCCGGTCGGGGGTCTATGTCGTTGATGTATCCGTCCATGTGTATGGCGCGGTGCTCGTTGTCCCACTCGCCGTAGATGTTGAGGTCGCCCAGCCGTCCTTTGTTGAGCGAGAGGTTGCGTACGAAGAGGCGGGTGTTCATCATCGGCTTCTCCAGCACTCCGCTGGCATACGCCATTCCGGTGGCGTCGCCCTCGAAGTCGACGTCGGACGAGATATTGGCGATGTCGAACACATATCCCATGTTGATATCCTTGAGGTCTATCTTGACGGAATCTTCCAGCCGCTTGGACAGTCGCCCGTCGACGCGTACGTAGCGATCGTTATGGCTGAAGTGGAAGTTGTTGATGTCGATCCGTCCCGAGTCGACGACGATCCGCGAGGGATGCACCTTCCAGAGCGTGTCGTTGAGGATGACGTCGGTAGGCTTGATGTCGACCACGGCCTTCAGCGGCGGCTTCTCGCCTGCCTCGCGGAGGAAGTTGGCCACGGCGGCCAGCTGCCCGCTATAGGTGGCCGCGCCGCTGTTGCCCCAGTTGAGGGTGGTGCTCACTTGGTCGTCCTTGGCCTGGGCGTCGAGCGCGATGTTGACGGCCCCATCGTTTTTCAGCCGGGTGAATCGCAGGCGGGCACGCATGTAGTCGCCGGGGGTCTCGCAGAGCAGCACACCCGATTCGATGTAGTTATTCTTGTACCTCATCCGGGGGAAGTAGCCCTCTACGCGCAACCGCTGGAGAGGGTCGCTGAAGTATCCCTTGAGGGTGGAGTGGCTATAGACCTCCAGGGGGATGTCGAAGAGGGTGGTGAGTATCTTGGTGTCGTACACGTTGATGTCGAACCGAAAGTCGTTACGTGTCTCGACGGCCCTTTTCGAGGGTCGGGCGAGCGAGGGTAGGTGCTTCCGTATCACGGCCATCAGGCTGGCGGGCAAGGTGGGATAGTGGTAGTCTCCGTCGAGGCTGGCGGTCATGAACTCCGAGGTGAGCCGCAGGTGGTTCTCTCCGTCCTGCCGGGTGGCCCTCATGTTGAGGTTACGCATGAAGTAGCTCTTGTCCCCCGCCACATAGTCGAGGCTGTCGATATCGATGGTGCCCTCCATCTCGCCTATCGACGCGCCGGTGAAGTCGGCCTTCATCTTCACGGAAAGCTCGGCGTCGGGGGGGGGCGTGGCGGTGAGGTTCAGCGCATGTGGGCGTACCTTGTCGAGGGCAGCCCTGAAGTTGAAGGTGGGCACCCGCGTGGCGACGTTAAGCTGTCCGTCGAGGTAGAACGATCCGTTGGGATCCTGCATAGCCATCTTCCCACTGAATCCTCCCTTCTGGTAGGAGCCGTCGAGTGTGATGTTCTCGTAGGTGTAGTCGCTGTACTCCAGGGCGGCCACGAGTCCCTTCAGCGTGATGTCGGGGTAGCGTCGCGCCGCGTCGTGGCGGCCGTTCACGTCGAGGTTGAAGGTGATGTTGCCTGCCTTCCCGTTGCCCGTCATCTTCCCGAGGTCGAATTCCTTGGTCTGTATGGATCCTGAATAGGCGAAGGTGCCTTTCTCCTTGTCGGCGCTCAGTTTCAGGTCGGTCTGCACGTCGCCCAAGTCGGTGTGGAGCAGTCCGTAGGTCACCAGATCGCTGAAGTAGCCCGATACTTCTCCCCGGAACCCTACGTTCCCGAGGTTCTGTAGCGTGGGGGATACGCCGTCGGGGGCGCCGCTCAGGTTACGCGTGAGGAAGTCCACTCCGCGTGGGGTGGCCGATAGCTCGGAGAGCTTACCGTAGAGGTAGGCGTCACTGGGGGTCGACAATCCTTGCAAGGTCACGTCGCCTCGCAGGCGGAAGTTACGCTCGTCGCCGGTGATGATCAGCTGGGGGCAGTTGAGCTGGTTGAGGCTACCACCCGCCTCCATGTTGAGCGTGATGGGTTCTTTGAAATGTGCCAGGGCAGGCACGAAAGGCGAGATGTCGAGCGGCGTGACACGCGAAGGGCGGGTGCGGAACGAGAAGAATACCCGATCGGCGAAGTGATTGAACGCCCCGAGGCTGTCGTACCTCACGTGTATGGTATCCATCGCCAGGGAGGTGTGGGGCAGCTCAATGGCGAAGTTTTCCACCTGCGCCCGCCCGGTACCGGCCAGCACCTTCAGGCTCAGCTTCTTGAGCGTGAATCCCGATTCGCGCTCGTCGAGGCTGAGGCGTTTCACGGCGACGTTCAGCGAATCTTCGCTCAGAGCTTTGAGCGAGATGTTGCCGATGATGTTTTGCAACTGTATGTGGTGGGGGTTGAAGCGGCCTGGCGTCTCCTTCTCGGAGAGCACGTGGTAGGCCAGCTTACCGCGGCGGATAAGTAGGGAGTTGACGCGCAGATCTATCGGGTCCTTCTCTTTCAGCGTGTCCTTGGAGGCCAGCGCGTCGAACACGAACTGGCAGTTGAGCGGTGCCGATGGGGTTGGCTTATCCAGCCGCGCGGAGAAGCCGAACAGCTGCACGCTGCCCAGGGAGATCTTTCCTTTCAGGAGGGAGACGAGGTTGAACGTGCCCGAGAGGCGGGCTACCTTGAGCATCTCCTTCCCGCTCTGGTCGTCGACACGCACGTCGTCGATGATGACGCGGTTCAGCAGCCCGATGTGCACGTTGCCGATGGTGACCCGCGTGTCGAGCGTCCGGGACAGCTCGTCGGCCATCACATTGCTGATGGAGCGCTGAATGGCTGGTATGTTCAGCAGGATGATAGCCCCGATCTGTACGCCCAGTACGATCCCGACTACCCAACGTACGGTATTTTTAATACTCTTGATCAGTGTCGCTCTTGTTTGGTATGCTCAATACAACCCGTTCCTGCCTTGCTGTACCTCGATACGTATGCCGAAGTTGCCGTTTGCCGATTTCAGCTCGAAGGCTCCGCGGAAATTATCGCGCTCCCACGGCAAGGCGCTGCGGTTGGGCACTCGAAAGCCATCTTTGTCGTAGTCGCCATAAGTGCTCATTGTCCATCCGTTCTTCAGCTTGAAAGTCCCCATCTGCACCGTCTGGGCCGAGGGGGAAAATAGGCCGAAGCCCAGTCCGTAGCCGGAAGAGAAGATGCTCGTCAGCCCGCGGCTGTAAACGACGCTGTTGTCCAGGTGGAAGAGCTGACTATAGTCCCGGCTCGCGGCGGGCATGTCGAGGTTGAACTTGGGCAACCGGGGAGGGAGCGCGCCCATCAGCCCCATGTCGAGCAGGAAGCCCCCGTACTCCTTGACGGAAGACGGCAGGACAAGGCGCGACGTGTCGGCCGGAAGCTCCGACTGTGCCAAGCAGGACAGGGAGAAGGTGGCCAAGCAGAGGAATAAAAATATCTTTTTCATCTTCACGCATATCTTGAATGCTGCCAAAGATAGCCATTTTATTTTGTTTCTACGCACACGATTCATTACTTTTGTATTCTATATACATCTAATTGCACTACGCAACCCAATAGTAAGGACATATTGTATGAAGACAGACATTGAGATAGCTCGTGACATCGAGCTAAAAAAAATCAAGCAGGTAGCCGAAGAAATAGGCATACCGAAAGAGGAAGTAGAGAACTACGGCAGATACATCGCCAAGGTACCCGAACGGCTTATCGACGAGGAACGGGCGCAACGGAGCCGCCTCATCCTGGTCACCGCCATCAGCCCCACGAAGACGGGCATCGGCAAGACAACCGTCTCGGTCGGCCTCGCGCTGGGACTTAACAAGATTGGGCGACGAGCCATCGTGGCGCTCCGCGAGCCGTCGCTCGGCCCGTGCTTCGGCATGAAGGGCGGAGCCGCGGGAGGCGGATACGCGCAGGTGCTGCCCATGGAGAAGATCAACCTGCACTTCACCGGCGACTTCCACGCCATCACCGCGGCGCACAACATGATTTCAGCCTTGCTCGACAACTACCTTTACCAGAACCAGACCAAAGGCTTCGGCCTGAAAGAGACGCTGTGGCGACGTGTGCTCGACGTCAACGACCGCTCGCTGCGCGACATCGTGGTGGGACTGGGGCCTAAGTCCAACGGCATCACCCAGGAATCGGGATTCGACATCACCGCCGCGTCGGAGATCATGGCCATCCTCTGCCTGGCCTCGGACATCGACGACCTGCGCCGACGGGTCGACAACATCCTGCTGGGCTTTACCTACGACGACAAGCCCTTCACCGTGGCCGACCTCGGCGTGGGGGGAGCCATCACCGTCTTGCTGAAGGACGCCATACACCCCAACCTCGTGCAGACCACCGAGGGGACGGCCGCCTTCGTGCACGGAGGGCCGTTCGCCAACATCGCCCACGGGTGCAACTCGCTCCTGGCCACCAAACTCGCCATGACCTTCGGGGAGTACGTGGTGACGGAAGCGGGATTCGGGGCCGACCTCGGCGCGGAGAAGTTCTACAACATCAAGTGCCGCCGCGGCGGATTGCGGCCATGCCTCACCGTGCTGGTGGCCACGGCACAAGGCCTGAAAATGCACGGCGGGGTGAGCCTCGACCACATCAAGGAACCCAATATGGAGGGACTGCGTGCCGGACTGCCTAACCTCGACAAGCACGTGCGCAATCTACACGCCTTCGGGCAGACGGTGCTGGTGGTGTTCAACCGCTTCGCCGACGACACGCCCGAGGAGATGGAGATGCTGCGCCAACATTGCGAGGAGCGGCTCGGTGTGGGCTTCGTCGTCAACGACGCCTACGCCCGGGGTGGCGAGGGCGCGGCAGAGATGGCGCGCCTGGTGGTGGATACCATCGAACGCCAACCGTCCGCCCCCCTGCGATTCACTTACCAACCTGAAGATACCGTGCGCCAAAAGGTGGAGAAGATAGCCTACGGCATCTACGGCGCCGGCGTGGTGACGTACAGCAATGCCGCCAACAACCGCATCAAGCAGATCGAGAAGATGGGCATCGGCCACTACCCCGTCTGCGTGGCCAAGACGCAGTTCTCCTTCTCGGCCGACGCCAAGCAGTACGGCACCACCGAAGGATTCGAACTGCACATCAAGGACGTGGTCATCAACAACGGCGCGGAGATGATCGTAGCCATAGCCGGCGAGATGTTGCGCATGCCCGGCCTCCCCAAAGAGCCGCAAGCCCTGCACATCGACATCGTCAACGGCCAGATAGAAGGATTGAGCTGAATGGGAATTGAAAATTGAGAATTAAGAATTAAAAAATGACAGCTTGGGAACAAGAGGATAGGGCGAACCTATCATCTTGTTCCCAAGCTGTCATTTTTTAATTCTTAATTCTCAATTTTCAATTCAATAAGCGAATAGCGGGTACCCCTTCATCAGTTCGTTGACGTGTCCGCGTACCCGGGCTATCACTTCCTCGTTCTCCACGTTGGAGAGTACGGTCTCTATCATGTCGGCAATCTCCACCATGAGGTCCTCCTTGGCGCCACGGGTGGTGATGGCAGGGGTGCCGAGACGTATGCCCGAGGTCTGGAAGGCCGAGCGGGTGTCGAATGGCACCATGTTCTTGTTCACGGTGATGTCGGCGGCTACCAGCGCTTTCTCGGCTACCTTGCCGGTCAGCTCGGGGTATTTATCGCGCAGGTCCACCAGCATGGAGTGGTTGTCCGTACCGCCCGAAACGATGGTAAAGCCGCGCTTCACCAGCTCCTCGGCCAGCACCTTGGCGTTCTGCTGCACTTGCTTGGCGTACTGTTTGAATTCGGGTTGCAGGATTTCGCCGAAAGCCACGGCCTTGGCGGCTATGACATGCTCCAGCGGACCACCTTGTATGCCGGGGAATACGGCCGAGTCGAGCAGTTGCGACATCATCTTCGTCTCTCCTTTCGGCGTCTTCTTGCCCCAGGGGTTGGGAAAATCTTTACCCATCAGTATCACGCCGCCGCGCGGGCCGCGCAGGGTCTTGTGCGTAGTGGAGGTGACGATGTGGGCGTATTCCAGCGGGTTGTCGAGCAGCCCGGCGGCGATCAGCCCGGCGGGATGCGCCATGTCGACCAGGAAGATGGCGTCCACCTTGTCGGCTATCTCGCGCATCCGTTTGTAATCCCATTCGCGTGAGTAGGCCGAACCACCGCCGATGATCATCTTCGGACGCTCGCGTAGGGCGATGGCCTCCATCTCGTCGTAGTCGACCCGTCCCGTCTCTTTATTGAGGTTGTACTCGCAGGGAGTGTATATGATGCCCGACGTATTCACCGCCGATCCGTGCGAAAGGTGTCCGCCATGTGCCAGGTTCAGTCCCATGAATTTGTCGCCGGGGTTGAGCACGGCGAGGAATACGGCGGCGTTGGCCTGGGCGCCCGAGTGAGGCTGCACGTTGGCCCACTGGGCATTGAATATCTCCTTCAGGCGGTCGATGGCGATTTGCTCGCTCTGGTCCACCACCTCGCAACCGCCGTAATAGCGTTTGCCGGGGTAGCCTTCGGCATACTTGTTGGTGAGGCATGACCCCATGGCCTGCATCACCTGTTCGCTTACGAAGTTCTCCGACGCGATCAGCTCAATACCCTTCAGCTGACGTTGGTGCTCTTTTTCGATGATATCGAAAATTAAGTCGTCTCTTTTCATTCTATTATAAATAAGTATGATTAATGTTGTCTTCCGGAATGTTCGTTTCAAGCGCACAAAGGTAGGCATTATTTCGGGAGTGGCAAGGCTATTGGCAATGGATTATCGGGACGGACGTCGATATTCGTGGAGCGTGCACGGACGCTCCGCGGTTTCGCGCACCCTTCATGCTATCCGCATGAGAGACTCGCGGGGCTGAAAAAGGGGCACGCGACGTGCGCGAGGCTTTCGCGGAGCCGATAAAGGCTTACGCGACGTGCATAAAGGTTTCGCGGAGTCGCCAGAGGCTCACGCAATGTGCATGAAGGTTTCGCGGAGCCGATAAAGGCTTACGCGACGTGCATGAAGGTTCCGCGGAGCCGATAGAGGCTCACGCGGTGCACGTGAAGGGCTTGCGGGGTTTCCAACTTTTCTTGTATTTACCGCCCAAGTTAATGACGGTATCTATTTTTGCAATCTACCGACAAATCGCTCTATGAAAACCCCCTCCGGCCGAATGCATTCAGTCATCATGGAGGGGATTTTTCATAGAGTAGAGAATCTTGTCTCACGACAGGAATGCTCCATGACCGCTCTTCTTGAGCGGAGAGAGAAAGTTTCTTTTCCTAAATCTCTAAACTATTGTTTGTTATATCTGTGTATAGGTATTCCTTTTTTAAGGGCTTATTCTCACTCGGTTTATGAGGTCAAAGTGAAAAAATGTCACTGCAAATATATGGAGGGAATATTAATACGACTAATATTGGGCAGCTTTTTTCAACTTATTTAATCTAAAGGTAGTTAGTTTACAAAAAAATATATATACTCTGCTATACGAGTATATGTGTTCATTAACTTTTATTCATTGTCTCTCTTTCTAACACAACAAATGGCTCCATGCGGCAATCTGCCGCGGCATTTATTAATGGTTGTGAAAGCATGGGCCAATATATCGGCCTTTTCTTAAAAAGCCTCTAAAATGCCTTTGGTTTAGTTAATTGATATTTTTAGCCAAATTTACATCGCATAGTACGGAGAGAAGTATTGGCATCGTTTTTCATCCCGTTTCTTGTTCGTTCTTCCTCCCATTTACAGCCGCTATCTGTACAATAATTGAATATATTTGGATGAGTTAGTGCCCTGTATGGCAGAATATCCCGAAAAAACGCTTTAAGTTTTGTTTGGTTATAGTTTCTCGCAAAACTATATGGGATGTACGGGCCTTTCGTACGTATCCGGGGCTTGAATGAGGGTATTCCCTGATTTTTTCCGTATCTTCGCGTTCCTAAAAACAGACGTAATATATGGCAATAGCAAAGACACCCACCGCGTTGGGGACAGAGAATATAGGGACACTACTGATGCAATACGCTTTCCCGGCGATCATCGCCATGACGGCGGCCTCCCTTTACAACATGGTCGACAGCATCTTCATCGGTCGCGGCGTGGGTGCGTTGGCCCTGTCGGGTTTAGGCATCACGTTCCCGCTGATGAACCTGGCCGCCGCCTTCGGCTCATTGGTGGGCGTTGGCGCCGCCACGTTAGTGTCGGTGCGTCTGGGACAGAAGGACCACGACACGGCGCAGCGAGTGCTGGGCAACGTAGTGGTGCTCAACGTCATCTTCGGCATCGCCTTCTCGGCGGTCACGTTGCCCTTTCTCGACCCCATCCTCTACTTCTTCGGGGCCAGCAAGGATACGGTGGGCTACGCGCACGACTACATGATCATCATCTTGCTGGGCAACGTGGTGACGCATCTCTACTTCGGGCTGAACGGGGTGCTCCGTTCGGCAGGACATCCACAGAAGTCGATGTACGCCACCATCGGCACGGTGGTGGTCAACGCCATCCTCGACCCCCTCTTTATCTACGGCTTCGGCTGGGGCATACAGGGAGCGGCCATCGCCACGGTGATCTCGCAGGTGTTGGCGCTGGTGTGGGTGTGCAGCCTCTTCACCGACAAAGAGGAGCTGCTGCATTTCCATCGGGGCATCTTCCGCCTGAAGCGCAAGATCGTGCTCGACACGCTGGCCATCGGCATGGCGCCATTCCTGATGAACCTGGCAGCTTGCTTCGTGGTGATCCTGATCAACAAGGGACTGTACTGGTATGGCGGCGACCTGGCCATCGGGGCTTACGGCATCATCAACCGGCTGGTGTTCATCTTCGTCATGATCGTGATGGGTCTCAACCAGGGCATGCAGCCCATAGCCGGCTACAATTACGGGGCGCAGCAGTACGACCGGGTGACGCGGGTGCTGAAGATCACCATCTGGGCGGCCACCATCATCACCACGGTGGCTTTCTTGGTGGGAATGTTCATGCCGCGGCTGGCGGTCTCCATCTTCACCCGCGACCAGGAACTGATTCGCCTCTCGGTGGAGGGCTTCCGCATCGTGGTGGCCATCTTCCCCTTCGTGGGCTTCCAGATGGTGACCTCCAACTTCTTCCAAAGCATCGGTATGGCACGCAAGGCCATCTTCCTCTCCATCTCCCGCCAGGTGCTGGTGCTGGTGCCTTGCCTCATTTTCCTCCCCCGCGCGTTCGGGCAATGGGGCGTATGGGTGAGCATGCCCGTGTCCGACCTCGTGGCGAGCGTCATTGCCGGGGCGATGCTATGGGCGCAGTTCCGAAAATTCAAGCGACAATAAAAAAAGGGGGACATACCAAACAATGGCACGGCCCTCTTGAAAAAAGGTTATGAAAAAGGTTGGTTGATTACTCTAACCAAAAAGCATATCATAGATTTGTGCTTGGATTGTAGGAAATCCGACCAGAACTCTTCTAATGTCTGCTTCGCCGCGAAGATACTGCTTAACAACGGGTAAGCCCGATAATATTCCGCCGACTATTGGTACTATTCCCCCAAAAAGCTACGCACGCGCCGTATGAAAGTTTGCGAGGCCGAAATACTTCATACGCAGATTCGCGAGAAGCTGGAAGCCCGTATTGCCGCAGTCAGTGCCACCCTTAAAAGAAGGGATAAGCGATTCAAGGTAGACGCGGAAAATACCCAGCCTGATTATTCACGGCCGTCACTCGCCCCGTTCACGGCCGTCATCAGCTCCGTTCACGGCCGTCTTTGTTAAAATCACGGCCGTCTTTTTTCAAGTCACGGCCGTGATTTGTGGGATATGTGCGCAAAGCTACTTTCAGAAACAAGGAGTTGGCATTAGTCATGGAGCTGCTCATCCGCCGACTATCGCACATGAAAAAAACGCGCCGTAACCTCTACGACGCGCTTCCAGACTTTATGAACTTCTTCTTCATATCAAAAAGAAGAACCAAAAGAGAGAGAATCTGTTCTTTAAATCCCAATATGTGGTAACATGGGCACAAAGATAGCTTGTTTCCAAGAGCGAATCCGATACGATTCGTTCATAAATAGATGAAATTGGGGTATTTACAAAAGTTTTTTGTAATTCTTCCGAAATTCACTGGGGGTAAGCCCTTTGGCTTGCTTGAAACTACGGTTGAAATTGGAGAGGTTACCAAAGCCACATTTGTAACAGATGTCCACCACGCTATCCTCGCTCTCGAGCAGCAACCGGGCGGCTATCCCGAGACGAATGTCGACAAGCAGCCTGAGAAAGCTCTTCGAGGTGTGCCGGCGGATGAAGCGGGAGAAGGAAGAGACACTCATGTTGAGCAGCGCGGCCACGTCGTGAATATAGATATGCTCGTCGTAATGCTTGCGCAGGTAGTCGATGACCGTCTCCAGGCGCACGTCGAACTCCAGAGGCTGACGATGGGTGTAGACGTTGCTGGCCAGTTGCCTGATGCCTGGGGAGACCGACAGCTCGTAAAGGATGTGCAGGAGCTTGGTCATGGCGAAGAAGCCCACCTGCTCCTTGACAAATTCCCGTATCATGGGGCGCACGCGGTCGACGGTAGCGCGGTCGAAGGTCACGCCGTTCTTAGCCATCCGGAAGAGGTTGCGCAGATTGGAGAATTGCTCTTTCTCCAGTATCTGGTCGACCAGGAATTCCGGATGCAGCTGAATGGTCACTTCATGGATTTTCTGCCCCGACGGGGCGTCCCCGTGGTTCACCCAAGCATACTCCAGGTTGGGATTGGCGATGAAAACCAAGTCCTCGTCATCGATCAGCTCCTCCGAATCGCCCACGATGCGCAAGGCACCCTTGGCGTGCTCTATCAAGTTGAGTTCGGCTTCTTGGCGGACGTGCAGGGGGAGAGTGAAAGATTTCTTGTTGCGCTCGGAGATACTAAAGCAATCTCTCGCCGAAAGGGGAGCGATTTCTTCTATTGTTTTCGTTTTAGGCTGCTTCATGCTTTTATTCTGGTTCATGTTGGGAAAACCAGTCGCAAAAGTAGCCCAAAACGAGTGGATAGCCAAACGAAGTAAGGCTAATTCTATGTTATTACACAAATTTAATCCTTGACCTCCCATACCTGGCAACCCATTCCCGCGGCAATGTACGCCGCCACGTACGTGCGAAGCTATTTTCCGCGAATCAACACGGTGGCGTAGGCCGACATGCCCTCTTCCCTGCCCGTGAAACCCAGCTTCTCGCTGGTGGTGGCCTTGATGGAGATGTCGTCCTCGTCGATGCCCATCACCTGCGCCATGGCGCTCCGCATCCGCGGTATGTGAGGGTTCAGCTTGGGCCGCTCGGCGCATACGGTGGCGTCGATGTTGCCCACTTCGTAGCCCTTGGTGGCGATGAGTTCCACGGTTTTGCGCAATAGGATCTTGCTGTCGATGTTCTCGAACTTCCCGTCGGTGTCGGGGAAGTGGTACCCGATATCGCGCATGTTGGCCGCTCCCAGCAGGGCGTCGCATACGGCATGCAGCAGCACGTCGGCGTCGGAGTGTCCCAGCAATCCTTTGTCATGTTCCAGCCTGACACCGCCCAGCCATAGCTCCCTCCCCTCCACGAGGCGGTGTACGTCGAATCCGAATCCTACTCTGATTTTCATGTCCCTTATTCTTGTTTTTTGTTCTTATCGAATGTTGAACTCCAGCAGTTTCTCCCCTTCGAGGAATCCCTGCAGGTGTTGTCCCACGCGCACGGGTCCTACGCCCGCCGGTGTCCCGGTATAGAGCAGGTCGCCCGTCTTCAGCGTGACGAACTGGCTGACGTAAGCCACGATTTCGTCCACTTTGAATATCATGTCGCCGGTGTATCCTCGCTGCGCCTCTTGCCCGTCGATGTCGAGGCTGAAGTGTAGGTCCTGTATGTCGGCGAAGCGGTCGATGGGGACGAAGCGCCCGATGGCCGCCGAATTGTCGAATCCCTTGCTCAGCTCCCACGGGTTGCCTCGTTCGCGCAGCTTTCGTTGCAGGTCGCGGGCGGTGAAGTCGATGCCCACCGTCAGCGCGTCGTAGTAGCGGCGCGCGAAGCGGAGGCCGATGTTCTTCCCTTGCCGGCCTATGCGTACCACCAGCTCGGTCTCGTAGTGTACCTCCTCGGAGAAGTCGGGGATGAAGAATGGGCGTCCGTCGGTGAGTAACGCCGAATCGGGCTTCATGAAGATGACCGGTCGCTCGTTCGCCCGCGTGTGTCCCATCTCCTGGTTGTGCATGGCGTAGTTCATTCCTACGGCGATGATTTTCATTGTCTGTCTTCTTTTAATGGGGTATGTATATCCGTAATGGGGAGCGTATATCTCCGTTTATTCTTTTTCGGTCAGGTTCAGGCGGTTGAACATCAGCGCGAGGTGGGCGTAGATGGAGGTGTTCTGCACCACGATGTTCTCGGGCACGCGAATGCGGAAGGGGGTGAAGTTCCATACGGCCTGTATACCTCCGTCCACCATCTTATCGGTCATCTCCTGGGCGATGTTGATGGGCACGGTGAGCACGCCGATGCGTACGTTGCCAAACTCCTTCGTCTTCGTTTCGAAGAGACTGGGGTGAAAGATGGGTATGCCGTTCACCGCGGTGCCTACCAGCAGGGGGTTGATGTCGAAGGCCGCCACGATCTTCAGTCCGAAGTGCGACAGTCCCGAGTCGTGCAGCAGGGCGCCTCCCAGGCTCCCCACGCCGAAGAGGAACGCTTCGTGCGGGTGGCTGAACTCGAGAAAGTTCTCCAGCACGTCGATCAGCGCGTCGATGCTGTATCCCACCCGGGTACGTCCCGAGATGTTGACGTACGAGAGGTCTTTGGCGATCTGTGAGGCGTCGATATTGATATCTTTCGATATTTGGGTAGAGGAGACATACTGTTCTCCCCTCTCTTTCATCAGCTTGATATTCGACAGATACCACGGCAACCTGCGCAAGGTAGGTTCCGGTATCTTATCTGTTTCTTTTCTGGCACGGGTGCTCATATATTCTATAAGATTTTCCTATCCGCAAAAATACGCTATTTTTCGGTACTGGCAATCTATTCTCCCTTTTCCTTAATAGAGATTATACTAAAATAATGATTGGGAGTGAGTGATTAGTGATTGACACTTTATGTTCAGGCACGGATTTCTGCGTATCTTCGCGCCATGAAGAAGAACGACTGGAAAGACCGCCTGAACGTGGTTTACTCCACCAACCCCGATTTCCGTTACCAGACGGATGAAGAAGAAGCGTCGGCCACCATCGACAAAGGCAGGCAGAATCTCCGCGTCGCCATCGACCGCAAGAATCGCGGCGGCAAAGTGGTGACACTCGTCACCGGGTTTGTCGGCACCGACGACGACCTGAAAGCGCTCGCCCGCCTGTTGAAAGGTAAATGTGGCGTGGGCGGCTCGGTCAAGGATGGCGAAATCGTGATACAGGGCGACTTCAAGGCCCGGATCGTGGAGCTACTCCTCAAGGAAGGCTACGCACGCACGAAAGGCAGCGGCGGCTAACGCCGGCTCACCAACGCCACGCTGGCCAGGATCACCGCCAGTCCCGCCATTTGCGTCACGCTGATGTGCTCGCCCCCGAACACGCCGCCAAAAAAGACGGCGATGAGCGGATTGACGTAGGCGTAGGTGCCCACCTCGGCGGCGGGACGCACCTTGAGCAACCAGATATAGGCGGAATAGGCGAGAATGGAACCGAACACCACGAGGTAAGCCAGCGTCAGCCAGGTGGTGGCAGGCGTAGTCGCGAAGTTGGTCTCCCCCACCTCTCCCCGGAAGAGGGCGCAAGCCCAGAAGACACCGCCCGCGATAATCATTTGCCAGGCCGTGCCGCCAAAGGCGTTCACCGCCTCGGCATCGCCGGATCGATACTTGGCGTAGAGCGTCCCCAGCGCCCACGACAGGCAGCCGAAGACGAGGATGAGCACGCCGCGGGTGCTCACGGAATCGTCGCCCGCCGCGGCCTGCTCGGCATACAGCATCACCACGCCGAAAAAACCCAGCACGATGCCACCCACGATGGAGAGGCTGCGGAAGTTGCGCCTCCACATCGGCGCGTCCAGCGCCATGATCCAGATGGCGGTGGACGAGGCGATGATGGCCACCAAGCTGCTGCTGACGTACCGTTGCGCCAGCATGATGACGGCTTGGTCGATGAAGAGCAGCACCACGCCGCTCACGGCCGACTTGCGGATCAGCTCCCACGCGAACACCCGCTCCCTGCGCCACCCGCACCACGCCAGCAACAGCAAGCCCGCCGTGGTGAAGCGCAGCGCCCCCAGCACGAACGGTGGCAACTGCCGCATGGCCACGCCGATGAAGTAATAGGTCGATCCCCACACCACGTAGATGAGGAAGTAGGCCACGACGATGGCGATGGCGGCTGGAGCGGCGGAGGGGCGTTCGGGTCCCATGGCGTGTCAGCCCAGCGTACGCTTGATGATGTCCAGTCCCTTGAGCATCTGTTGCCGCGGGCAAGCGATGTTAAGGCGGATGAATCCTTCACCCGCCGCGCCGTACATGGTGCCCTCGTTGACTTTCAGCCCGTCGGCGAGCAACGCTTTAGCGAGTTCGTCCGAGGTGCGTCCCAACGCCGAGCAATCGACCCACACGAGGTACGTGCCTTCCAGCGGAAGCACGGTGAGGCTGGGCAAGTGCTCGTGGAAGAACGCCTTGAGCCGGAGGTAATTGTCCCAGAGGTAGAGCTTCAGCGCGTCGAGCCACTCCTCACCCTGGTTGTACGCCGCGATGAGGGCGTCGGTGGCGAAGGCGTTGAGGTCGCACACTTCGTTGATGTTGAGCGCGCGGTCTACCCGGCGGCGTAGCTCGACATCCTTCACCCAGATGTTGGCGATGTGCAGTCCGGCGATGTTGAACGTCTTGGTGGGTGCCGAACAGGTGATGGAGTTGTCGGCGTCGATGGAGGCGAAAGGGATGTGGCGGTGAGGCGCGAAGGCGAGGTCGCAATGGATCTCGTCGGAGAGCACGAGCACGTCGTGCCGCCGGCAGATGTCGGCCACTCGCGTCAGCTCCTCGCGTGTCCACACCCTCCCCGCGGGGTTGTGCGGGTTGCAGAGGAGGAAGATTTTCGCCTTCGGGTCGGCCGCCTTGCGTTCCAGGTCGTCGAAGTCCATGGTGTAGCGACCCTCGCTGTACGTCAGCTCGCTCTCGAGAATTTCGCAGTCGTTGTTGCGGATGTTCGAGAAGAAGCAATTGTACACGGGCGGCTGGATGATGACCCGGTCGCCTTTCCGCGTGAAGGCCATGATGATGGCACTCACCGCCGATACCACGCCCGTGGTGTAGAGCAGCCATTCGGGGGGCACGTCGAAGCCATGCCTCCGCCCAAACCAGTGGCTCACGGCCTCGCCCGCCTCGGCGGGTGTCTTGGCGTAGCCAAAGACTCCATGTTCCACTCTCCGGGCCAACGCCTCGATGATGGGCGGTGCCGTCCGGAAATCCATGTCGGCCACCCACATCGGTATGGTGTGGTCATTGGGAAGCGAATCCCATTTGTACGCCCCCGTACCGCGGCGGCGAACGATTTCGTCGAAGTTATATTCCATGATGGTAGTTTATTTATTGAATGTTTTTATGAATGTCTCCTTGACGCGCGTTATTGGTTGGCGGTGAGCGTGATCACGGCACTCTCCGCGGGACAGCGGTTGTCGAGCACGATGTCGCCTATCCGTTCGGCCTTGATAAATCCCTTCCCAGGGTTCTTGACGCTGGTGATGCCGCCTTTGATGGTGGCCTGCACGGTGCTGTACTCGAAGTTGAGGTCGCAGTCGGGCAGCAGGGTGCAGTCTTCCAGCACGAGGTTGTCGATATAGCACATCGCCTGCGTGCCGCCTATCACGCAGTTCACCAACTTCAGGTTCTTGGAGTACCAGCCGAGGTACTCGCCGTTGATGTACGAGTCGTACACGGTGACGTTCTCCGTGTGCCAGAAGGCGTCCTTGGACTCCATGCGGGCGTTGCGCACCACCACGTTCCGGGCGTCCTGGAAGGAGTAGTTGCCTTGCAGCGTGAAGCCGTCGATGTCGATGTTTTCGGAGCACATAAAGATGTAGTCTCCCCCCTTCACGTCCACGTCGCGCAGGGTGAGGTCGCGGCAGAACCAGCAACACTCGCCGGCCGTGGTGAGCTTCACCTCCTCGAGGCGCAGCCCATCGATCTGTCGGAACATCTTGGGCGCGTCCACACGTGTCCGGCGCATGAAGATGTTCTTCGAGTACCATATCGCGGCGCGGGCGTAGACGGTGAACTCGCACTCCTCGATCCGCGTGTCGTCGTTGTGCCAGAAGGGGTACTTGCCCCAGAACTCACACCGGTAGGCTTCCACGTGGCGGCACTCCTTCACTGCCGATTCGCCGGGATAAAACTTCAGCCGTTCCAGCCTCACGTTGTCCCTCCCGAAGAGTGGGCGTTCTCCTTCAAAGAACACGTCCTTGATGATTTCTTTTTCCATTTGTCTCTTTATTTTTTTTCATTGTTATTCTTTCGATTCTCGCGGCGTCAGCCACTTGCCGTATATCAGCATGCGCCACACCCATTCCAGCGGGCCGTACCTGAATCCGCACGTCCATAGCAGGCTGAACACGACCTGGAACAGGAACACGCCCAGCGCCACTACCTCCACTTGGGCGATGCCCATCGTGGCGCCGAGGGCGAAGCCGATGCCGTAGAAGACGATCATCCCGATGACGGACTGCCCGACGTAGTTGGTCAGCGCCAGCCGCCCCGGCGCGGCCAGCAGGGCGAATACCCGGGCCGACGGATGCCGCTCGTACCACAAGGCGATGGTGGCCATATAGGCCAACGCCATCGGCACCACGCTAAGGGCATAGAGCAGCGAGTGGGCGGGCAGGCCCCACGGCTGGTGGCTCATCGCGCTCCAGGCGTAGAGGGCCGAGAGCGGCACTCCCCATACGAAGCCGTAGAGGCGCACGCGCCGCAGCGGCGACCGCCACGCGTCGAGCGTGGCGAAGATTCGCTTCCGCCCTATCCACAACCCCAGCAGGAACAGCGCCAGCACCTTGAAGGCGCGATGCCCGTCGATAAACTCCTGCATGCGGATAAACGCTCCCGCCAGGTTGAAGCGCAGCACGTCGGCGTAGCTCTGGCTTTCGACCAGCCACACGGGGAAATTGGCCTCAGTGATGCCCGCCTGCCCGTGCAGGTAGCGCGTGGCGGCGATGACGGGCGCCGACAGGTTCCAGCCGAAAGCCTCCACGGCACAGTCCATCGCCACGGGCAACAGCAGCAGGGCGGCGGCCGTGACGAGCAGCGCGCGGCCACTCACGCGCAGGAAGAGCGGGAGGAAGAATCCCACGAAAGCGTAAAGGATGAGTATGTCGCCCGCCCACAGCAACAGCAGGTGGCAGAGGCCGATGAGCAGCAAGAAGGCCATGCGGCGGCGAAAAACGCGCAAGCCGTCGGTACCGCGGGCGGCAGCGTTGCCGAGGATGATGGAGAAGCCGATGCCGAACAGGAGCGAGAAGATGGTGTAGAACTTGCCGTCGACCAGGAAATACTGGAAGAAGCGTGCCACACGGTCGGTCGCCGCGCTGGGCATGGCCGCGGTCACGGCGTCGGGCAGGAAGGTATAGAGCGAGAACTCGCCATAGTTGGCCAGGCAGATACCCAGCAAGGCGAATCCGCGCGACGCGTCAAGGATGACGTAGCGTCGCGCCGTGGCGGTGGGCGAAGGTGTCGTCGGTGGAGTTGCCATATAGAGATCTGTTGGCCGCAAAAGTAATCAACTTCTTCATAACGGCATCAAAATGGCAAAGTATTTCTTGTTTTTTCACTTATGCGTCAACATGCCGTCGCGCGTTTCCACCACTTCCTCGTCCAGCAGGTGGCGGATGGCCGCGACTATCCGCTCTTTCGGAGCTTCTATCCTCTCGGCGATCTGGTCGGGTCCGAGGGGCGACTGGTCGAGCAAGCGGAGCACGAGCGCCTCCAGCGTCTCCATCTCCTCGTCGGTGGGTGTTTCCGCGTCCTGTGCCCGGCATACGTCGCACTGTCCGCAGTTGTGCCCGTTGCGCTCGCCGAAGTAGAGCAGCAACATGCGGCTGCGGCAGCGCGATTCCGTGCCCACGTACTCCTCCATGGCCTTGATGCGGGCTTCGTAGCGGGCTTTGCGTTCCTCGTAGATGGCGGGTGGGATCTGTATGTCGTCCAGCTTCACGCGCTCGCGCGTATATATTATATAAGGTGTCTTTTTCCGCGGGATGTAGTCCACGACGTGTCGTTTGGTGAGGCCGGTGAGGATGGTGTAGATGCGGTGGCGGGTCAATCCCGTGCGCAGCGCGAGCGTAGCCTCGTTGATGTAGGTGTAGTCGGTGAACACACCCGTGTACAGGCGGAGTATGGCTTGCAGCAGGTTATCGGCCTCCTCGCCCATGTCGCGCAGGCGATACAGCTCGTCGCGGCGGAGGGTGAAGAGTATGCGCGAGGAGTTGTCCTGCTCGTCGGTATATTCGAGGTATCCCGCCTGGGTGAGTATCTTCAGGGCGCTGTCCACCGGCACGGGGAAGTAGTGGTACGTCCGGCAGAACTCTTCGAGGTTGAACTCGCGGGTGCACTGGAATCCGTCGCCCATCGCCATCTGGTAGTAGTACTGCAGGTGCTCGTACACGTCGAGGATGTACTCCTTCGCGGGATACGTGTCGGGGATGCGTCGGTGCAGCGTCCTGATGTCCGAGGAGGCGTGCAGGATGATGGCGTAGGCTTGCTTGCCGTCGCGTCCGGCCCGTCCGGCTTCCTGGAAATAGGCCTCGGGCGAATCGGGCAGGTCGACATGCAGCACGACGCGTACGTCGGGCTTGTCGATGCCCATGCCGAAGGCGTTGGTGGCCACCATTACCCTCACCTCGTCGTCCTGCCATCGTCTCTGGCGGAGGTCGCGCGTGGTGTTGTCCAGCCCGGCGTGGTAGAAGTCGGCGCTGATGCCCCCGGCCCGTAGCGTCTCGGTGATCTCCTTCGTGCGGCGGCGGCTGCGTACATATACGATGGCGCTGCCGGGCACACATTCCAGGATGTGTGCCAGCTCGGCCTCCTTGTTCTCGGTCTTGCGCACGATGTAGGCCAGGTTCTTGCGCTCGAAGCTCATGCGAAACACGTTCTCCCGGGCGAAGCGCAGGCGCTGCTGTATGTCTTTCACTACCTTGGGCGTGGCCGTGGCGGTGAGTGCCAGCACGGGTACGCCGGGCAGGAGGTCGCGTATCTCGGCGATCTTGAGGTAGGCGGGGCGGAAGTCGTATCCCCATTGCGAGATGCAGTGGCTCTCGTCCACGGTGATCATGGACACCTTCATGGAGAGCAGCTTGACGCGAAAGATGTCCGTACCCAGCCGTTCGGGGGAGATGTAGAGAAACTTGTAGTCGCCAAAAATGCAATTCTCCAGGGCGGTGATAATTTCCGGCCGCGTCATGCCCGAGTAAACGGCCACGGCCTTGATGCCTTTCCGCCTCAGGTGGCGCACCTGGTCCTTCATCAGCGCGATGAGGGGAGTGACGACGATGCACAATCCCTCTTTCGCCAAGGCGGGCACCTGGAAGGTGATGGACTTTCCGCCACCGGTGGGCATCAGTCCCAGCGTGTCGCGTCCCTCGCCGATGCTGTCGATGATCTCCTCCTGCAGGTCGCGGAAGCTGTCGTACCCCCAGTATCGCTTCAGTATGTCGAGATAGCTGTCACTCAATGGGCTTGATGTCTTCGATGAGCAGTTGCGCCTCGCCCCGTTTGTGGGAGTTCTCCTCGATGGTGTAGCAGATGTCGAACGAGCGTTTGGTCTTGATGTAGCGCACGTGCGCGCTCTGCCCGAAGGCGATGCCGTTCATCACGTTGTTCGACTTGTTGTCCACCAGCTCCAGCTTGATGTGTTCTTGCTCGCGTCCCACGACCTTACTCGTGCCATAGTCGTAGACATGGTGGGTGCAGAACACGGGCTTCAGGTTCTCCGGCCCAAAGGGGTTGAACTTCTTGAGGTCGGTGAAGAACTTGCGGCTGATGTCCCTGAAGTCGATCTCGGAGTCGATATTGATCGTGGGGTTGGTCTGCTCGGGCAGGATGTGGCCGACGACGTACTCCTCGAACATCTTGCCGAAGGCTTCCACGTTCTCCTTCTTCATGGACAGCCCGGCGGCGTAGGTGTGCCCGCCGAAGTTGATGAGCAGGTCGCGGCAGTGTTCCACGGCTTTGTACACGTCGAAGCCGGCCACGGAGCGGGCCGAGCCGGTGGCCATCTCGCCCGTGCGGGTGAGCACCACGGCGGGACGGTAGTACACCTCCGTGAGGCGTGAGGCCACGATGCCGATCACCCCCTTGTGCCACTCTTCGTTGTAGAGCACGATGGAGCGCCGGTGTTCCAGCCCTTCGAGGGCGGCCACGATCTTGTTGGCTTCCTCCGTCATGCTCTTGTCGAGGTCCTTGCGCGTCTCGTTGTATTGGTTTATCCGGTCGGCTTTCTCCTTGGCGATGGAGTAGTCCTTCTCGATGAGCAGGTCCACCGCCTCCTTTCCGTTCTGTATGCGTCCCGAGGCGTTGATGCGCGGCCCTATCTTGAACACGATGTCGCCCACGGTAAGCTCCTTGTCGGCCAGTCCGCATACGTCGATGATGGCTTTCATGCCCACGCTGGGGTTGCTGTTGAGCTGTTTCAGGCCGTGGAAGGCGAGAATGCGGTTCTCGCCCATGATGGGCACGATGTCCGAGGCGACGCTCACGGCCACGAGGTCGAGTAGCGGGATGAGGTGATGGAACTCAATGCCGTTGCTGATGGCGAACGCCTGCATGAACTTGAAGCCTACGCCGCAACCCGACAGGTGGGTGTAGGGGTAGGTGTTGTCGGGGCGTTTGGCGTTGAGGATGGCCACGGCCGCGGGCATCTCGCCGTCGGGCACGTGGTGGTCGCAGATGATGAAGTCGATGCCCTGCTCCTTGGCGTAGGCGATTTCCTCCACGGCTTTGATGCCGCAGTCGAGCACGATGATGAGCTTCACGCCCGTCTGGGCGGCGTAGTCCACGCCTTGCCGCGACACGCCGTACCCTTCCTCGTACCGGTCGGGCACATAATAATCGATGTTAGAATAAAATTGCTGAACGAACTTATAGACCAAGGACACGGCGGTGGTGCCATCCACATCGTAATCTCCATAAATCAGTATGCGTTCTTTTTTCCCCATCGCCTTGTTCAGGCGTTCCACGGCCACGTCCATGTCCTTCATCAGGAAGGGATCGTGTAGGTCGGGCAGCTGCGGACGGAAGAATTTGCGTGCCTCGATGGTCGTCTTGATTCCCCGCTGTGCCAACAATCGTCCCAGAATCAGGCTGATTCCCAAATCCTGCGCCAATGTCCGGCTTGTCCCCTCCTGTTCGGGCGTGATGGGTCGATAAATCCATTTGTGAGTCATTATATTTGTTTTTTTTTCTTTTCGACGCTTAGGTGGGTACGGAGGCTCCCCTCCTCCCAACAAGGTGTAAAAGTACGGAAAAAAGTGGAATTACATTGCGGTTACGGCGTTTTTTAGCAAAAAACTCCATCTCGGCACACCTCTGCCCGATCTCCTTCGGACGTGACGATGCCCTCTCCTTCGTTCATCGTCGCCATGTAACGCTCGCATGGGACTGGAAGTCCGGGCTTTTTTTTACCCACGCATACCCGATCAGGATGATCGTCGCGGGCTAACACAAAGAAGGGGTATCCTCATGGAACCCCTTCTCTTCGTTTAATTCATTAGATCACAAAAGAATGCGGCGGATACATCCGAAGTTGTTGAGCAACGGAATGCTTCGCGGCTTCCTCACGGATGCCGCGAAGATCTATGTATCCACTACTGGAGAAAGTTTATCATGATGCCGCGAATATACGGAATCCATTCTTGGAAACTACTATGCTCGCTAAAGTTTTTTCCATTTCTCCCTTCCCAGACGTGCGTTTCCGTCGAACGCAAAGCTTAGGGGAAGAAGAAAAAAGCGGATCGGCCGGACACGATGTACGAAAGGAGACATATTATGTACGAAATGAGACATTAAATAAGTGCGTAACAACTATCTTTGCGGCGTAATATTACCTCAGTACAATTTAATGATAGGAGTATTAGTTATGAGAAGAAAGGAACAAGAGAAAGACGGGACGCGAGAGAGCAGAATTGGAGAGAAAGGCAAGCTTGCTTACGAGACACCTACCGTAAAAGCGATTACGGTGATGCTTGAGAAAGTGATCGCTGAATCGCCGGCGATTGACCTCGACGATCCCATCAAACAAAACGTAGACGCCAAGCCTGGCGGAGACGGTGGACAGGACGATTCTGGCTATAGTTACATTTAAAGAAAAGGAGGAAGTTACGATGAGAAAGAAACTTCAGAGAAAAGAGACGAAACGTGACCTAACGTTTCGCGTGCTATGCGTCCTGGCTATGTTCGCGCTGGCCGGATGCGGAAACGACATCATGACACCCGAAGTCCATCCCGACGACACGTCGTCGCCCGACGAAGATGTCCGGCTGGTCAGCTTCAGCGTCGGCGTGGCCAGCGAGAACCACCAAGACGGCACGTCTCCCGGCACCCGGAGCGATCGGCAATCGCCCATACGCTTCGTGCACGACCTCGGCGGCGGATACGCGCTGGAATCCACGATGACCGTCGCCCCAAAGAAGCGGGCCAACCAGACACGCGCCGCCTTGCCCTCTGGCACCACCATCCTCATGGTCGCCTTCCAGGAAGGGGACGTCGACCCCGTGGGCTACCAACTGCTCACCGTGAGCGAGGAGAATACGATGACCGTCAGCCTGCCCAAGTCGGAGAAGCCCTATAACATCGCGTTCCACTCGATGAGAGACGACCGATACGACCCCGACAAATTCGACCCGCAGAGCTTCTTCGATTTCCCCGATGGCAGCTCGTCCGAACACCTCGGAGAGAACTATTACGAGCTTATCGGTGTCGGCCTGAAGGGCGTAGCCATCCTCACCACCGAGCAAGGCTCGCCACAGGAAGATCTCATCTACGGATTGCTGCCCGACATTGACCCCAGCGCCAAGCAGCGGCTGACCGTCAAGTTCAGGCACGCCTTCGCCGAGCTGACGTGGACACTCAACGTCAACCCCGCCTACGAAACCATCGGCAGCGTGGACGTCGGCCTTTACCCGCGGCACGGGAACGCGCTCGTCGACCTCACCTCGTTCGCCACCGCGAGCAGCCTCGACGACGCGCTCGCCTGGACCAGCGACGCGGACGGAGAGCAATACCTCGACGCCGAGCACGCCGGCAGCCTCATCGTGAGCCAGGAGAGCGACCAGGGCGCGGAGTTCCAGGCCACGACCAGCTTTATCCCCGCCCTGCCTCACTTCGACGGTATAGAGGACCTGTCGGCCGCGCTCCACCTCAACACCCTCGAGATCGTCAACACTGCCGTCAAGAAGACCGTGAAAGGCGTCTCCCTCCCCCTCACCCTCGACGGCACGCCCATCGCCTGCCAACCCGGGATGAGCTACAACATCAGCAGCAAGCTGACGAAACGGATCACCTGGGCCGCCTCCAACATCTATTATAAGGACGGCGACCTGACCTTCGACCCAATCCCCAAAGACCACGATGGCGACGGGGTGACCGACAGCGAGCAGATCCAAGGGCTATACTTCAAGTGGGGATCGCTCATCGGCATCTCGGCGCCGACATCGGAATCGGAATCCTCGTTCAACAGCTCCACCATCTACACCCCCAAGAGGAAGGCCGACGGCACGAACCAAGGTTATGACAAAACAGCGGTAAGCGCCACCAACAGGAGCTACAACGACATCGCCCCCAACATCCTGGGCACCGATCCCTTCACGCTGCCCGACGACGGCAACGGGACGTACCGGAACGAACAGATATCCTACAACAACTCCCAAGGCACCGTCCTGACAGGAGAGAACCAGCCCAACTGGTTTGGCGACATCTGCGCCTACATCAGCGGAGGTGGATGGCGGATGCCCACCTCGACAGAGATAAATCCCCTGGGTGGCAACCAATTCAATTGGAATACGTCGCCCGCCAATATAGGTTGGTATTCGCCCAGTCCCAAACAGCAGTGGGAAATCGTCGTCGTCCCCAAAGACGCGAACTCGATAGCCGAAGGACGGGGATTGGTGACTTCCAGCAAGACGTACGGCGCCTACCTCACCACCAACGCGGGCGAAACCTCCCTGTTCGCCACGTCGAGGCATTACACCGCCGTCGGAAACTACACCAGCACCGTCTGCGGGATGTATTTCTCGAACGGAAGCGAGACGTCGAGCCAGTGTCATGGCGTGTACTATATTTACAGCATGGTACTCTTGGATGGCCAGACGCCAAAGGCGGGCGCCGCTCCCGTGCGCTGCATAAAGAACTAATCCCACGGGAAAGCTTCACAAGTCCCCACAGGGACTCTCACGCTTTTCAGACACGGATTTCGCGGCACCCACGATACCTCGCCGCGCGCGACGATGGATGCCGCGAAATCCCTGTCCGAAAAGAAACTCTATCCACGGATCCTTGCGGGTAAGCCCGATTATCCGTACATTTGCGGGACGAATCAACCACCCCGGCAAAAGGGACTGACGATAGAGAAACAAAGTTTATGAACAACAAACCCATCAAGGCCGTCCTGTTCGACATGGACGGCGTTCTTTTTAACTCCATGCCCTACCATGCCGAGGCGTGGCACAAAGTGATGACGGCGCATGGATTCGACTTCAGCCGCGAAGAGGCGTACCTCCACGAGGGACGCACCGGGAGCGGCACCATCAACATCATCTTCAGGCGCGAGCTGGGACGCGACGCCACAGAGCAAGAGGCGCACGACTTGTACGAAGAGAAAAGCGAGCTGTTCAACGCTTTTCCCGAGGCCGAGCCTATGCCCGGCGCCTGGGAGCTGCTGCGAAAGGTAAAGGATGAGGGACTGACGCCCATGATAGTCACCGGGTCGGGACAGCACTCCCTGCTGGGAAGGCTCGAGCACCACTTCCCCGGCATGTTCCATCCCGAACTGATGGTCACCGCTTTCGACGTGAAATACGGGAAACCCAACCCCGAACCTTACCTCATGGCCTTGAAGAAAGGGAACCTGGAGAAGCACGAGGCCGTAGTGGTCGAGAACGCCCCGCTGGGCGTGGAATCGGGACATCGCGCGGGCATCTACACCATAGCCGTCAACACCGGCCCCCTCGACGGGAAGGTCCTGATACAGGCCGGAGCCGACATCCTCTTCCCCTCCATGACAGCCCTCGGCGACGCCTGGGACACGCTCCACCTCCCAGACCGCCGGCCCCACCACTAAAAAGAAACATACCCCCATCCCAAAAAACATACCCCCATGCAGAAGCTACTATCCCTTCCCCCCAACCTCGTGAGCGACTTCCACCAACTGGAAGGCGCCGATCCCACCGAATGGTTTTGTACCTCCGACCCCGTAGGCAGCAAGCTTGGCTCGGGAGGCGGAACCACCTGGCTGCTCGAAGCCTGCCACCAGGCCCGCGCCCCGCGGACACCGATAGCCGAATGGCTCTCCCAAGAGAAACGCATTCTCCTCCACGCCGGCGGACAAAGCCGGCGCCTACCCGGCTACGCCCCCTCGGGCAAGCTGCTCACCCCCATCCCCGTGTTCGGCTGGGAGCGAGGCCAGAAGCTGGGACAGAACCTGCTCTCGCTCCAGCTGCCGCTGTACCAGAAAATCATGGAACAGGCACCCGCCAGCCTGCGCACGCTGATAGCCAGCGGCGACGTCTACATCCGCTCCGAACGCCCCCTGCAAACCATCCCCGAAGCCGACGTGGTGTGCTACGGGCTGTGGGTCAACCCCTCGTTGGCCACCCACCATGGCGTGTTCGTCGCCAATCGGCAAGCTTCCGGGGCGCTCGACTTCATGCTACAGAAGCCCTCGCTCGAGAAGCTCGAGAGCCTGTCGAAGACTCACCTCTTCCTCATGGACATCGGCATCTGGCTGCTGAGCGACCGTGCCGTGGAGCTGCTCACGCGACGCTCCCACGCCAACGGCACCACCGACATCCGTTACTACGACCTCTATGCCGACTTCGGTCTCGCCCTCGGACACCATCCCTCCACGACCGACGAAGAGGTGAACGCCCTCACCGTAGCCATACTCCCCCTGCCCGGCGGTGAATTCTACCACTACGGCACCAGCAGGGAACTCATCTCCTCCACCCTCGCCATCCAGGAGAAAGAGCGCGACCAGCGCAAAATCATGCACCGACGGGTGAAGCCCAACCCCGCCATATTTGTCCAGAACGCCCATACCTCCATCGCCTTCACCGAAGCCAACGCCAACATCTGGATAGAGAACAGCCACGTGGGCGAGGGATGGAGACTGAATGCCGGACACGTCATCACCGGCGTGCCCCGGAACGACTGGAAGCTCACCCTCCCCCCCGGTGTCTGCGTCGACATCGTGCCCATCGGCGAACGAGCCTTCGCCGTCCGCCCTTACGGGCTGGACGACGCCTTCAAGGGATCGCCCACCGACGCGACCACCACTTTCCTCAACGCCCCCTTCGCACGCTGGCTCGACGCGCGAGGTATCGACCCCGCCGCCCTGGCCAGCCCTACCGACGACCTCCAGGCCGCCGCCCTCTTCCCCCTCGCCTCCTCCATCGAGGAGATGGGCATCCTGCTACGCTGGATGACCGCCGAACCCCAGCTCGCCGAAGGCAAGGAGCTATGGGCCAAGGCCGGCAAACTCTCGGCCGACGACCTCTCCAACCGCGCCAACCTCGCCCGCCTCTACGCCCAGCGCGAGGCGTTCCGCCGGGACAACTGGCCGGCGCTGGCCCACAACTACGAGAAGAGCGTCTTTTACCAACTCGACCTCCGCGACGCCGCCAACGAGTTTGTCCGCCTCGCCCTCCCCACCCCCGCCCCATTGGGCGACGAGACCACGCCGATGCTCCGCATCCATAACCGTATGCTGCGCGCCCGCATGCTCAAGCTGACGGGCGAAGCGGGATACGCCGACGAGGAGCGGGCCGCCTTCCAGCTGCTGCGCGATGGCTTGCTCCACCTTCTCTCGGGCAGGAAGCAGCAACCCCGCCTCAACGTCTATCCCGACCAGATTGTCTGGGGACGCAGTCCCGTACGCGTCGACGTGGCCGGCGGCTGGACCGACACACCCCCCTACTCGCTCTACTCGGGCGGCAGCGTGGTCAACCTCGCCATCGAGCTTAACGGACAGCCTCCGCTGCAAGTCTACGTCAAGCCCTGCCGCGAGTACCATGTCGTGCTCCGCTCCATCGACATGAGCGCCATGGAGGTGGTGAGCAGCTACGAGGAGCTGCAGGACTACCGGAAGGTAGGCTCCCCCTTCTCCATCCCCAAGGCCGCCCTCACGCTGGCCGGCTTCGCGCCGGGCTTCGCCGCGGAGTGCCACACCACGCTCGAGGAGCAGCTCCGGGCGTTCGGCTCGGGCATCGAGCTGACGCTGCTCGCCGCCATCCCCGCCGGCTCGGGACTGGGCACCAGTTCCATCCTGGCCTCCACCGTGCTGGGCGCCATCAACGACTTCTGCGGATTGGCCTGGGACAAGAACGACATCTGCGACTACACCCTCGTGCTGGAGCAACTCCTCACCACGGGCGGCGGCTGGCAGGACCAGTACGGCGGCGTGTTCGGCGGGGTAAAGCTGCTGACGTCCGAGCCGGGATTCGCCCAGCATCCCCTGGTACGCTGGCTGCCCGACCAGCTCTTCACGCAACCCGGGTACCGCGACTGCCACCTGCTCTACTACACCGGCATCACCCGCACGGCCAAGGATATACTGGCCGAGATCGTCGCCTCCATGTTCCTCAACTCGGGGCCGCACCTCGCCCTGCTGGCCGAGATGAAAACCCACGCCGCCGACATGGGCGAAGCCATCCTCCGCGGCGACTTCGGCACCTACGCCCGTCTGGTGGGCAAGTCGTGGACACAGAACCAAGCGCTCGACGCCGGCACCAACCCTCCCGCCGTGGCCCGCATCATCGACCGTATAGCCGACTATACCGCCGGCCTCAAGCTCCCCGGCGCGGGAGGCGGCGGCTACCTCTACATGGTGGCCAAGGATCCCGGGGCGGCGGCGCGCATCCGACAGGCACTCACCGAAGAGGCGCCCAACCCCCGTGCCCGCTTCGTGGAGATGTCGCTGTCGCGGGAAGGTTCGCGGGTGTCGCGGAGCTGACGAGAAGCCAAACCCCCGCCGTACACCACGAAAAAAGGCGGCCCGAAATCACTTCGGGTCGCCTTTGCTTATAGAAAAAATCTTAAAATGAAAGAATCTTCTCGGGGGGATGCTTCGCTTAGAGCTTCGGGCCGGCGGCAACCAATGCCTTGCCGGCGGCGTTGTGCTCGAACTTGGCGAAGTTCTTGATGAATCGGCCGGCGAGGTCCTTAGCCTTCACGTCCCACTCGGAGGCGGAGGCGTAGGTGTCGCGCGGGTCGAGGATATTGGGGTCTACACCCGGCAGCTCGGTGGGCACTACGAAGTCGAAGTAGGGAATCGTCTTCGTGGGAGCCTTGTCGATGGAGCCGTCGAGGATGGCGTCGATGATGCCACGCGTGTCGCGGATGGAGATGCGCTTGCCGCTACCGTTCCAGCCCGTGTTCACCAGGTAAGCCTTCGCGCCCGACTTCTGCATCTTCTTCACCAGCTCCTCACCGTACTTGGTGGGGTGGAGCGAGAGGAACGCGGCGCCGAAGCAAGCCGAGAAAGTCGGCGTAGGCTCGGTGATGCCACGCTCGGTGCCGGCCAGCTTGGCGGTGAAGCCAGAGAGGAAGTAATACTTCGTCTGCTCGGGGTTGAGGATGGATACGGGAGGCAGCACGCCGAACGCGTCGGCCGACAGGAAGATGACCTGCTTCGCGGCCGGGCCTTTGGAGACGGGCTTCACGATGTTGTTGATGTGGTAGATGGGGTACGACACGCGGGTGTTCTCCGTCACCGACTTGTCGGCGAAGTTGATCGCGCCAGCCTCGTTCACGGTGCAGTTCTCCAGCAGGGCGTCGCGCTTGATGGCGTTCCAGATGTCGGGTTCGCTGTCCTTGTCGAGGTTGATGACCTTGGCGTAGCAGCCGCCCTCGAAGTTGAACACGCCCTCATCGTCCCAGCCGTGCTCGTCGTCGCCAATGAGCAGACGCTTGGGGTCGGTCGACAGCGTGGTCTTTCCCGTGCCCGAGAGGCCGAAGAAGATGGCGGTGTTCTGGCCGTCCATGTCGGTGTTGGCCGAGCAGTGCATGGAAGCCATGCCTTGCAGCGGGAGGAGGTAGTTCATGTACGAGAACATGCCCTTCTTCATTTCGCCGCCGTACCAAGTGTTGAGGATGACCTGTATCTTCTCCGTGAGGTTGAAGACGATGGCCGTCTCCGAGTTCAGTCCCAGCTCCTTGTAGTTCTCTACCTTGGCCTTGGAGGCGTTCATGATGACGAAGTCGGGTTCGCCAAAGCTCTCCATCTCGGCTTCGGTGGGGCGGATGAACATATTGGTCACGAAGTGAGCCTGCCAAGCCACTTCCATGATGAAGCGCAGCTTCAGGCGGCTATTTTCGTTGGCTCCGCAGAACGCGTCGACCACATAGAGTTTCTTGTTGGAGAGTTCCTTGGTGGCCAGTTCCTTCACGGCCTTCCAGCAGTTCGCGTCGACGGGTTTGTTGTCGTTCTTGTACTCGTCCGATGTCCACCACACGGTGTTCTCGCTGGTCTCGTCTTTCACGAAGAACTTATCTTTGGGAGAACGTCCGGTGTACACGCCAGTCATCACGTTTACTGCGCCCATGTCGGTCAGCTGGCCTTTTTCGAAACCTTCCAAACCAGGTTTTGTCTCTTCGGCGAACAAAACGTCGTACGACGGATTGTGCAGGATCTCTGTCACTCCGGTGATACCGTACTTGCTTAAATCTAACTTTGCCATTTCTTTTTGAATTAATTAAATTGGTATACTGTTTTTTATTGTTCTTTTTACCTTCTCTATGGGCTGGGGGCGGCGCCCTCTTTTGATTCGGCTACAAAAGTAACACTTTCTTTGGGAAGGGGGGCGGGCGATTAGAGAAATTTTTCCCTAATAGCCATTCTTTTATAAATCGCTAACAATATCTGCCAACTGAATGTTGCAAATCAAAAGATAATCGTTTATTTCGCGCTACGTAACGCTCCTCACGACCAGAGAGGCGCGCCGTATATCAAAGTCAAGAGCACCGCATGAAAGTAATCAATTTTAGTCAGACCAATTCCATCCTCAACCAGTACGTCGCCGAGATTCGCGACGTGGAGGTTCAGCGCGATCGCCTGCGCTTCCGGCGCAACATCGAGCGCATCGGCGAGGTAATGGCCTACGAGATCAGCAAGGAGTTCACCTACTCGGCGAAGGACGTACCCACACCGCTGGGCACGGCGTCGGTGAGCACGCCCGACAACGCGTTGGTCATCAGCACCATCCTCCGGGCCGGACTGCCTTTCCACCAGGGTTTCCTGAGCTATTTCGACCGGGCCGAGAACGCCTTCGTCTCCGCCTACCGCAAGTACAAGGACACGCTGAAGTTCGACATCTTCATCGAGTACATCGCCTCGCCCCGCATCGACGGCAAGACGCTCATCATGACCGATCCCATGCTCGCCACCGGCGGCAGCATGGAGCTGAGCTACCAGGCCATGCTCACCAAGGGCGTGCCGGCGGAGATACACATCGCCTCCATCATCGCCAGCCGGGAGGCCGTGGAGCACATCCGGCAAGTGTTCCCCACCGAGAAGACCACCGTGTGGTGCGCCGCCATCGACCCCGACCTGAACGAACATTCGTACATCGTACCCGGACTGGGCGACGCTGGCGACCTGGCGTACGGAGAGAAGGAGTGACGCCATTGGCGCGGACGATTCGCCAACCCTAAAAAAAGAGCCGCCTCCCTCTTCCGAGGGGAGCGGCTCCGTTTTTTGGTCCTATCTATACGGTATGGGCCGCCATTACATCATGCCACCCATGCCGCCCATACCCGGGGCGCCGCCCATGGGCATGTCGGGCTTCTCTTCCTTCTTCTCCACGACGACACACTCGGTAGTGAGGAACATGCCGGCGATGGAGGCGGCGTTCTCCAACGCTACACGTGCCACCTTGGCGGGGTCGACCACGCCTGCGGCGTGCAGGTTCTCGTACTTGTCGAGGCGGGCGTTGTAGCCGAAGTCGGCCTTACCCTCGCGCACTTTCTGTACCACCACGGCACCCTCTTTGCCGGCGTTGGCCACGATCTGGCGCAGCGGCTCCTCGATGGCGCGCTTGATGATGTCGACACCTACCGTCTCGTCGGCGTTGTCGCCTTCGATGCCGTCGAGGGCGTCGATCGCGCGGATATAGGCCACGCCACCGCCCGGCACGATGCCTTCCTCGATGGCCGCGCGGGTGGCGCGGAGAGCGTCGTCAACGCGGTCCTTCTTCTCTTTCATCTCCACCTCGGAGGCGGCACCCACGTAGAGCACGGCAACGCCACCCGACAGCTTGGCCAGGCGCTCTTGCAGCTTCTCGCGGTCATAGTCGGACTTCGTGGCGGCAATCTGCGCCCTGATTTGCTCGCAGCGCTCCTTGATATCCTGCTTGTCGCCGGCGCCGTTCACGATGGTGGTGTTGTCTTTCGTCACCGTCACCTTCTCGGCCGTGCCCAGCATCTCGATGGTGGCCTGCTCCAGCTTCAGTCCCTTCTCTTCGCTGATGACCAAGCCACCGGTAAGGATGGCGATGTCCTCAAGCATCTCTTTCCGGCGGTCGCCGAAGCCCGGGGCCTTCACGGCGCATATCTTCAGTTGCGAGCGCAAGCGGTTGACCACCAAGGTGGTGAGCGCCTCGCTATCCACGTCCTCGGCGATGACCAGCAACGGGCGTCCCGTCTGCACGGCCGGCTCCAGGATGGGGAGGAAATCCTTGAGGTTGGAAATCTTCTTGTCGTAGATGAGCACGTAGGGATTCTCCATCACGCACTCCATCTTCTCGGTATTGGTGACGAAGTAGGCCGAGAGGTAGCCGCGGTCGAACTGCATACCCTCTACCACGCCGATGGTGGTGTCGGTGCCTTTGGCTTCCTCGATGGTGATGACGCCATCCTTGGATACCTTACGCATGGCGTCGGCGATGAGCTTCCCTATCACGGGGTCGTTGTTGGCCGATACCGTGGCCACTTGCTCAATCTTGTCGTAGTTGTCGCCCACGGTGTCGGCTTGCGCCTTGATGGATTCCACGACCTTGGCCACGGCCTTGTCGATGCCTCTCTTGATGTCCATGGGGCTGGCTCCCGCGGTGACGTTCTTCAGTCCCTCGGTGACGATAGCCTGTGCCAGCACGGTGGCCGTGGTGGTGCCGTCGCCGGCGTCGTTGCCGGTCTTGGAGGCCACTTCCTTGACAAGCTGCGCGCCCGTGTTCTGGTAGGCGTCGGCCAGCTCGATCTCCTTGGCCACTGTCACGCCGTCTTTGGTGATTTGCGGCGCGCCAAACTTCTTCTCGATGATGACATTGCGTCCTTTGGGGCCAAGCGTAACCTTAACGGCGTTGGCCAAAGCGTCGACGCCTTTCTTCAGTTGGTCGCGGGCGTCGATATTGAATAAAATCTCTTTTGCCATAATGTGATGATTTGATTTTTAATCGGTGATTGATCGTTGTGTGATGACTTCTTTATCGTAGCTTCATTCCAGTACGGCGACGACGTCGCTCTGGCGCATGACGAGATATTTGGTGCCGTCCACCTCAAGCTCGGTGCCGGCGTACTTGCCGTAGAGCACGGTGTCGCCTACCTTCAGTACCATGACTTCGTCTTTCGTTCCGTGGCCTACCGCCACCACTTCACCTTTCAATGGTTTCTCTTTCGCGGTATCCGGGATAATGATCCCTCCCACCGTCTTTTCCTCCGCGGGAGCGGGAAGAATGAGTACTCTGTCTGCTAATGGTCTAATGTTCATAATTACGCATTTTTTATATTGTTATACTTATATTGAAGTAGTAATTAAGCGTATCCCGCCCGAAAAGCGAGCGGGACGCGAAGCGCCATGCGAAAAGTGTGCCAAAGCGAAGAAACGCGGCGCCTGTCAGTCGTGCGACTGACAAAATGGCCGTTAGCGATGCTAAGGTGAGACCCCGTACAATTTCTTACCCCACCAACCATTCGCCCAGCGTGCGGGTCTCTTTGCTGAACGCCGCGCCAATCTTCACCAATTTCTTGCCGCTGGCATTATATGGAATAAGGTATCCTTTCTCGTCGATCTGCCTTAGCGCCTCGGCCGCGGTGCCGTAACCGATCATCTTGAACTCGAAGACGTAGACGGTGCCGGCGATCTCCACCACGAGGTCGGCGCGGCCCCTGGCCGTCTGCCGTTCCATGCGGGCATATTCGCCCATGAGGGTGAAGAGCATGTAGAGCGCCGTCTGGTAATAGTTCTCCGATTTCTCCTCCTGGCCGTAGGGGATGTCGGCGAGGAAGGCTTGCAGGCGGATCATGAAGGCGTCAACGTCGCCGTCACGCAGGTCGCGTAGGAAGAGTGTCGAATTGAACTGTCGATCCTTGTTTTGGGGAAAGTAGAGCGGGAGCAGGGCTTTCAGGAAAGCTATGCGGACCTCCTCGTTGGGGAAGCCCAGCGTGTACTGTCCTATGGAACGATCGTAATCCTTGATAGTGAGGTATCCGCTCTGGTACATGAAGGGGATGAGGTTGTCGTCGTCGATCCGGTAGTCGGTGAAGTCGTCTTGCGCGACGGAGATCGCGTCTTCCAGGCTGGAGACATTTAAGCCCTTCGCCTTGATGAGCTTGACTAAGAAGGTCGGGGTGCCGGTGCGGGACCAGTAATAGGCGTATTTCGATTGGTCGAGCGTGTTGAGCACGCTGAATGGATTGTAGATACCCTCCGTGCGCTCACAGAAGTGGTAGCCGTCGTACATCCGTCGCATCTTCGCCAAAGTCTCCTCGTAGGTCATCTGTTCCGTTTCGGCCAGGGCGTGCAGCTCGGGCTGGAAATTGTCCACCAGCTCCGTCTCGGTAATGCCGCAGATGCCGGCGTACCGCCTGTCCATGCTGATGTCCTTCGGCTGGTTCATGCCGCTGAACACGCCGGCCTGGCCGAACTTCGTCACGCCCGTAAAGAAGAGGAGGCGGAGGTATGGGTCGGCGCTCTTCAGCACGCTGTAGAAGGCCTGGAGCTGGGGACGTATCAGCGCGTGCAGCTCCGGATTGTCCATCGTGTCGAGCAGGGGCTTGTCGTACTCGTCGATGAGCACTACCACGCCCTTGCCCGTCTGTTCGCTGGCTCGTTTGATGAGGCCGCTCAGACGGGTTGGCAGGGTTTTCTCGTGCTCCATCGCCCCCCATTTCTCTTCCAAGGCAAACAGGTTGCTGTCCAA